>DAOTVS010000063.1:0-12804 GCA_034436375.1 Anaerolineae bacterium | reverse complement strand
TGCAGGCAACCCGCCAAATCCCCCCGAATGGCTCCACTCCGGTCGCGTGCGAAGCGCGATGCCCGGATGGGATCCGCGCCCCGATGGGTAAGTACGGCTGTAGTGATAGGCTCAAATCGGCTTTCAGATCATTCGCTAACCTCTTCTGCTACCATGTTGTAACCTTGCCAGGATATACTTTAGTAAAACTGTCGCTATTGCGACATCACAAGCTCTGAACCTGGTGCTGGCGGTAGAAGCCGTTGCCCTTGGGCGGCCAAAGGCGCTGTCCTCTCCATGATGCTTCGATATCCGGCTTCGACAGAGGTGGAAAAGACCCGGAGGCTGGTGTTGTGTATTGTGCGCACAGCGCCAGCCTTGATTTTTCCGATTGAGGCACAACAATCATAGCTTGCGCAACCAGTGGGCGATGCAGGTGTGCCTGCGACCGTTGGCCCTCACAAGCTGAGCGCAATAGCGGTCAGCGTGACTCAATAGCATCATGATAGCCAGGCGCCCGGGGCAAGGCGCAGGAGCGATCTCCCATGCATGTCATGTTCTTAGCGCAATGCTACGCTCCCGAAGACGTGAGTGCAGCGGTGCTGACTACCGAACTGGCGACCGACCTGGTCAAACGAGGGCACCAGGTTACGTTTGTCACAGGCGCCCCCAGTTATCCCTATGGGCGGGTGTTTACCGGGTACCGCAATCGGGTCTATCAGGTGGAGCGACAGGCAGGGGTGCGGGTGATCCGCACCTGGAGCTATATCTCCCCCCACAAGACCTTCTGGCGGCGCATCGCACACTATGGCACCTTTAGCGCGACGGCCCTTTACGGCGGCCTGCTGGCTGGCAAGCCAGAAATCGTGGTGAGCTACTCGCCGCCCCTCCCCCTGGGCCTGACGGCATGGCTGCTGAGTCGTTTGTGGCGGGTACCCTGGGTGCTTCAGTTGGAGGACCTCTACCCAGATGCGGCCGTAGCGGCCGGCGTGCTAACCAATCGGACGGCCATTCGCTTCTTTGCTGCGATGGAGCGTTTCCTCTACCGCCGGGCCACGCACATCTCATTGATCGCGGAAAGCTTCCGCCGGAACCTGCTCAGTAAAGGCGTCCCACCCGGCAGAATGACCCTCATCCCTGTCTGGGCGGACCCCGATACGGTGCGTCCCCTTCCCAAAGAGAACGCTTTCCGTGAGCAGCATGGCCTGGCCGGCAAGTTCGTGGTGCTCTATGCCGGGAATATCGGGCTGACTTCCAGCCTGGAGGAGGTGCTATCCGCAGCCCAATTACTGCGCGAGGAGACGGACATACGTTTTGTCATCGTCGGTGAAGGGGTCAGGAGACCCGCTCTTGAGGACCTGGCTCGCGATAAAGGACTGCAAAACGTCCTGTTCCTCCCGTTCCAGCCGCGCGGGGCCTTTCCTCAGATGTTGGCCGCAGCTGACCTGAGTTTGGTGACCCTCAATGCCCGGTCAGCTCTGACTTCTCTACCCAGCAAGGCATTTAACGTCATGGCGAGTGCGCGCCCGATCCTGGCTGTAGCGCCAACAGACAGCGAAGTCGCCATGTTGGTCCAAAAGGCGCAGTGCGGCATCAATGTGCCTCCGGAGGAGCCGGCGCTATTAGCCCAGGCCATCCTGGAAGCACGGCAGCAGCCTGAACGATTGCTGCAAATGGGGCAGAACGGGCGTGCAGCGTTGGCATCCAACTACTCGCGGGCGCATTGCGTCGCTCTCTACGAGCGCATGTTGCTCAACCTGTTGGAAGCCAAAGGCCATCTCTCGTAACGGCGCTCTGGGAAGCATACCAGGAGGTAACATGAACGCCGATGTAATGGCCGAATGGTTCCGCCGCCGGGGCTGTCGTCTTTTGCGTTCCACCAGCAGCTACTGGTACGAAGCGAGCCCGCGAGTCTATCAGGCTTTTCCGTTTCACTGGCTCATTGAGCCTTCCGAACAGGAGTTGAGGAGCCTGCTCGTGGCGAACCGGGCCATCGCCCTGCGCTATTCCACCCCGCTCACGGCGCCTGTGGGCAAAGTGAGCTATCACATGGTCTGCGATGAGCCTGCTTACTGCCTCAAGAACTTGCCCCGTCAGGTGCGACAGAATGTGCGCCACGGGCTCGATTACGCCCGCATCGAGCCTATTACGCTTTCCAGGCTGGCCGAGGAAGGCTGGCGCCTGCGCCAGGAAACCCTGGCGCGGCAGGGCAGGGCCAGTGCAGAGGATGAGGTCTGGTGGCGCCGGCTCTGTCTGAGCGCTGAGGGCCTGCCTGGCTTTGAAGCGTGGGGGGCCCTCCACGAGGGACAGCTGGCTGCATCGTTCCTGGCCTTTCACGGCGAAGGCTGCTTCACCTTGCTCTATGAGCAGAGCACCTCCGAGAGTCTGGGGTTCCGCGTTAACAATGCCATCTACTTTGCCGTCACCCAGGCGGCATTCCAGCACCCTGATGTCTCATTTGTGTTCTCTGGGCTCCACTCGCTGGATGCTGACGCAGGCATAGATCAGTTCAAGCTGCGCATGGGGTTCACTGCCAGGCCAGTGCGCCAGAGAGTGGTTTTCCATCCTCTGTTGGCCCCCCTCTGTCGGCCAGGCCACAGAGTGATCAGGAGCATGCTCAACAGTGGCGCCCATAGCCCAATGTTGACCAAAACAGAGGGCATGATGCGTTTTTACCTGGAAGGGAGGCGCAATCTGGATCAGCAAGACTGGCCCGAATGCTTAGCAGCTTGCAGAGACGAGTTGCTCAAGGTCCTGGAAGCCGCCCCTCCAGCGGGAAAGCCTGCATTGGATCGGGGGGTGGCAGCGTCTTTGCGTTAGGCGGAACCTTGTGCCCGCCTCGCCACGCCAAGGCGGGCGTTTCGCCGCTCACGGCGCCCACACGGGCTATGCTACGGGTTTGCAAACACGACCTGGCGGCGCTTTCGTGAGAGTCTTCGGACGATGGCTGCCTGCAGGCCGGCAGGGAGACAAAAGGTATGAATGGCCAAGGGGTGCGAGTGGATTGCCAGATAACCTGTCTGCAGCCCATTGCCGTGGGCATCGCAGAGGCGCCGCGCGCTTCATTCGCCAGACGCCTGAAATTGCTGATACGCAGACACCTGAGCCCGCGCAGGGAGCGGGCGTTCAAGTCGGCAACGAATAACTTGATGAACTGGGCAGCCAGGCTTCGGGGCCGAGACGTCAAACCGTTGGCTGCGCCCCCGGTGGCTGGCGGCCCTTCATTGAAGGCCGGCGATCTGGTGCGGGTGCGATCCAGGGAGCAGATCGAAGCGACGCTCAATCATTGGCGGCAGCTCAAAGGCTGCACCTTCATGCCCGAGATGGCCCAGTATTGCGGCACCACCCAACGGGTTTTGAGGGCCATGGAGAGATTTGTCGATGAGCGCGATCTCCAGGTCAAGCGATGCAGGGGCATTGTGCTGCTGGAAGGGGTGATCTGCCAGGGAACGGCGGATTTCGGGCGATGCGATCGCTCATGCCATCTCTTCTGGCGTGAGGAATGGCTGGAGAGGCTCAGCGCCGATAGATAGGAGGATCCGGCCCCTTCATGGGGCGCCATGATGGCGCCGGATAGCCTGGCGCGCCCGGAAACGTCTAAGCCGGAGGGCATATATGATTGCAGATGCTCACGTGGCATTTCTACAGCAAGCGCATCGCAACAACTGGGAGCAGTATCTGGCATCATTGCAGCCTGCCAGCAGTGTGGGATGGGACCTCTGCATTCTGACCGCAAACAACGAACGCCAGGCCGACATGTATCGCCGGCAGTTGGACTGGCGAGCCAGTGCCGGGCTCATGCCTGCCCGGACACGTTTCATGGTCATGGCCGACCCGCCAGGCCGACGCATCGGCTCGGGCGGCGCCACGATACGAGCACTGAGGGCATTGACCGAGGCTGATGCGCATGCCCTGGCCGAGAAGCGGGTGTTGCTCATCCATTCTGGGGGTGAATCCAAACGTCTGCCGCACTGCTCGATCGTGGGCAAACTCTTCGCCCGCGTGCCCCGGACCTTGCCTTCTGAGCGCGCTTCCACGGTTTTCGACGAATTCCTCGTTTCCTTGAGTGGCCTGACGAGGGAATTGCCCGCCGGCGTTCTTGTGGTTTCGGGCGATGTGCTGCTGGTCTTTGATCACCTCCAACTCGCCTTTGCGCGGGGTGGTGTGATCGGGGTGGCAGCGGCTGCACCAGCAGAGATGGCCTCGCAGCATGGCGTCTATGCTATCGACGGGCATGGCCATCAGGTGCGAGCCTATCTGCACAAACCTCAGCCCGAGGAACTCGCCCGGTGGCAGGCGCTCCGCGCTGACGGGACGGTGCTGGTCGACACAGGGCTCGTATGGCTGGATGCGCCCACCGCTTGCCGGCTCGCTGCTCTGGGGCAAGAGGAGCCGGTAGCTGCGCTCTGTGCATTGTCACCGCTGGCAGGGCACGATTCCCTGGGCGGCCTCAACCTCTATGGCGATATCCTGTTGCCCCTGGCCGGGTCGACGCGCCTCGAGACCTACCTGCAGGATCATAGTGATGGCCCGGCAACGCCGCAGGTCAGAGCAGCGAGGGAGGTGCTTTGGGGCCAGCTCAGAGGGACCCAGTTTACCGTAGACCTGCTGCAGCCGGCCGTCTTTGCCCATGTTGGGACCACCCACGAGTACTGGCAACTGATGGCTTTCGATGCCAATCTGGCCAGGACCTGCGGCTGGGCGCGGCATGTCGCTTCATCCTGGCGCCCTCCGGCAGCGGCGGCCGATCAACTGGTGGCCATCAATTCGCTCATCCAGACAAGCCAGCGGCCAGATGCAACGCGGCCTGCCCTTGTCATTGATAGCTGCCTGAATGGTCCGCTCTCCTGGAATGGGGCAGCGCTCATTCATGGGGTTGAAGCGGAGGGGCCATTATCCCTCGGCACGGATGTGGTTGTCGATCAGGTCCCCGTACAGGATGGCTTTGTGAGCCGCGTTTTCGGCCTCGACGATGACCCCAAGCTGCCCTGGACTGACTCCCGTGCCCGGTTCATGGGCAAACCCTGGACAGAATGGCTGGCTGCAGCACAAATGCTGCCCAGGGCATTGTGGCCGGGCCTGCCCGAAGAGGAGTGTACGCTCTGGAACGCCAGGCTCTACCCCCTGGCGGAAACGCGTGCTGAGAGCCTTGAGCTCTCTTTGCCCCTCCAGGACCCACAGAGCGCTGGCGCTGGCTGGCGCGCTCGCTGGGAGAGCCGCCGCCGCCTCTCACTGGCGGAGAGCTTTGCTGAGGCCAACATTGACCGGCTCCTTCTGGCGATGGCCGCTTTGGAGGATCGCATCGCCGCGCAGCGCTTTCTTGTTGCCATCGAAGCGGAAAAACCGGCGGCCGAAGCCAGCGCCCTGTTGGGCGAGGAAACAGAGGGGAGGGGCCGCCGCTGCCGTCTCGTCGCCGAGCGGCTGGAGCAGGGTGGACCCCTGCTGCAGATCCGCGGATACCAGGCGTTGGCAGTGGCGTTGGCCGACAGCGCATGGGAGAGCCGGGCATTCAGTGTTCTATCGCGGCTGATTGCCACCGAGGGCCAGGTCCATAACCCCGCACAAGCGCCTGGCCTCATATTGCACAGCAAACGGGAGCTGCTGCCTGTGATCCCTGGCCAAAGAGCACGGGTCCGGGCGGCGGCGCGAATCGATCTCGGCGGCGGGTGGACGGATACCCCTCCCTACAGCATCGAGCGTGGGGGGGCTGTGCTGAACGCAGCCATTGAGCTGGGGGGGGCTCTGCCCATCACTGTTGAGGCGCGCTGGCTGAATGAGCCGAGGCTCATTCTCGAGAGCGACGATATCAGCGCCACCGTGGAACCCTCGCGCCTGGGCGAGGTGCTGGACTACAGCAATCCCAGCGACCCGTTCGCCCTGCACAAGGCGGCGCTGGTGATGAAGGCCATCTTGCCCGGCGAAGGCGACCCCACAACGCCGATAGCAGACATCCTGCGGCGGGTGGGCTATGGCCTGCGGCTCCGCACCGATACCACCATACCCCGGGGCTCGGGGCTGGGCACCAGCTCCATCATGGCCGGGGCCGCGCTGGCCTGTCTGGACCAATTGCTTGGCCGGGGCCCTGCGCCTGAAGCTCAGTGGTTCGGAGACATACTCTGCCTGGAGCAAATGATGACTACAGGCGGCGGCTGGCAGGACCAGGTCGGAGGGCTGGTGGGAGGGCTCAAATTCACCACCTCTGAGCCCGGGTTGCCGCAGCGCCTGCATATCGATGCTATCAGGCTGCCTGCTGAAACCTGGGCGGCCCTGCAGCGCCGCCTGCTGCTCGTATACACCGGGCAGCAGAGGATGGCGAAAAACCTGCTGCGCCTCGTGATGGGGCGCTGGATGGCCCGTGAGCCGGAGATGATACGCGCCCTGGAAGGGATTGGGCAGCTGGCCTCGACCATGCGGCAGGCGCTGGAGCGAGGCGACATGGAGCGCTTTGGGGGCCTTCTGGCTGAACACTGGGAGCTCAATAAGCGCATGGACCCCCGCTGCACCAATCCCTTTATCGATCGCCTGATCGCCTTCATGCAGCCTTACAGCCTGGGCTGCAAACTGGCGGGGGCCGGCGGCGGAGGATTCGCCATCGTAGTCACCCGGACCCCGGATGACGCAGAACGCTTGGCCGCCGCTATCGCGCTGGAATACCGTGGTACCCCGGTTCGCGTCTGGCCCTTTGCTATCGCCGCCCATGCCGTTGCCCGTGAGATCATCCCTCTGGCAGGCTGAGCGGGTGGCCCGGTTCGCCGGCCATCAGCGCCGGATTCTCCTGTCGGCGCTCAAATCATTCGCTTACCTTAGGGCTACGATATCGTAACCCCCTTAAGATATACTGAAACCTACGATGGGTGGAGTGTGCAGATTGCTGTTATGAAATATGCCATTGGTCTTGCAGGTATACTACTCCTTTGTGTGGGCCTGTACCTGGCTCGCGAATCGGTTCTGCAGGCGACGGGCGACTTTTTGGTGCTGCAAGATAACCTCAAGCCAGCGGACGTCATTCATGTTATCAGCGGGCCTGATGACCGCACCGATTACGGCATCTGGCTGTACAAGCAGGGCTTGGGCAGGCAGCTTTTCTTTACCGGCGGCTGGTGCCCCACTATTCAGGGAGTGCATGCGGAGCGAGGAAAGGCGCGAGCGATTGCGCAGGGCGTACCGCCGCAAGCGATCGCCATGGATGGCTTCCAGGTAACCAGCACCTATTCAGAAGCGGTCAGGCTGAAGGAATGGCTTGCCCAGCGCCCCGAGCCAGTCCACTCGGTGATTCTGGTGAGCGACCCCTATCACATGCGCCGGGCAAAGCTCGCCTTCAGTTGGGTCCTGGGCCCAACGATCAAACTGCAGATGGCCCCTGTGCCTTTTGCCTTGTCCCCATATCAGCGTCGCTGGTGGACCGATGCAGAGTCGCGGCGCTTTGTCCAGGATGAGTACACCAAGATCGTGTACTACTATGCCCGGTATCGCCTCAGTTGGGGGCCGCTCAAAGCCTGGCTGGCTTCCCTGGATCGGGAATAACCCGCACTGGGGGCCTGAGCGCCTGCCATGCAGGTAACGTTGCCCGGCGCCTAAGCCAGAAGGTAGCCGGGCGGCCCCTTACAGACATGGCTGGGCCAGCCAGCTCATCAGTGATGCGCCTCCCGGTTAGAGAGCTTGAGCCCCTCTTGTATGGAGGTAGCCGAGATGCCATTCGGAGTTGCCGGGCGGCCGGCCGGGCCCTCCGGCGGCCGCAGGGCCAGCGAGAACAAGCCCAGGATCATTGAGGTGGCGGGGCCAGCCGGTTCCGGCAAGAGCACGCTCGCCCGGGCGCTGGCGGAACACGGCGGGATCACATTGGTTGATCGCGTACCTACCTATCGCCGCATCCGGGAACTGCCGTTCTACATCATAAACATTCTGCTTCTGACGCCCCTCCTCTTCCGCCTCTACCGCAGCAAGCAGGGGGGATGGTTCACGCGCGAGCAAGTGGCAGAATTGGCGGTCGCGAGGGGATGGCATCGTATCTTGCTGCAGCAGGCTGCTGCCAGCCAGGCTGACGTGGTCGTTGATGAGGGGCCGCTGTATTGCATGGCCTATCTGCACGTCTATGGCCCGGAGGTGCTGAGGAGCCAGGCCGCTCAGCCATGGTGGGAGAGCATCTACACGAAATGGGCCCATACGCTTGACATGGTGATCTGGCTGGATACGTGCAATATGGCCCTGGTGGACCGTATACGCACCCGGCCCAAATGGCATGGGGTCAAACTGAAATCGGACCCGGAGGCGCATCGGTACCTGGACAGCCTGCGGGGAGCCTACGAGCAACTGCTGCCCGCCTTGCAATCCAGGTCGGGGGACCTCCGAGTGCTCCGTTTTGACACGGGAAAGGAACCTGTGAGCCAGATCTGTGAGCGGGTGATCGCTGCCCTGGATGACAAGGATGGCGGCAACTGATGGCGATGCAACTGCTCTGTGTCGGCGATATCGCCCTGATGGATCCGCAGTCGGCAGGCTGGGCATGGGAGCCCCCAGGAGGGCTGCATCCGGGCGATGATGCCAGAATCCTATTCAACTGGGAGTTGCCCTCAGGCAAAACGGTCAACTCTGTGCCACGATCCAGCGGCCCACGGCTCGTGGCCCATGTGGACTCGATACGCGCCATATACAAGTGGGCGCCGGGTTTTGCTACCCTGGCCACCAATCACATGCTGGATGCTGGAGAGGAAGGTCTGACCTATACGCTGGAATCGCTGGCACGAGCGGGATTCTACACCGTAGGTGCAGGGCGGACGCGGGAAGAGATCGCCAGGCCCCTCTTCTGGGAGACGCCGGAGGGCAAGCTCGCCGTGATCAACTGGGTTTTCCCAGAAACGCACCCGGAATGGCAGGCTGTGCCGGGGCCGAACTGCTGGCCTGGATCGGAAAGGGCTGCCCAGACCATCGCTGAGCTGAAAACCCTGGCGGACTGGGTGCTCGTGGTGGTGCACTGGAGCGACGAACTTTTTTGCTATCCGCGCCCTGAGGATCGGGATATCGCAGGTGACCTGGCGAGGATGGGCGCGGACCTGATCATTGGCCATCACCCCCACGTGGTGCGGGGCATGGAAGTGATCGGCTCATGCCCGGTCTTTTACAGCCTGGGCAATTTCTACTTCTCGGAACTGCAGGAGGTTTCAGGCCGCTGGATTGTAAAAGAAGCGCCCAGAAACCGTGAGGCCCTGGCCGTCGAGATCCGGTTTCGCCGGGGGCAGGCGCCCTCTTATCAGGCGCTTTCCTTCTGGCGGACGAAGGATCAGGCCGTGCCCGACCCGCTGCACCGGGCGACCAGGAGGATGAGAGCAACCAGCCGCCCGCTGCAAAGATGGCGGGGGCCCGGCTACGCAGCGTGGTATGCTGCCCAGCGCGCCCGGTTTGACCGCTGGGGCTGCCTGTTGCAATTCGGGCTCTGCAAGCTGGACCGGCGCAACGTGATGCGCATTCTTTCGCGGTCGCTACACTCAAGGCATAGAGGTGCCTCATGCTGAAGACTATCAAGAATATGCCGGTGGTCAAGAAACTGAGAAAGACCCGAGCATACAGCCGTTTGAGGCAGCACTTCCCGATGGCCGAGCTGCAGCCTATAGACGATCGTGGCTGGATGGCCGACGCTGAGGCCGTGACGATCGATTGGCCGGCGCAGGTGAGCAAGCCAAGGGTTGGGGTGGTGCGCGATTTTGATCCATACCCGAGGTGGACCAAGTACTGCCGGTTTCTGGACAGGAACGGTTTCCCCTACGATATCTACGACGTCCATGCCCAATCCTGGCTGGAGAATGCGCGGCAGTTTGATGTCATCGTCGGCATGCCTTCCTGTGAGCCCTACCATCTGGAGGAATTGCGCGAAAAGTACTTTTTCATGGAAACATTCCTGGGCAAGATGTGCTACCCAAGCTTGAGCCACACCATGCTGTACGAAAACAAGAGGCTCGAAGCCTACATCGCGCAGCTGTCTGGCATTCCGTTCGCGCCGACCCGTGTGTCGCACGACCGGGAGGACGCCCTCCGCCTGATCAAGCATCTCACCTACCCGGTTGTGTCCAAAATCGTCCCGGGCTCCGGCTCCTACGGGGTGGAACTGGTGCCCAATCTACAGGGCAGCCAGAAGATCGTGACCGAGGCCTTTTCCAGACAGGGCCGGAAAACCTGTAAATGCTACCTGCGCCAGAAGAACTATGTCTACTTTCAGGATTATATTCCCAATGATGGATACGATATCCGCGTGATTGTGATCGGGAGGAGGGTATTCGGTTACTATCGCAAGGTACTGCAAGGCGATTTCCGGGCTTCCGGGATGGGCCTCGAAGAAAAGAGGGCGCTGCCCGAGGAAGCGATGCGTATTGCCCTGCAGGCGAACAAGCTCATCAAGAGCCCGATACTGGTTGCCGATATGCTCCATGGCCTGGACGGGAAATACTATGTCATTGAGCTCTCCCCGCTCTCCCAGGTGGATTCGCCGGAGGAGCTGCACGTGAATGGCATTCCCGGCAACTATGTCTTTCATGATGACGGTTCGTTCAGCTTTGAGGAAGGCAAGTACTGGATACAAGAGCTGGCTCTCAGACAATTCTTTCTGGACGATTACCTTCCCCGGAGAGGCCAATGGGCGAGCGCAGATTGAGACTTGGGATCCTGCTTGACTCGTATGACGTTCCCGCGTGGGTTTACCATGCGTTGATGCGGCTGGCCGGTTCCGGCTGCGCCGAGTTCTCGCTGGTCATTCTCAACGCTGCCCAAGCCCCGCAACGGTCGAGGCTGGCCAAGCTCTGGGCAGGCAGGCACGAGCTCGCCTACAACGTGTTCGACCGGATCGACAGAAGGCTATTCGTAAAAACGCCAGACGCCCTGGCGCCAAAGAGCCTCAGGGCACTGCTGGTAGGTGTGCCTGCCATCCAGGTCAAGACGACCAGGGAGGGAGGCTCGCATTACTTTGCCCCAACAGACGCGCAAAGAGTCAAAGAATACGGTCTGGATGTGCTCATCCAAATGGGGTTCGGGCCTCTGCAGGGCGCCATCCTGGCAGCTGCCCGGTATGGCGTCTGGTCATATCGCCATGGTGATGGCAAACGATATCGGGGAAGCCCGCCGGGTTACTGGGAGGTTGTTGAGGAATGCCCCGAGACCGGTTCCACACTGTGCATACAAGGCCACGGCCTGGAAAAGGTGGCTTACAGGTCGTGGACCCCAACTTTTCGTTTCTCACCCGCCTGCAACAGGAACGGCAACCTCTGGGTGGCCTCGGAGTTTCTGCCGAGGCAGGTTGAGCGCCTCTATCAGCTGGGGGCGGAGCGATTCTTTGCCGAGATCGA
Source organism: Anaerolineae bacterium (assembly GCA_034436375.1). Taxonomy (GTDB): domain Bacteria; phylum Chloroflexota; class Anaerolineae; order SpSt-313; family SpSt-313; genus DAOTVS01. The sequence goes on along the minus strand of DAOTVS010000063.1, from coordinate 1,495 downwards.
GGCCCTGAACCATGAGTTCGACTATTTTTGCTATAGAGACCGCCACATTCCGACCAACGGCCCGGCGCTAAGGCTCGCTGCCAGGATTTGGGCCAGGGTGATGGGGGAGGTGTGGGACAGGGCATGCCATCGGGACCAGTGGTACCTGGCATTCGACTTGAGCGGCTCAAGATCACTGGCACAGTTCCAGGAGATTGTGCCGCCAAAGGACCGGGCCTGGGCAGATCCGCATATCGTTCAGGCCGACGGCAAGTACTATGTCTTCATTGAGGAGTATCTATTTCATACAGGAAGGGGCCGCCTCGCGGTCTTGGAGATCGATTCGGAAGGCAGGCGCACAGATCCGGTTCCTATCCTGGAGAAAGATTATCACCTCTCCTACCCCTTTGTTTTCAACTGGGAGGGCAGGTACTACATGGTGCCCGAATCCGCAGAGAACCGGACGATCGATCTCTACGAATGCACCCGGTTTCCTGACCAGTGGGTGCTCAAGATGACCCTGATGGAGAATATCCTGGCGGTGGATGCAACATTGCTCCGCTATCGGGGCAAATGGTGGCTGTTTGCAGCCACGGCCCAGAACAACGGCGCGTTCCCTCCTGTGGAGCTATCGCTTTTCCATGCGGATGAACTATGCACGAAGGACTGGGCGCCGCATCCGCTCAACCCGGTTATCTCGGATGCCAAGAGCGCCAGGCCGGCGGGCAGGATCATCGCCCGTAATGGCAAACTGTTCAGGCCTTCACAGGATTGCTCGCGGACCTGGGGTTATGGTTTCAACATCAACGAAATTCTGGCGCTCTCCGAAACAGAGTATGCCGAGAGGAGGGTGGCTCACGTGCAGCCACATTGGAGCAGGCGCCTGCAGGCTACGCATACTTTTGCCCAAGAAGGACAATTGACGATGATCGATATTTGCAGGCGCAGGCCCAGGTAGTCCTCACTATCAAGCAGAGGTAGGGATGAACACCCAAGCGAAACGGCTGGCAATCTGCGTGCCAGATATGGGCGCAGGGGGAGCCGAAAGATCCATGCTCAAGCTTGCCGGCGAGTTGGCCGCTCGTGGTTACCCGGTGGACCTGGTGTTGGCTCGAGCAGAAGGACCCCACATGGCGGAAATCCCGCCGGCGGTTCGACTGGTGGATCTCAAGGCTCGCCGTGTACTGCTCAGTTTGCCGGGGCTGATCCGCTACCTGCGCCATGAGCGGCCTGCCGCGCTGCTCTCCGTTCTACACGCCAATCTCGTGGCGTTGTGGGCCCGGCGCCTGGCCGGTGTGCCGACGCGCGTGATCGTGAGCGAGCGCAACACGCTCTCAAGCGAAGCCCAACACTATGCGGACCTGCGCATGCGGCTGATGCCGCAGCTCATAAGGCTTTTCTACCGCTGGGCAGACGGCATCGTCGCTGTCTCAAACGGGGTAGCCGATGATCTGGCGCATACCGCAGGGATAGCGCGCGAGCGCATCACCGTCATATACAACCCAATTGTGACGCC
>DAOTVS010000062.1:0-8640 GCA_034436375.1 Anaerolineae bacterium | reverse complement strand
GCCAGGAAGCGCCCCATGCATTACCCCCCATCCTACACTCTAACGGAACCCAGCCTCAGGCAGCCACACCTGCATCGGCCCCGCCTCCCGATTATCCCAGGCAAAGTAGGGGATGGCCTTGATGGCGCAGGGCTCCAGCTGCGGCCGCTCGGCGCGGTAGAGGGCCCCCTCCCAGCCGGCATCCCCAACTGCGAGGGCCTCGCCGGTGATCACGCCGACGCCGCCGAGCAGGTCGGGCTCGAAAGCCGCCGTGAGCGGCGCCCCGGGCGGGAGGAGCATGCGCTGTACCGGCGCGGCATGATCGGCCTGCTCCAGGCAGTAGACGACCGGCCCGCGCTGCAGGGCCACAGCGCCCACGTCTTGCCTCACTGCCGGGTGGGCATAGACCCGCTCGACGGGCATGGCCAGCTCCACGTTGACCTCATCGCTCGGCTGCCAGGTGCGCTCGAGGCGCACGTAGCCCCGCTCCGTATGATCCACCGGGCCCGCCAATTCGCCGTTCACGCGCACGCTCGCCGAGCGGCACCAGCCCGGGATGCGCAGGCGCAGGCCGAAGGTCGCCGGGCGCTCCATCTCCAGGCGGATGGTTACGGCGCCCGCCCAGGGGTAGCGCGTCTCCAGGCGCAGCGTGACGGCCTGCCCACCCACCTGCAGGCGCGCGTTGCCCTGCACGTAGAGGTGCACGGCAATATCGCTCTCGCTCTGCGAGTAGAGGTAGTCGCCCAGGGAGGCCAAGAGGCGGATAATGTTGGTGGCGCAGCAGGGGCACGCGTTCCACGACCAGCGGTGATGGTTGCCCAGGCTGGCCAGAGGGTTGTCGTAGAAGAACGTCTCGCCATCCAGCGCGACGCCGCTCAGGATGCCGTTATAGAGGGCGCGCTCCATGACGTCAGCATAGCGGCTGTCGCAGTCGAACTGCAGCTGGCGATGGCTCCACATGGCCAGGCTGATGGCGGCGCAGGTCTCGGCATAGGCCGTCTCGTTGGGCAGGTCATAGTCGAAGGTAAAGCCTTCATTGAGGCGTGAGGGGCCGATGCCGCCCGTCACGTAGAGCCGGCGCAGGCAGGCGCTCTCCCACAGGCGCTCGCAGGCGGCTAGCAGAGAGGCATCGCCCGTCTCGCCGGCCAGGTCGGCCATGGCGGAATAGAGGTACATGGCGCGCACGGCGTGGCCCACGATCTCGCTCTGCTCGCGCACTGGCATGTGCGACTGGTTGTAGCGATAGTCATACCGGTAGCCGGTCGCGCGGAAGAAATCCTCGAAAAAGTGCTTGCGCCCGGCCCGGTGCAGCGCCTCGGTCTCCTGATCATAGTAGTGGGGCTGCCGGCCGCGCTCATCCACAAAGTAGCGGCTCAGCTCCAGGTAGCGCCGCTCGCCCGTGGCGCGGTAGAGCTTGACCAGCGCCAGTTCCAGCTCGGGGTGCCCCGGGTAGCCGCGTTTTTGCCCCGGGCCGCGGCCGAATACCGTGGCGATCAGGTCGGCAAAGCGGCAGAGCCCGTCGAGCAGCTTGCGGTCGCCGGTGGCCTGATAGTGGGCCACCGCCGCCTCAATCCAATGCCCGGCCGTGTAGAGCTCGTGGGCATCGCGCAGGTCGGAGAATCGCCACCCGGGCTCGACGACGGTATAGTAGACGCCCAGGTAGCCGTCGGGCTGCTGGGCCGAGAGCACCAGGTCCACCACCTCGTCCAACTGGGCCGCCAACGCCGGGTCGGGGTGGACGGCCAGGCTGTGGCTGGCCGCCTGTACCCACTTGGCCACGTCGGAAGCGGCAAAGATGTGGGGCACAGGCTCCTGCCCGGGCCGCCAATCGAGCTTGAACGAGTCGATGCTGCCGGCCTCCTGCAGGCGCCGGTAAACGATGGGGATCGTGCGTTCCCGGTTCACTGCCAGGCGCGGCCCCCAAAAGCCACCTTCGATGGAGACGGCGGTAAAGGGCACGGGCGTAAAGCGGCGCTGGACGGGCATGGGCTGATCACTGGGCATGGGGGCCTCCTTGGGTTCCTGTGGCGCGACCTATCCGCGTCTGTCGGCGACTATTGTACTGCGGGAGCGCCGAGGCGGCAAAGATAACCCCCTGACGTTCCCCAATACTGGGGCCAGACTCGGTGGAGTGTTCGACCAACCGGCCCAAGGCTCCAATAGCCTCGGGCTCAGAAAGGCAAAGCCCTTCCCGGGCCCGTGCAGGAGCGATCCCGTCGCGCAGGCCAGGTTTCCCCCTCCCACGAGCCCGCGGGGCTTTGCTAATCTCAGCCCAGCGGCTTTAGCCCCGGGAACTCGATCCCCTCATGCAGCTCGTACTGCGAGGGATCGGACGGAGGGGCGTAGACGCAGAGGGCCTCTAGCGGCGCCGAGCCGGTATTGCGCAGCATGTGGATATCCTCCGGGCGGAAGAGCACGGCCGTGCCCGGGGTAAGGGGCTGCACCTCGTCTTGCCCCTCATGCCGCACAAAGACCTGGCCCTCTCCCTGCAGGATATAGATGACTTCCTCACCCAGCGGGTGGCGGTGGGCAGGGCGTACCCGCTGCCCCGCCTGCAGCGTGACCGTGCAGACGGAGAGGTTGCGCGCCCCCAGCAACTGAGGCGAGATCAGGTCGATCATCGTGCGCCCGGGCAGCTCTCGCCGGGGGCTGGTATCGCGGTGTGTGATCTGCATCCGGCGCCCCCTCACAGCTCAGTCAGCGCAACGGCGCGGATGGGCGAGCCCGTCGCGTTGTGCAGCTTGAGCGGCAGGCCGATGAACCAGAACTCGTGCTTGGGGATGAGGTCGATATTGGCCATGTTCTCCATGTTCATGATGCGCCGTTCGCGGCAGACGATGTGCCCGGGCTGGACTTTGATGCGCGCGACTTCGGCGTGGCTGTCGATGCTCGGCGCGTCGGCGCCCACGTTGATCACCCCCCGGTCGGCCAGGAACTCCATGGCCTCGCGGTCCACGCCGGGGTAATCCTTGATATAGTCGTAGGGCTGCCCCCACTTGCGGTACCAGCCGGTGTAGTTGAGCACCACCGAATTGGGGCGGATGGTCACGCCCGTCTTCTCGATAGCCTGTTCCACATCCCGGCGGGTGATATAGGCGTTGGGAGGCAGGTAGGAGAAATCGAACCACACCCCGGGCACGATGAACCATTCGAGGGGCAACTCATCAATAGCGCGCGCTCCCGGCTCGGGCACAATGTGATTGATCGCATCCACGTGTGTGGAGGTGTGGTCACACAGGAGCATCCCCACCACCCGGTAGGAATAAGGCGCCTTGGTCAGCCCGCTGCGGATCGTCTCTTCATGGGTCAGATGGTCCCACAGCACCGTGCGCTGATGGCCGACAAAGGTCGGGTTACTGGGGCCGATATCGTGGCTCAGGTCCGTGGCCAGGTAATCATGGCCGAACAGGCTCACGGTCGCCTGCAGGCGGAAATCGGGGCAAGGGGCGATGGGCATGGTATCACCTCCTTTCGGCTAGCGAATGTACATAGCTCACGATCCCCACATCCGGCAGGTTCGACCAGACGGGCGAGCAGTGGGGATATTTCTCCGTGCTGCCCCAAAAGGCGGCGCCGGGGTAATAGTTGCACATCTCCTTGGCGCAATCGCCATAGACGATCACGTCACCCTCTACATCGGTGAGGAGTGGCGCGAACTGCTTGCCGACAAAGATAGTGAGCGGGCGCTTGAGGCGCTCCAGGGTGCCATCCACGTAGAGCGAATCCAGCGCCATGCGCACCAGGGCCCGGCAGCCGGGCTCGCAGGCCGCGCCGACCACCACATTGACCTTGGGGAAGATGCCCTGCAGCGTCGTGTCGGGCCGGCGGAATTTGCGCTGTACCGACTCGATGGACCGGCCGGCGATCTCGATCTCTGCCAGTTTGTTGGTGCCCAGGCCCTCGGCGGCAGCCAAGCGCGTGGCGGGAACGCTGCCGGGGTCGTCCCAGCCCATGACCGCCTCACACACCGTATCCACGGCCACTGGATCATGGCCACCCACGATGGTGTTGAAATCTTTGATCAGGTCCTCCGGGTAGGCGCTAAAGGGGCCATTGCCCTGGCAGGCATAGAGCGAATCCACCAGGAACCACTTGGGGTTGGCCACGCGCGTCAGATTGACAATCTTCTGGTGGATATCGTCGCGGTGGCAACGGTTCATCCAATCATAGTCGGGCAGATTGCCGAACTGCAGCTTCAGGGCGCAGGTGAGAATCGTATGGACGTGCGCCTTCATCTTCGGCATGCCGATGTAGACGTCGGCCTCGCGCACCGGCCGCGGAACAGGCACTTCGCGGAAGACCTTGACGCCTGGCAGGGTGACTGTGTCGAACGGCACATGGTCAAAGGGCACCAGCTCCGCCCCAGTCCGCTCGGCCACCGCCTTGATGCCGCAGACCTCCATCGCCTGTAACGTGTCGCCGCCCAGGGCCGAGCGCTCGCCGATCTGGATCCTTGCCGGGTTTTGCTCGGCGATGAGCTCGATGAGCGCCTCGAGCAACCTGGGATCGGTGGTAAAGCCGCTGTTGGGGGGCGAGGGAATAACGGTGTTGATCTTGATCAGCACCGTCTGCCCTGGCCCCACGATATTCTGCATGCCCCCCATCGAGCCGTCGGCGATCTCTTTGACCATTGCCTTGACCCGGTCCAGTTGCTTGCGAGAGTACTCGCCGGGCTTGCCCAGGTCCGCATCCGAGTGGGCAATCGCCACTTTCGTCCTGGCCATGATTCCCTCCTTGGGCTGCTACTTGATCACCTTGACCGGCCCGTTGCGCCAGGAGCATTTCGGCTGGTAACCGAGCTTCTCCTGTGCTTTTTTGATGCTGATCATACCCTCGTAGCCGTGCAGATTCTTGGCCATCTCCTTCAGGTCAGGGAAACAGCGCTCTACCACCACGCGCGTCTCTTCGGCCAGGGTCGTGTCGGTGGAGAGGAAGAACGCCTCAAAGGGCTCCAACCCCTCCACTTCCAGCGAGAGCCGGCAGGCCTGGGCCACGTCCTCCCCATCCACATATTGGAACGTGCCGCCAATGGGGCCACCCACATGGCCGGGCCGGGCCTGGGGCGTCTCGTTGAATTTGTGCCGGCGCCAATGCGGATAATCCACGCCCATCAGGCGCAGGGCGACCGTCTGGATGCCGTAAGCGCGGCTGAAAGCGGCCAGGATCTCCTCCCCCAGCACCTTGGAGAGGCTGTAGGTATCCTCCGGGCGGTTGGGGTGCTTTTCGTCGATGGGCAGGTACTCGACCGTGAACGGCGCCTGGCTGATGCGAAAGCCCAGCCCCAAAACATAGAACGTGGAAGCCATGACCACTTTCTTGACCCCCAACCGGCGTGCGCCATCCATGAGGTAGAAGGTACCCATGGTGTTGACCCTCATGGTCTCGTCTTCGGGCAAGACAGGCATGAATGGGCGATAGGGCTGGCCCGGCTGGCGCTCGGTGTTCCAGGGGATAGCGCCCAGGTGCACGATCGATTCTGCCTGAGCCAGGGTGATGGCTCGCATGCAATCGGCCAGCGAGGTCAGGTCGCCCAACACAAAGGGCAAGTCTGTCTCCCAGGGTACTGAGACCTTGTCGGGTGTGATGCGGTCGAAGAGCGTGACTGTGTACCCATGCTCGCGCAGCTCGGCGGCGACATAGCGGGCGCAACCGCCTGCGCCGCCAGTGATCAGAACGTGCTTTTCAGTCATGTTTCCTCTCCCTCTATAACAGGCCCTGCAGATAGCGGATGCTCCGCTCGAAGAGGTCCCTCTTGTAATCGTTCTCGTTCTGACCCTCAGGCACGCGCCACCAACCGATCTCGATGATCAGGTGCAGGCCCTGGGCGTAGGGACTCTTCTCGGCCAGGGTCTGGATGGCCTGCGGGATATTCACATTGCCGTCGCCTACCGCACAGCCCACGGGGATCAGCGGGATCAGGCCGGGATCCCTGGCATCGATCATGGCCATGTCCTTGATGTGGGTCGTGATGGTGTAGGGCGCCAGGTCCTGCACGTCATCGTCGGGGTCGCAGTAGACGGTATAACCATTGGCTGTATCCAGGGCAGCGCCGACGAGGGGTGAGCCGACCTCGGCGAACACCTGGGCCATCTGCCGGCCAGTGAAATCGCAGTGGTTTTCGATGGCCAGGGGGATGCCGGCATCGCCCACGATCCTGGCCGCTTCCTTCAGGTTGGCTACCAGCGAGCCGAGGTGCTCGGCCAGGGGACGGTTGCGGTTGAAGCGGCTCGTTTCCAGGCTCAGGCGTCCATAGCCGGTGCGGATCAGGGTGGCGCCGAGCTCCTTGGCGAGAGCGATGCTAGCCAGCAGTTTCTGGCGCCCCGCCGCAGCATCAGGGCCCGCCAACTCGAAAACGCCCATGGCATATACCTCAAGCTCGACATTTTTGGCGGCAGCCAGATCGCGCAGACGTTTGCGCGCATCGGGGCCCATGGGCACGTGCCAGACTTGTGTCGCGGTGCAGCCCAGCTCCGCAGAGCGCTCGATAAAGTACTCGGTCGAGTGCTCCTGGTCTGTACCCGCCGGTACCGGGTAGAACGGGCAGAAACCGATGCGGAAAGTCTTCTTGACGTCCATGATTCTCCTCCTTGGGGTCACCCTTGCTGCCTGCCCCACCCCCAGACGCGCGCCTACTCCCTCCATAGTAGTTCCACTCTGGCAGGGGCTGGTTCGGCAGCGTGAGGGACCCCTTGCCATCGGCCAAGGCGCCCACAGCGAGCTCGGGCAGCAGGGAGGGCAGAGAGGGCGGGATACAGCCAGCAAGCGGGACCCTACTAGAAACGCTGGCCGAGCTTTTCCAGCAGATACTGCTTGCTCAGGGCGGCAGCCTCGCGCGGCGGGCGCGGCACGACCGACGTCCCATCCAGCTCCACCATGACCAGGTCGTTGTAGCCGATCTCCTCCAGCAGGGCAAAGACTCCCGGCATATCCACAACGCCCATGCCGATCGGAGTGTAGCCGGCATAGCCAGTCGGGTCGATCTCCTTGCCGGCGGCGTCATACCGCACCGGGCCGCCTACATAGTCCTTCAGGTGCACATGGCGGATGAGGTGCCGGTAGCTGCGCAGGAGCGGCAGCAGGTCCGAGCCGCCCTTGACGATCTGCCCGGTATCGGGGGCGAAGAAGACGGCCTGGGGATCCACGGCGTCGAGGACGGCCTCGATCTCATCGCGCGTCTCGATGAGAGTGCCCGTGTGGGGGTGGATGGCGCCGATCAGCCCCATCTCCTGCAGGCGCAGGCCCAACTCGCTGAAGATACGCGCCATGGCCTTGTGCTCGGTGTATGGCTGGGGCAGGCGCACACCCGCCGCCTGCAGCACGATCGTCTGTGCGCCCAGGGCCTTGGCCTGGGCCGCCCAGCGCAGCACCTGCTCGATATCCTCGCGCGCGTCGGCCGGGTCCACAAAGCTGGTGTTGCAGTAGCAGGAGCCGAAAGGCAAGTTGTAACGCTCCAGCAGGGCGCGGAACTGCCCGGGATGCTCCTTCTCATAGCCCTCAATGGTAAAGCCAAAGGTCTCAAAGGCCCGGTAACCGAGCTCGGCCACGTCGCGGATGGTTGGTTCTACCCGATCCAGAGTATAGCCCCAGGTGATGCTGGTGTGGCCGATCGTGAACTGTTTCATAATCACCTCTATCCCTTGATGCCCGTCAGGGTCACACCCTGCACCATCTGCTTCTGTGCGAAGAAGAACACGACAACCTGTGGCACGAGGGCCACGATGGCCATAGCCATCAGACGGCCCATATGGCGGTCGGTCACCTGCTGGAAATAGCGCAGGCCGATGGCGATGGTGTACTGCTCGATCTTGCGCAGGTAGATCAGCGGGCCCATGAAATCGTTCCACGTGTAGGTGAAGGTAAAGATGGCCACCACGCCGATGGCTGGCAGCATCAAAGGTAGGACGATGCTGACCAGCGTGCGGATGTAGCCGCAGCCATCGATCTTGGCGGCGTCATCCAGTTCGTGTGGGATAGTCATCAGGAACTGGCGCAGCAGAAAGACGTTGAACGGGTTGGCAAAGAAGGATGGCACGGTCAGCGGCTTGAAGGTGCCCACCCAACCCAATTTTGAGAACCCGACGTAGAGCGGGATCATCGTCACTTGGCCGGGCAGCATCATGGTGGCGAGCAGGACCACAAAGAGCACATTGCGTCCGGGGAAGCGCAGGCGGGCAAAGCCATAGGCCACCAGGGTGGAGGAGAGCAGTGTGCCCACGATGTTGACCGCTGTAACAAAGATCGTGTTCAGGTAAAAGGTCGCCGTGGGCAGTAGGGTCCAACCCTCGATATAGTTCGCGAAGGTGAGCGGATTGGGGATCATCTCAATCGGCCAGACATAGATCTGGCTCAGTGTTTTCAGCGAGGTCGAGAGCATGAACAGAAAGGGGAAGACAAAGATAGCGCTGCCGACCAGGATCAGCCCGTAGATCGCAATACGCCCCAAAACGAGCATCCACATGTGGCGGCGATGCGCCCTTTGCCCACGGGCCTGCGCCTCGGCCCGCACCCTGGCCTGCTCCGCGGTCAGTCCGGTAGTCATTTCGCCAACTCTCCCTCATAGTACACCCAGGCTGTCGAGCTGCGGATGACGAGCAGCGAGAAAACCAGGATGATCACGAACAGCACCCAGGCCAGCGCTGAGGCATAGCCCAGCTTGAACTG
>DAOTVS010000061.1:0-5243 GCA_034436375.1 Anaerolineae bacterium | reverse complement strand
GCACGCCACCCTGCAGGGTGGCGTGCGGCGCCATCCAGACCCCCACCCCCCTTCATGAGTTGAGGCCGCGCAGCAGATCACCCGGCGAGCACCCAGGTTGCTGGCTCTTGGGCCTGACTATCGCCAGGGCTCGGAAATCCCAGATTTGCAGGGTTCTGTAGTATAATGCCCCAAACCAGCCCGATTGGCCGCACGTCGCGGCCCTGTTCAGGGAAAGGATCATGCTATGCTCGAAACCCCCATCAAGCTCAATGTCGACGGCCTGCTCAAGAACCTCCGCCGCGCCGGGACGCCCGACCGCACGTACTACATCGAGCTTTTCCTCGATTACGAGGTCGAGAGCGCCCTCTGCGAGCGCTTCCACCTGCTGGACGGGCTCGACCCGGCCGATGAGCACTATTACTGGCGGCGAGAGATCGCCCTCTACCGCTTTCTCGGCTATGAGGGGATCAATTACAGCATCCCCCAATTCGTCTTTCCGCGTGACAACTATGGACAGACCGAGGACACCGCAGCCCTCACTCGGGAGGGCGGGCGCAATTGGACCAGCGAGACGCAGGGGGTGATCAGCTCCTGGGAGGATTTCGAGCGCTACCCCTGGCCCGATGCCCGCAACTATGACCTGAGCGGCCTGGAATGGCTGGAGAAAAACCTGCCCGACGATATGTGCCTTGTGTCGCGCTGCCATTCCATCTTTGAGGAGGTCACCTGGCTCTTCAGCTACCAGGGGCTCTGCTATGCCCTCTACGATCAGCCTGACCTGGTCGATGCCATGTTCCAGCGCGTCGGCGAGCTGCACAACCAGGTTGCCGAGATCCTGGTACAGTCGGAGCGCATCAAGCTGCTCTTCGGCGGCGATGATATGGGGTTCAAGACGAGCACCATGGTCCCCGCGCGCGTGCTGATCGAGAAGAGCTTCCCCTGGCACGAGCGCATGGCCCGCCTGGCCCACGAGCACGGGCAACTCTACCTGCTGCACGCCTGCGGCAACCTCACCGAGGTCATGCCTGCCCTCATCGAGCAGGTCAAGATCGACGGGCGCCACTCTTTCGAGGACACGATCGAGCCCGTCACCGAGGCCAAGCGGCGCTGGGGCGATCGCGTGGCCCTGCTGGGCGGCATGGACATGGATTTCATGTGCCGCGCCAGCGAGGAGCAGGTGCGCCGGCGCGTGCGCGAAACCCTCGACATCTGCCTGCCCGGGGGCGGCTATTGCCTGGGCACGGGCAACACCATGGCCAACTATGTCCCCCTCGATAACTATCTGGCCATGCTGGATGAGGGCCGCAAGTATACGGCATGATGCGTAGCCAGTGAAAGAACGCGCAAGGCTGCCATTACTGAAGCCGGTCCAGCTCCGCCAGCCGCACGGCATCCCAGCCGCCGCCCTGGCGCTGCACGGCAAAGCGCCCGTCGCGGCGCAGGTCGTCGAGGCTGAGGGTGAAGCGGAAGGCGAAAAGCTCGGGCAGGCGGACGAGATCGGCAAAGGGGATCTCCTCCGCCGGGTGGGCGCACAGAGCGCAGGCCAGGAGCCATGCCTGCACCTGCCGGTCCTCAGCGGCGACCGGCTGGGACAGGGGCCGGTAGTGGCGCTGGCGCTCCGCATCAGCGAGCAGCCCCCAATGGCGCAGCGAGAAGCAGACGCGCTCTATGGCCTTGCTCTGCGAGCCAAGCTGCCCCCGCTCGGCGACCAGCCGCTCTTTCACCGCCCGAGAGCTGATGATCTCCTGCTGGCGGGTCAGCCGGCCGATGGCGGCCGCCGTCTGACGGAAAAAGGGGTAGGCGAGGAGGGTGAGGCCATAGTGCAACCACACGCGGTCGCCGGCGGGCGCCTGGGGATAGAGCCCGACGGCTGCGGCGTGCAACGAGGGGTGTGAGCCCTGGGTCTTGCCCCAGATGTGGATGAGGATGTCGATGGCCTTGCGTCGGTTGTCGGGGCTGGCAATCTCGGCGCCGACGACGGGGTCCAGCCGCGCGCGCACGGTGGCCGGGTCGCTCCCCTCGACGATGAAACAGGCCGCGGCGTCCAGCCAGGGCAGGGCGATGTTGCGGTTAAAGCCGATGTTCTTGTCCATCAATCAATACAGCCTCACGAATGTTGTGGAGATCAACCCAAAGCCAGGCAAGAAGCCCCGCCTCTGGGGCTGAGCCGGCAGCCGGGTTTCACGCTTTGCAGCGACCCGGCATGACCCTTTTGAGGGGTTCTGGAGGGTTGGGACGTTTGGCCGCCTGGCGAGGCGGCCAAACGTCCCAACCCTCCAGAACCCCACCTGGATCAAAGCCGGCACCCAGTTGCGCAAAAAGCCCGACCGGCCATACACGGCTCACCGGGCCGTCTCTACAGGGATGATGAGATCTCAATCAAGGGCACGACGACCTCGTCCAGGGTGAGGCCGCCATGGGTGACGACCGTCTCGCCAAAGGGCGCAAAGGCGCCCCGATCGGCGGGCATGAGGGCGTGCACGCCCGGGGGCAGCAGGCCGTCATCGGCCCAGAGGACGGTATCGGCAAAGGCTTGCTGCACGGCGCGCGCCACAGCCTCACTCGAGTATACACGCGCGCGGCGGCAGCGCGAGTCGACGAGCACGCCCTCGCCGGGCTGGCCGATGCCCCGCGCCTGCACATGGCCGTGGTCGCTGGCCAGGTAGACGGCATCGCCCTGCGCCAGCAGGTCAGCGATGAGCGTTTCGAGGGCGGGCGACTGGGTGCGCAGCCAGAGCTCGACCTGCGCCTGCACGCCGGCCGCGCCCAGGGTGGCCCCGTGCAACAGGTCATCGAAGGTGTTATCCACCAGGCAGAGGGCGCGGGTGCGGGAGCTACCGGCGGCGGCAGGCGGGCCCTCGCGCGCCAGGGCCAGGTGGGCATAGGCGCAGGCCTCCGGCGCCAGGTCCTCGCGCGCCCAAAAGGCGGCCCACTGCTGCGCCTCGTGGGCGTTCGAGCCCAGCGTCGGCGCAAAATCGGCCGGGCGCAGGCCGCTGATGAGCGCCTGGCGCGAGATGGCGGTGATGGTGGGCACCTGCGCCAGCAGCAGGCGCTCCTGCAGGCGCCAGCCCGCATGCCGCGCGCGCCACACGGGGGCCACGAGCAACCAATCGGCCAGGGCGAGGCCATCGAGCACGATGAGGGCCACGCGCGCCTGAGACTCCTGCCGGCGGCGGTAGGCGATGTAGTGGGGCACATGGTGCACCTGGTGCGGCACCGGCAGGCGCTGGGCGCCCAGGGCGCTGTAGCGGCCGCGCAGCCAGGTGAGCCAGGCCGCATCGAGCGCGGGCTCCAGCTCACGGCAAGCGGCCTCGAGCGGCCCAGGCAGCGGCTGGCGCGGGTCATGGCGCAGGGCGCCCAAGGCGGCCCATTGGCGGGCGAGGGCAGCCCAATCCTCCCAACGAGCGGGGCCGGGTGTAGAGCTCAAGGCGCCGCGCAGCGCGGTTATCAGCTCCTGCGCCCGGCATGGCGCGGCGCTCTCATCGCCGGCTAACACGCCAGGCTGGGCCCACGCCGGCAGGCGCGCGGGGTCCGCCAAAGCAACGCGCGGCAGGGCGCCCGAGCGCAGCAGGCGGGGCAGCGCATCCTGCAGGGCCGGGTCGGCGGCGAAATGCAGGGCATAGGGGCCGCTCCGCTCGCGCAGGGGCCTGCCCGTCGCCTCCTGCAGGTAGGCCAGCCAGGAATCGCGCAGGAAGGCGAGGAACGCCTCGCGCCCGGCCAGGAGTTGCTCCAGCGGCCAATCGCGATAGCCGGGCATGGCTTTCAGCCGCTCCAGCAGGCGCGCCGCCAGGGCCGGGGGCAGGGGATCGGGCGACGAATGATAGCCGTCGAGCCAGGCAATGAAGGCCGCCGGCGAGGAGAGGGCGGCGTCGTCCCAACCGAAGACGTGCTGCAGGAGGTAATCGGCCGTGGTGCGCTGGGCGAGGGGACGCGCGGGCTGGGGCACCTGAGCGAGCCGCCAGCGCTGCGCCGGGCTCAGGGCGCGCAGCAGGGGATAGCTCAAGTGCGGGAAGAAGGTGTGCAGGGCCAGCGTCAGCCGCCGCCCCTCCTGCCACAGATCGTAGGGGAGCGCGTTGAGTGCGCCCGCCGTGACGATCACCAGCGGCCGGCCGGCGCTCCAGGGCCGCGCCGCCTCCACGCGCAGGCGCAGGGCCACGGGGTCGGGCTCGCTCAGCAGCGTGAACCCGCGCGCCGCGAGCCCGGCCAGCAGTTCCTCCTCGGCCAGCACGCCGTCGGGGTCGCTCACCAGGGTCAGCGGGTGCGTATGGGCGGGAAAGTAAGCGAGAACGCGCTCGTGCACCATTCCTCCAGGCCCTTGCAGGCAGAATATAGGGAACAGAAGCTCACGCAGAGCCGCGGAGCTTGCGAAGACCACCCGGGGCTAAAAGCTGCCGGGCTGAGAAAAGCAAAGCCCTGCGGGCTCGTGCAGGAGCGAATTGGCTTGCACGGCGAGATCGCCTCCAGCACAAGCCCATAGGGGCTCGCCTGCTCTGATTTGACGTCCTCCGCGCCCTCCTGCGCTCTGCATCCTCGGCGTGTCTCAGCCCCCGTCGCCGTTCTCAGTCGTCTATACCGGCAGGTTCGCGGCAATATGCCGCGTCTACAACTTCGCTTTCAGGTCACGCGCAGCGACGCGTTATCATAGTACATCAGCAATTCCGGGTCCTCCTGCAGCACCGATTCGGGCAGGCGCTCGGCCACCTGCACGATGGCGGCATAGTCGCGGCGCTGCCAGGCGTCGGCGAAACCGGCGCGCACCGCCTCGGAGCGGAACTGCTTCAGGCGGCCCTTTTCGGTACGGTAGCGCTCGAACTCGCGCAGCAGGTCCTTGCGCCGCAGGGCATCGAGGTCCGCCGCCTTACCGGGGTCGGGCGCGTGCCAGCGCTCGGAGGAATCCTGCAGAAAATTGTGCTCCAGCAGGTCGCGCAGCTCGGGCAGCTGCTCGTGGCGCGCCTGGTGCAATTGGCGCAGGAACTGGGGCTGCAGCTCCTGGTAGGTCTGCGGGTGGCCGCCCAGGGCCGGGTCCAATTGCTGCCGCAGCCACTGCACGCTCGATTTTTCGTCGCTGACAAAAAGCGCCAGCTGCGCCACCTGCCCCGCCTGCAGGCGCGCCGCGTCGTACTCGGCGACCTGGTCGGCGAGGAAGTACTGGCCGTCGCGCTCCACAAAGCGCTCGCGCAGGCCGGCGTAGAACGCGGGCGCGGAGAGGGGCACCGTGGCCCCGCGCTGGATGTGAAAGGCGACCATGCGGTCGAAGAGCA
>DAOTVS010000060.1:0-5714 GCA_034436375.1 Anaerolineae bacterium | reverse complement strand
GAGCGCATCCGCATTGAGGCGCCGGCGGGCCTGCCCCCTGTCTGGGCCGACCCGGCCCGCCTGGAACGCATCCTGGTGAACTTGCTCTCCAATGCCCTCAAATACTCCGACCCAGGCACCGAGGTGACCGTGCGGCTGGCCCATCGCAACGGCGAGGTCGTCACCTCGGTGATCGACCGTGGGCGGGGCATCGCTCCCGAGGACCAACCGCGCCTCTTCCAGCGCTACTTTCGCACCCAGGCGGGCGGTGAGCAGCGTGAGGGCCTGGGGTTGGGCCTGTACATCACCAAGATGCTGGTGGAAGCGCACGGTGGGCGTATCTGGGTTGAGAGCGAGGTGGGGAAAGGCAGCACCTTCTCCTTCAGCCTGCCCGTGGTGCGCAATGACACCCGCCAGCCCTGACAGGGCACCTCACCCAACCCATGGCCTGCATTGGAGGCGGGATGCTCCGCCGTCGCCAATGCGGGCAGCAGCCCATCCGCCTCGCCGGCACTGAGCTGATCCCCCGTTATTCTCAAACGGCCTCTTGCTCCATCTCCATCGCCTTGAGCTGCCGCCGTTTTGCCTCTCGCCAGCGCCACCAGAGGATCAGGAGCCCTGCCGCGCCGATGACGACAATGCTACCCAGCACTGCCCAGTTGGACTGGAAAAGGGCGCCCAATAGCCCGGGCACCAGGTCCCACAGGGCGTGCAGCAGGACCACGATCAGGTAGGCGCCCCAAACGCGCCGGTTAAAGTGGTAGGCAGCGCCGTCGCTCTCGCGGAAAATGACGGCGGCCAGGATGGCCGTCCAGGTGCCATGGCCGAGGGGTGACATAATCCCCCGCATGAGGGTGATGGCAAAGGCCGCCGAGGGGTTGCCGCCGCTCTGCAGGAATGCGCTAAAGGCATAGCCCGTGCTCTCCAGGGCAGCAAAGCCCATGCCGGCGGCTGCGCCCAAGATCAACCCATCCAGTTCGGCGTCATGGCGCTGCCGGCGCAGGATGAGGAGCACGCCCAGGATCTTGACCAGTTCCTCGATAAGCGCGACCTCAAACATGCCGATAGGGCTGTTGCCAATCACGAGCAGAGGCTCCAGCAGCGAGGCCGCAAATACCCCCAGCACGCCGCCGTAGAGCAACCCCTTGGCCGTTGTCGGCATGTCGAGCCGACTCCAGTGGCGCCGCTCATAGAAAAAGGCTACATAAGTGGCCGGCACCATGAAATTGCCCAGGATCACCACGGTCGGGAAGAGATTGGGGTTGTGGGTCAGAAAAAGGATCGCGATGCCCAGAAAGTAGAACAAGGCGCCCAAGAGCAGGACCTTCCACCAGGAGTTGGATGCGTGCTTGCGGGCGTACAGCGCGGTGGTGTGCAGGGATTCGTTGACCATGTTATTCTCCGATCTAATCTACAGAAACGTTCACCACAAACATAAAAAACGTACTGCACAGCCTCGTTGTATGCTAATCATACCACTGATCTCGCTGGCGCGCCAGTGTCACACACTTCTGGGGCGCAGTCTACCGATGGGGTGAATGCGCGCACCCGGGTCGTGTCGTGCGCCTGTTGCCCCCCCGCTCGGGCCAGCAGGGGGGATGGGCGTCACGCTGCGGCTGAGCGACAGCCTCCGATCTGCCCCCAGATTGAACTACGCCCGAGCCAACGCCGAATTGACACATTTCGCTGGTTGTGCTATTATGCCCGGTAACTGAATAGCCTACACGGCGCTCTTATCCAGAGAGGCGGAGGGACCGGCCCTGTGAAGCCTCGGCAACCAGGTCATCGACCGGCACGGTAGCACGGTGGATGGCTAGTTGGTGCCAAGTCCGGCAGAGTTTTATCTGGAAGATGAGAGGCGAGTGTTTGCGAAGAAGCGCACCCTCTTTCACTCCGGAAGAGGGTGTTTTTTTGCAGACACAGATAGCGGCCTTTCGTCGATCTGTTCCGTTGGGCGAAAGGCCGCTATCTATATCTCTACGGCGACTCGTCTCATCTCAAGCGAGGGGTTTCAATGACGCAAGAACAACGCAGGTTCTCTACGCAGGCTGTGCACGCAGGCGAGGCCCGTCCCAATCCCTACCATGCGGTGACGACCCCCGTGGTGCAGACATCAACCTATACTTTCGAAGATACCGCCGACCTGATCGCTTACAAGAAAGCATCAGTGGAAGGTGAGCGCGCCACGCGGGGTGAGTATGGGCGCTATGGCAACCCAACAGCCTGGGCGGTGGAGCAAAAAGTGGCCGTGCTCGAGGGAGCTGCGGATTGCCTGCTTTTCTCCAGCGGCATGAACGCCGAGACGACGGCCCTCCTGTCTTTTCTCTCGCCGGGGGACCATCTGATCCTGACTCAGGACTGCTACCGCAAGACCCGGGTGTTTTGCAACTCTTTGTTGCACCGCTATGGGGTCGAGACCAGTTACGTGCCCATGGGAGACTATGCAGCGCTCGAGGCCTCTGTGCGCCCGACGACACGCCTGATCTTCACAGAGATTCCCACCAACCCCTACCTGCGGGTCATGGACCTGGCCCGCCTGGCGGAGCTGGCGCACGCGCACAGTGCCCTGCTTTTTGTCGACAGCACTTTTGCTACACCCTACAATATCCGTCCTCTGGAGCATGGCGCCGACCTGGTGCTGCACTCGGCCACCAAGTATATGGGCGGGCATAACGACCTCCTGGCCGGAGTCGCGGCGGGGCCCAAGGAGCTGGTCAAGACTCTGCGCGAGGTACAAAGTATGCTAGGGGGCGTGGTGGATCCCAACTGCGCCTACCTGTTGCTGCGAGGGCTGAAAACCCTGGGTCTGCGCATGGAGCGCCAGAATGAGAACGGACTGCGTGTGGCCCAGTTTCTCGAGGCCCATCCGGCGATCGAAAAGGTCTATTACCCCGGCTTGCCCAGCCATCCGGATTACGAGGCCGCGGTGCGGCAGTTGCGCGGGTTCGGCGGGGTGGTGAGCTTTGAGGTCAAAGGCGGTATGGAGGGTGTGGCGGCGTTTATCGATGCCCTGCGCCTGCCGCTCATTGGGCCCAGCCTCGGCGGCGTGGAGAGTCTGGTCGAGCAGCCTGCACTCATGTCGCACTATGAGCTCGACCCGGAGCAGCGCAAGGCAATCGGCGTCAGCGATGGCCTGGTGCGTTATGCTGTGGGCGTCGAGGATGCGGAGGATTTGATCGCAGATTTGGCGCAAGCGTTGGATCGCGTGGGGACTCTCAATTCCTAGCAACTCATGGGAATTCATAGGAACTGAGGGGAACTGATGGGATCTCAGAACACCCTGGCCCCGAGGGCCGGTGCGTTGCGCCGTTCTGAGAGTTTCCCCAGTTCCCACAGGGTTCCTTTTGGAGGAGCCTTGCACATATCCGAGCATTTGCTGCAGCGCATTGTGGCGCATGCGGCGTCCACTTACCCGGCCGAGTGTTGCGGCCTGCTGGTGGGCTATGGGGATCAGGTGCAGGCTGCAGAGCCGGCGCGCAATGTGTACGCCCTGGCGTGTGGAGATCGCTTCCAGATCGACCCGCTGGACCATGTGCGGATCTTTGAGTCGGCCCGGATGGCGGGGCAGCGTATTATCGGCTGCTATCACTCCCACCCCGAGGGCATGGCCCGGCCGTCATCCATTGATCGCCAACACGCCCGCGAGTTCGGCGGGCCCTTTGGCTACCTGGTCGTGGCGATCGACGGCGACGGCTTTTGGGATATCTATAGCGGCAGAATCGAGCCTGATGGCCAGATCGTTGCTGTAGAGTTGATTCGTAATGCGTAAAACGCAAGTTGCCATGATTGATAAGAAGTGATCAAGTAATACATAAGGTCGCTGTTGCGAAGCATCTATTACTTCAGGCGGCGTTGGCCCCAACGATACCAACGCGAAGCAGCGAGCATGCCCAAGTGGCGGTCTTACTGATTACGGTTTACTTGTGATGGGTCCTGGCAACCTTATACGCATTGCGGATCACGCATTACGGATCAGATAGGGATCACTGATTGCTCCGATAAGGAGGACACCGATATGTCCGGGTTGCCTCCCGAGCTGGCACGCTATAGCCGGCAGATTCTGTTTCCCGAGTTTGGCCTGGAGGGCCAGTGGGCGCTCCTTGGCGCCCGGGTAGTGCTGGTGGGCGCGGGGGCGCTGGGCACGCACATCGCCGACAGCCTGGTGCGGGCCGGGGTGGGGCACCTGGTGTTGGCCGACCGTGACTTTATCGAGCTGAATAACCTGCAGCGCCAGGCTCTCTATGACGAGGAGGACCTGGCGGCGGACCTGCCCAAGGCCGAGGCGGCTGCGCGCAAGCTGCGGCGCATTAACTCTGCCGTCACCGTTGAGGGGCGGGTGATGGATGTCAATTACAGCAATATCGAGTCGCTGATCGAGGGCGCCAGCCTGGTGCTCGACGGCACCGATAATTTCGCCACCCGCTACCTGATCAACGATGCCTGCGTCAAGCACGGCATCCCCTGGGTCTATGGCGGGGTGTTGGGTAGCTACGGGGTGACAATGACCATCGTGCCGGGCAGCACTCCCTGCCTGCGCTGCCTGTTTCCGGAAATGCCCCCGCCCGGCACCACACCCACCTGCGATGTGGCAGGCATTCTGGGCCCGGTGGTCAAGATCATCGGCGCCCTGGAAGCGGCGGAGGCTATCAAGCTCCTGACCGGCAAAGGCACGCGCAACCCCGGCCTGGTGACCGTCGACATCTGGTCCATGCACCTGGAGGCACTGCCGGTGACGCGGCTGCCGGCGGGCTGCGTGGCCTGCGGGCAGGGGCGATACGACTATTTGCAGGCCGAGGCCGCCGGCAAAGCGCTCTCGCTCTGTGGGCGCAACGCTGTGCACATTTCCGCTCCTGGCGCGCCCGAGATCTCACTGCCGCAGCTGGCCGAGCGCCTGCGCCCGGCGGTTGAGCAACTGGCCGCCAACGAGTTCATGCTGCGCTTTGTCGTCGACGGCTACGAGTTCACCGTCTTTCCCGACGCCCGGGCCATTATCAAGGGCACGAACGACGAGGACTTGGCCAGGACGTTGTATGCAAGGTATGTCGGTAGCTAAGGAGCTTTCCCATGCTCATCATGAAATTCGGCGGCACGTCACTGGGTGATGCCGCACGCCTGGACCATGTAGCCGGGTTGGTGCAGGAGGCGTTGCAGCGGGACCGGCAATTGGTGGCGGTCGTCTCGGCCATGTCGGGGGTGACGAACGCCCTCTTTGCCCTGGCGCGCCAGGCGGCGCACTCGACTGACGACGGCATGGAACTGCGCCGACAGCTGGCGGCATTGGCGGACCGGCACCGGCAGACGGCCCATGCGCTCCTGCACACGCCGCAAGAGCTGGCCGCGGTAGAGGGCGCCCTCGCTGGCCACCTGGAGGAGCTGGAGCGCTATTGCCAGAGTATCGCCGTGTTGGGCGAGGCTTCTCTGCGCACTCTCGACCGGATAGCTGGCACAGGCGAGCGCCTGTCGAGCCTGCTGTTGGCGGCGGCCCTGCGCGAGCGAGGCGTCAGCGCCAAGGCCGTGCCCGCCACAGAGCTGATCGTGACCGATGCCCACTTTGGCGCGGCCCAGCCGGACCTGGCCGCCAGCCGTCCCCGCGTGCGCGAACGCCTCTTGCCCCTCATCGAGGCCGATACCGTGCCTGTTGTGACCGGCTATATTGGCGCCACCGCCGGCGGCGTCCCTACCACCTTGGGCCGCGGGGGCAGCGATTTCTCCGCCGCTATCCTGGGCGCCTGCCT
>DAOTVS010000059.1:0-31616 GCA_034436375.1 Anaerolineae bacterium | reverse complement strand
TGACGAACGGCTAAAGCCGTTACTACAAGGGGATACAGGTGACGAACGACTAAAGTCGTTACTACAAGGGGATACAGGTGACGAACGACTAAAGCCGTTACTACAAGGGGATGCGGGTGACGAACGGCTAAAGCCGTTACTACAAGGGGATACAGGTGACGAACGGCTAAAGCCGTTACTACAAGGGAATGCGGGAGACGAACTCCAACCGTCACTACAAAACGCATTGGGCTGCGCCTTGGGCTGCGGGCTGGCGCCGCGCTTTGCCGCCGATCCCTATGCCATGGCGTGGGCGGCGGTCGATGAGGCCGTGCGCAACGTGGTCGCGGTCGGCGCGGACCCCACACGCATCGCCCTGCTCGATAATTTCTGCTGGGGGTCACCCCAGCGACCGGAGCAGATGGGTTCCCTCGTGCAGGCCTGCCGCGGCTGCCACGACGCGGCCCTGGCCTATGGGGCGCCCTTTGTCTCAGGCAAGGACTCACTGAACAACGAATACGATGACGGCGCGGGCGGGCGCGCAGCCATCCCGCCGACTCTGTTGATCTCGGCGCTGGGCCTGGTGCCCACGGTGGAGCGCACGGTGACGATGGACCTCAAGGGTTGCGGCAACGCGATCTACCTGCTGGGGCAAACGCGGAATGAGTTGGGCGGGTCATGCCTGCACCAGCAGCTTGGCCTGGAGGGCGGCACCGTGCCCCAGCCGGCGCCGCATGGCCCGGCTCTGGCGCAGGCGCTGCATAGAGCCATACAGGCGGGGCTGGTGCAGGCCTGCCACGACCTTTCGGAAGGGGGGCTCGCGGTAGCCGCGGCCGAGATGGCCATCGCCGGCGACCAGGGCCTATGCCTGGATCTGGCAGCCGTGCCGCACGCCGCCGATGTGACCGACGACCTGACGCTGCTCTGCAGCGAATCGAATGCCCGCTACCTGGTGGAGGTACGCCCCGACGATGAGCCAGCCTTCCAGCAGGCGCTGGCCGGGCTGCCCTGTGCACGCATTGGCCAGACGGAATGCGTTCCTCACCTGACCATGACGGGCCTGGGCGGGGGCGAGGTGCTGAACCTGCCCCTCCGAGCCCTGCGGCGGGCCTGGCGGGGGGAGGGTGCCCAATGAAGACGCGGGTCCTGATCTTGCATGCGCCCGGCACCAACCGTGACCGCGAGGCCGCTGTGGCCTGCGCGCTGGCGGGGGGCGAGCCGGAGATCGTACACCTGAACCAACTGCTGGCTGGCGAGCGTCGCCTGCTGGATTACGGCTTTCTGGTGCTGCCGGGCGGGTTCTCCTATGGCGATGACCTGGGCGCAGGCACCCTTTGGTCGCTGGTCCTCAAAGAGCGGCTGGGCGAGGACCTGCACCGCTTCGCTGCCGATGGGCGCCCGGTGCTGGGCATCTGCAACGGCTTTCAGGCGCTGGTGAAAACCGGCCTGCTGCCAGGGCAAAAGCCTCAGCTTTTGCCGGGCGAGCCCATGCGGCGCACGTCCACCCTGACGCGCAACCGTTCGGCGCATTTCGAGTGCCGCTGGGTGCACCTGCGGCCCGAGGCGGGGAGCGTGTGCCTCTTCACCCGCGGCATCGAGGGCCTGCTCTATGTGCCCGTGGCCCACGGCGAGGGCAACTATCAGGTCGCTGACCCGCCGCTGCTTGCCACTCTGCGCGCCTGCGGCCAGGTAGCGCTCACATATGTCAATGCCGATGGGCAGCCGGCCGAGTATCCGGAGAATCCCAACGGCTCAGCAGGGAATGTGGCCGGCATCTGTAACCCGGCGGGGAATGTGATGGGCCTGATGCCCCACCCCGAGGATCACGTCTTCCCGCACCAACACCCACGCTGGAGCCGCGGCGAGCGGGATGGGTTGGGGTTGGCACTGTTTGCGAACGGGGTACGCGGCGCGTAAAGTCACACGTAATGAAGTAATAAGTAATGCGTAAAGTTTCCCTGTGGAGCGCATAACGCTCTTCGAAGTATTTACCTCGGCAAAAGTGGCACAAAGCCTTGGGCATAGCGAAACGGCAACCTTACGTATTACTTATTACGGATATCGAAAGGTGTATCCGGATGAGCACATTCAGCCACGAAACCTATCTTTCGCCCTGCACGTGGCGCTATGGGTCGCCGGCGATGCGGGCGATCTGGTCCGAGGCGAACAAGCGCCGGCTGTGGCGGCGCATTTGGGTGGCGCTGGCCGAGGCCCAGGCGCAGGCCGGGCTGGTGACGCCGGAGCAGGTGGCTGATTTGCGCGCGCACGCGGAGCAACTCGATATCGAGCGTGCGCTGGAGATCGAGGCCGAGATCGGCCACGACCTGATGGCCGAGGTGCGCTGCTACGCTGAGCAGTGCCCGGTTGGCGGCGGCATCATTCACCTGGGCGCCACCAGCATGGATATCGAGGATAATGCCGACGCCCTGCGTCTGCGCCAGGCGCTCGATCTCATCCGTACCGGGCTGGTGGAGCTTCTGGGCGCCCTGGCCGAGCGCATCGAGGCGACTTGCGAGCTGCCCGGCATCGCCTACACGCACCTGCAGCCTGCCGAACCAACGACGGTGGGCTATCGCCTGTGTCAGTACGCGCAGGACCTGCTGCTGGACCTGGAGGCGGTCGAGCGTGCCCGGGCAAGCGTGCGGGGCAAGGGGCTCAAGGGCGCCGTGGGTACAGCCGCCTCCTATCGCCAGCTCCTGGCCCGCACGGGCATGACCCCAGCAGTGCTGGAGGCGCGGGTGATGCAGACGCTGGGGCTCGATGCCTGGCCGGTCGCGACCCAGACCTACCCGCGCAAGGTCGACTGGATCGTGCTGGGCGCCCTGGCCGGGGTTGCAGGCTCACTGCACCGGCTGGCGCTGGACCTGCGCCTGCTGCAGTCGCCGCCTTTCGGCGAGTGGAGCGAGCCCTTTGGCAGAAAGCAGGTGGGCTCTTCGGCCATGCCCTTCAAGCGCAACCCGGTCACGGCGGAGAAGATCTGCTCGCTGGCGCGCTGGGTGGCCGCACAGGCGCCCGTCGCGTGGGAGAATGCAGCCCTTTCGGCCCTGGAGCGCACGCTGGACGATTCGGCCAACCGCAGGCTCACCCTGCCAGAGGCTTTCCTGGCTACAGACGAGATCCTACGTTCGGCGGCGCGGCTGGTGCGCGGGCTGGGCGTGCACGAGGGGGCTATCGCGCGCAACCTGGAGACCTATGGACCGTTCGCGGCTACCGAAGCGGTGCTCATGGAGCTGGTGCGCGCCGGCGGCAGCCGCCAGGAATGGCACGAGCGCCTGCGTGAGCACGCGCTTGGCGCCTGGGCGGCCATCCGTGAGGGGCAGCCCAACCCGCTGCTGGACCGGCTTTTGGCCGACCCAGAGCTGACCCGGCTCGTGCCGGCAGCGCGGGTGCAAGAGCTGATGGATGTGGCGCGCTATGTCGGCGATGCGCCGGAGCGGTGCAGAGCGTTTGTGGGAGAATTGCGGAAGGTCACCGGTAATGAATGAGATGGCGCGGCAATAATAAGTAAACTGTAATAAGTAAGGTCGTTGTTGCGAAGTATCTGATGCTTTTCGCGGCGTTGGCCCAACGATACCGTGCGAAGCAACGCGCATGCCGAAGTGGCGACCTTACGTATTACTTCATTACTTATTACGAGCGGCCTTCTGTGTTTAGGTGAACTCTCGGAGGTTGAGCATGTTGGATGAGGTAACGCTGCGCCAGGCGGTGCCGTTGGCCCTGGCAGAGACGAGCCTGCCTGAGTTGGGCGAGCGGAGCCAGGGCAAGGTGCGTGACATCTACCGGCTGAGTGATAACCGCCGCCTGTTGGTCACGACCGACCGGCTCTCGGCCTTTGACCGGGTGCTGGGGCTGGTGCCCTACAAGGGGCAGGTGCTGAATCAGCTCGCTGGCTGGTGGTTCACCCAGACGCGGGATATCGTGCCCAACCATATCCTCTCGCTGCCCGATCCCAATGCGGCGCTGGTGCGCGAGTGCCGGGCCTGGCCGGTAGAGATGATCGTGCGCGGTTATATCACCGGCGTCACCACGACCTCGCTCTGGTACCATTACAGCCGCGGCGCGCGCGAGCTGTATGGCCTGCGACTGCCAGAGGGCCTGCACAAAAACGAGCGCCTGCCGCAGCCAATGATCACGCCCACCACTCGCGGCACCGGCCCGGGCGGGCATGACGAGCGTATCACCGGCGCGGAGATTGTGGAGCGCGGCCTGGTGCCGGCGGCTATCTACCGGCAAATCGAAGAGGCAGCTCTGGCGATCTTCCAGCGCGGCTCGGAAATCGCAGCACGGGCCGGGCTGATCCTGGTCGATACCAAGTACGAGTTCGGTATGTGGGAGGGAGAGTTGGTCCTCATCGACGAGGTCCACACCCCCGATTCCAGCCGCTTCTGGCGCGCCGATACCTATGCGGAGCGCCTCGCCGCCGGCCAGGAGCCCGACAATTACGACAAGGAGCTCGTGCGCCTGTGGTACGCCGAACGAGGCTTTACCGGCGAGGGTGAGCCGCCCCCCTGGTCCAGCGACCTGGCCGTGCAGGCTGCGCAGCGCTACATCGACGTCTATGAGCGGTTGACAGGCCAACCCTTCCAACCCGGCGCGTATCCGGTAGAGCCGCGGTTGGCGGCGAACTTGCGGAGAGCGGGGGTGATGCGTAATCCGTAAGGCGTAATCCGTAAGGTTGCCACTGCAAAGTGCATTTTGCTTTCCATGGCGTTCATCCTGACAAAGCACGCGTAAAGCACCGGGCATGCCGAAATGATGACCTTACGCATTACGCATTGCGCACTATGAATTACGAATGAGGTTTGAACCATGCTCATACCCATCATCATGGGCTCCAAGGCCGATCTGCCCTTCGCCCAGAAGATTGCTTCAGCACTGCAAGAGTTTGGTCTGCCTTACGAGCTGCGGGTCGCCTCGGCGCACAAGAGCGCCCGGCGCTTGTTGGAGATATTGGCTGCTTACGAAGCCGCGGGGCAGGTGACGGCCTATATCACTGTGGCCGGGCGCTCGAATGCGCTGAGCGGCCTGACCGATGCGCAGGTGACGGCGCCGGTGATCGCCTGCCCGCCGTACTCCGACGCCTTTGGGGGCGCCGATATCTACTCTTCCCTGCGCATGCCCAAGGGTGTGGCGCCGCTGCTGGTGCTGGACCCGGAAGGCGCAGCTCTGGCGGCAGCCAAGATCGCCGGCCTGAGCGACCCGGTTGTGCGTGAGCGGGTCGCCGCATATCATGCGCAGCTCGAAGCGAGCATCCGGGTGGATGACGATGCGCTGCGCGCGGGCGAAGGGAATCCATGACACAGGTCAGCGCTTGGGAAGACAGGCCTCGGGAGGCCTGCGGCGTTTTCGGCATCTATGCGCCGGGCGAGGATGTGGCGCGCATTACCTTCTTTGCCCTCTATGCGCTGCAGCATCGGGGGCAAGAGTCGGCAGGGATCGCGGTTTCCGATGGGCGCCGGGCCAGCATCTACAAGGGCATGGGCCTGGTCTCGCAGGTCTTTACCGAAGAGCGCCTGCAGCCGCTGCAAGGGCACCTGGCCATCGGCCATAACCGCTATTCCACCAAGGGCTCATCACGCCTGCCTAACGCCCAGCCCTATCTGCTGGAATCCGCGCTGGGCCCGCTGGGTGTGGCGCACAACGGCAACCTGGTCAACGCCGCCGCTCTGCGGCGGCGGCTCTTGCGCCGAGGGGTAGGCCTCAGCTCCACCTCAGATAGCGAGGTCATGACGCAGCTCCTGGCCGGGGCAGAGGGCGAAACCTGGGAGGAGCGCATCCAGGGCCTGATGCACGAGGCCAAGGGCGCTTATTCCCTGACCATCCTCACCGCCCGCACGCTCTATGCGGCGCGCGACCCGTGGGGCTTCCGGCCGCTCTGCCTGGGCCAGCTCAACAGCGGCTGGGTGGTGGCCTCCGAATCCTGTGCGTTGGCCACCATCGGCGCCACCTTCCTGCGCGAGGTAGAGCCGGGCGAGATCGTGGCCATCGATGAGCAGGGCCTGCGCTCCATCCGCGGCGCAAGCCGGGCGCGAGAGGCCCTGTGCGTCTTTGAGTACATCTACTTTGCCCGCCCGGATAGCATTATGCAGGGCCAATCGGTCTACCACGCGCGGGTGGCCTTGGGCGAGCAACTGGCGAAGGAGCACCCGGCCGAGGCGGATATCGTCATGGGCATCCCCGATTCGGCCACCCCGGCAGCCATCGGCTATGCGCATGCCTCGGGCATTCCCTTTGGCGAGGGCCTGATCAAAAACCGCTACATCGGGCGCACCTTTATCCAGCCCGATGACCGCCTGCGCAAAGCGGGTGTGGCGCTCAAGTTCAACCCTCTGCCCGATAGCCTGGCGGGGAAGCGGGTGGTCGTCGTCGACGATTCCATCGTGCGCGGCAACACCTCGCGCCCCATTGTGGAGATGCTGCGGCGGGCAGGCGCCCGCGAGATTCACCTGCGCGTTTCCTCGCCGCCCATCCGGCACCCGTGCATGATGGGCGTGGATATGGCCACGCGCGAGGAGTTGATCGCCCACCGCCTGAGCGTTCCCGAAATGCGCGCCGAATTCGGCGTCGACAGCCTGGGCTATCTCTCGCAAGCCGGGCTGCTCGCCGCTATCGACCGCCCGGGCGATAGCTTTTGCCTGGCCTGCTTCAGCGGCGATTACCCCGTCGGCGAGCCGCCGGAAGAGGGCAAAGAGGCGTTCGATGGGACGCTGACGCTTACGTAATAAGTAAAACGTAATGAGTAAGGTTGCCATGGCGGATCATGTGCTGCCGTTCGAGATGTTCGCCCCGGCAAAGTCTGTGCAAAGCATCGGGCTTGCTGGAATGGCAACCCTACGCATTACTTCATTACTTATTACGCGGTCTGCGCGTCACGGGTCCAGGCGGGCTTGTACAGGAGATTGCGACCGGAAAATGAAAGGCAAGAATGTTCTGATCGTGGGCTCGGGTGGGCGCGAGCATGCACTGGCCTGGAAACTGCGCCAGTCGCCAGAGATCGAGAATCTCTATATCGCTCCGGGCAATGCGGGCACGGCCGACCTGGGCCAGAACCTGCCTGTGGCGGCGGAGGATGTGGATGGCTTGCTGCGGGCCGCCGGGGAGCACCGGGTGGACCTGACGGTGGTGGGCCCCGAGGCGCCGCTGGCTGCCGGGCTGGTTGACCGCTTTGCGCAGGCAGGATTGCGCGCTTTTGGGCCGCCGCAGGCGGCGGCGCAAATCGAGGCGAGCAAGGCCTTTGCGAAAGACTTGATGGCGCGCTATGGCATCCCTACGGCGGCCTATCGTGCCTTTACGCGCCATGACGAGGCCCTCGCCTGTGCGCGCAGCAGCCGCTACCCGCTGGTGGTCAAGGCGAGTGGCCTGGCCGCGGGCAAAGGGGTGATCGTCTGCCCCGACCTGGCTGCGGCCGAGGACGCCCTGCGCCGGGCGATGCAGGAGCGCGAGTTCGGCGCCGCCGGGGACCAGGTGATCATCGAGGAATGCCTCGTCGGCCCCGAAGCCTCGGTGTTGGCCTTTACCGATGGCCGCACCGTGCGCCCCATGGTCATCGCCCAGGACCACAAAGCCCTGCTCGACGGCGATCGTGGCCCCAACACTGGCGGCATGGGCGCCTATGCCCCCGCCAGCGGCCTGGTCACGCCCGAGTTGCTGGAAAGGATCATGGCCACCATCCTGCAGCCCACGATAGATGCCCTGCGCCATGAGGGCATTATCTATCGCGGCGTGCTCTATGCCGGGCTCATGCTCACTGCCCAGGGCCCCCAAGTGCTCGAGTTCAACGCCCGCTTTGGCGACCCGGAGACGCAGGTGATCCTGCCGCTGCTGGATGGCGACCTGCTGCCTGTGCTGGAATCGTGCCTCGACGGCACTCTCGATGCTCAGCGCCTGCGCTGGTCTGGGCGTGCCTGCCTGTGCGTGGTGCTCGCCGCCCAGGGCTATCCCGGCCCTTATCGCAAGGGATTGCCGGTACAGGGGCTGGAGCGGGCGGCGGCCCTGCCGGAAACGGTCGTCTTTCACGCTGGCACCCGGCGATCCAATGGGCAAGTGCTCACCACGGGCGGGCGCGTATTCGGGGCCACTGCTCTGGGCGACACCCTGGCGCAGGCCGCAGCACGCGCCTATGCGGCGGCGGAACAGGTGCAATTCGAGGGCAAGTATTATCGGAAGGATATTGGCGCGAAAGCAATCCGTAATAAGTAAACCGTAACAAGTAAGGTCGCCAGTGCAAAGGGTGCACTGCTGTTCGAGATGCTCGCCCAGACAAAGCTTGCGCAAAGCGTCGAGCTTGCCGAAATAGTGTCCTTACTTATTACGTATGACTTGTTACGAGCGTCGCCTCGCACTACTGGAGGTTACTCTTGAAATCCGACGCCTATCGTGCGGCCGGGGTGGACATTGACGCCGGCAACCGCGCGGTTGATCTGATGCGCGCGGCGGTACAGTCGACCTATGGGCCTGAGGTGTTGGCCGGCATCGGTGCCTTTGGCGGGCTCTATGATGCGGCGCGCCTGCAGAAACTCAAGGCCCCGGTGCTGGTTGCCTCTACAGATGGAGTGGGCACCAAAACCAAGGTTGCCACGGCCCTGGGGATGGTCGATGGCCTGGGGGAAGATATCGTCAATCACTGCATTAACGACATCCTGGTGCAGGGGGCGCGGCCACTCTTTTTCCTGGATTATATTGCTTCGTCCAGGCTCGACCCTGAGTTGGTGGCGCGTGTCGTGGCCGGCGCCGCCAAGGCCTGCCGCGAGGCCGGCTGTGCGCTGCTGGGCGGCGAGACGGCCGAGATGCCAGGCGTCTATGCCCCGGGCGAGATTGATCTGGTGGGCACCATCGTCGGTTGGGTGGAGCGCGAGCGCATTATCGACGGCTCGGCTATCCGCCCGGGCGATGTGGCCATTGGCCTGGCCTCCAGTGGGCTGCACACCAACGGCTTTTCGCTGGCACGGCGCGTTCTGGCCAATGAGCCGCTGACGGGCAATCACCCTGCCCTGGGCCGCCCGCTGGGCGAGGCGTTGCTGGTGCCGCACCGCTCCTACCTGACGCAGATCGAGCAGATGGAAAAGCGCGGCCGCATCATGGGGTTGGCCCACCTCACCGGCGGCGGCTTTGAGAACATCGTGCGCATCCTGCCCGCGGGCACAGCCGTGCGCGTTGACCCGATGGCCTGGCCGGTGCCGGATCTCTTCCGCCTGATCCAGCGCCTGGGTAAAGTGGAAGAAGCCGAGATGTATCGCGTGTTCAACATGGGCATCGGCATGGTGGCCTTTGTGGCGCCGGAGGATGCGCCCGCCGTGTTGGCCGCCGTGGATGAGCCGGCCTGGCTGATCGGCCAGGTGGTGCCGCAGGGAGTGGAAGGGGAGAGGGTGATTTGGCCATGGTCAAACTTGCCGTCTTGATCTCGGGCTATGGCTCGAACCTGCAGGCGCTCATCGATGCCTGCCGGGCAGGTGAACTGCCGGGCGTGGAGATCGCCGTGGTCGTCTCGAACCGGCGCGACGCCTATGGTCTGGAGCGCGCCCGCCAGGCGAAGATCCCCACGGAGTATCACCCCCTGGCGCCCTACCGGGCCGCTGGCCGCTCGCGCGCCGATTACGACGCCGACCTGGCAGCCCTCCTGGCGCGCTATGGCGCCGAGTGGGTGGTGTTGGCCGGGTGGATGCACCTCTTCTCACGCGCCTTTCTGGGCCGTTTCCCCGGCCGGGTGCTCAATCTGCACCCGGCATTGCCCGGCCAGTTCCCGGGCACCGACGCCATCGCCCGCGCCTATGAGGCCGCCCAACGGGGCGAGATCGACCACACTGGCGTCATGGTGCACCTCGTGCCCGACGAGGCCGTCGATGCCGGGCCGGTCGTGCTGCAGGAAGCCGTGCCCATCCGCCCGGAGGATACGCTTGCAGACCTGGAGGCGCGCATCCACGTGGTGGAACACCGGCTGATTGTAGAGGCAGTGCGGTTCGTAATGAGTAAACCGTAATAAGTAAGGTCGCCATGACGAAACGTGCGCTACTTCTCGCACTGCTTGCCCCGGCAGGCGTACCTGAAGCAGCGCGTGTTGCGTCATGGCGACCTTACTTATCACGGTTTACTTGTTCTGAGTCGTAGCAACCTCACGCGGCATGCATTGCGCACTTGTGCAGAACGCTGCGCAGCGCGGTGGCCTATTCCTCCGGCCTATCCAGGAAAGAGCCATGATGGCCGGGAAAGACGGCCACTCACAGCCAGGCTGCCCAGCCAGGATTGGGTTCGCCTGGGTATGCTACGTCCTCTTCCCCAACGCCCATTCCCCAACCGCCATGTACACCGTGGCCCCGTTTTAGGCATCACATCTCCAGGCTATACCCCAACCCCCGCGTCGTCATAATATGCACCGGGCGCGTGGGGTCATCCTCCAGCTTTTCACGCAGGTGGCGGATGTGCACATCCACGGTGCGTTCGTCGCCAAAATAGTCGGGGTAGCCCCACACGGCTTTGAGCAGGTCCTGCCGCGAGAAAATGCGCCCCGGGTAGGCGGCCAGGTGGGCCAGGAGCTTGAACTCGGTGGCGGTGAGCCCTACATCGGCGTTATCTTTGTAGGCCCGGTGCGCGCCCAGGTCCAGCGCCACGTGGCCAAAGACGATGCGCTCGCCCGGCGCCGGGCGGCTCAGCTCGCCATAGGCCCGCCGCAGCAGGGCGCGGATGCGGGCGATCAGCTCGCGCAGGCTGTAGGGCTTGGTGACGTAATCATCGGCCCCCAGCTCGAGCCCAAGCACTTTGTCGACCTCGTCATCGGAAGCGGTCAGGATCAGGATCGGTTGGCGTAGGGTGCGCCGCAGCTCGCGGCAGACGTCGAACCCGCTGCCGTCGGGCAGGCGCAGGTCCAGCACGATCAGGTCCGGCGCTTCCTGCACGGCCTTTTCCACGCCCTCGCGCGCCGTGCCAGCCAGAAGCACCCCGAACCCTTCGCGCTCCAGGGCATATTGCAGCCCGCGCGCCACGGCCCGCTCATCCTCGATCACCAGGATTTTCTCTGCCATCGTTCCTCGAACAACCTATCCCGTATGGCCGATCATCGGCATCTTAATGCCCCGCTCCTGCGCTACCTGGATGGCCCGTTCATAGCCCGCATCAGCGTGGCGGACGACGCCCAGCCCCGGATCGGTCGTGAGGACGCGCTCCAGGCGCCGCGCGGCCTCGGGCGTGCCGTCGGCGACAATCACCATGCCGGCGTGCTGGCTGTAGCCGATGCCCACGCCGCCGCCATGGTGGAAGCTGACCCAGGTCGCGCCGCCCACCGCGTTGAGCAGGGCGTTGAGGATGGGCCAGTCGGAAACGGCGTCGGAGCCATCCTTCATGCCCTCGGTCTCACGGCGCGGTGAGGCGACCGAGCCGGCGTCCAGATGGTCGCGGCCGATAGCGATGGGCGCACTGATCCGACCGCTGGCCACCAGCTCGTTAAAGGCCAGACCCGCTTTGGCCCGCTCGCCATAGCCCAGCCAGCAGATGCGCGAAGGCAGCCCCTGGAACTTGACCTTTTGCCCGGCCATGCGGATCCAGCGGGCCAGATGCTCATCTTCCGGGAAGAGATCCAGGATAACCTGGTCGGTCACCGCAATGTCGCGGGGGTCGCCGGAGAGGGCCACCCAGCGGAAGGGCCCCTTGCCCTCACAGAAGAGAGGCCGGATGTAGAGGGGCACAAAGCCCTGGATGTTGAAAGCATCGGTCACGCCCATGTCATAGGCGCGCTGGCGGATATTGTTGCCATAGTCAAAGACGACACTGCCCTGCGCCTGAAAGCCGAGCATGGCCCGCACGTGCGCCGCCATGGCGGCCATCGCCTGCAACCGGAAGGCCTCAGGGTCGCGCTCGCGCAGTTGCAGGGCGTTGTCAAAGCTCATGCCAGGGGGAAAGTAGCACAACGGGTCGTGGGCGCTTGTCTGGTCGGTGACGACGTCGGGCCGCACGCCGCGCGCCAGCAGCTCCGGCAGCGCGATGGCGGCATTGGCAATGAGCCCCACCGAAAGCGGCGCTCGGGCATCCAGCGCCTCTTGCACCCAGGTCATCGCCTCTTCCAGGCTATCGGTAGCGCGGTCCAGGTGGCCCAGGCGCAAGCGCCGCTCCACACGGGCGCGGTCGACCTCCACTACCAACGCCACGCCCTCGTTCATCGTCACCGCCAGGGGTTGGGCGCCGCCCATCTCGCCCAGGCCTGCTGTGAGGACGAAGCGGCCGCGCAGGCTGGGCCAGCCCTGCGCGCGGGCGCAGGCAGCCAGGGTCTCATAGGTGCCCTGCAGAATGCCCTGGGTGCCGATGTAGATCCAGCTGCCTGCTGTCATCTGGCCGTACATCATCAGGCCCAGGCGTTCCAGCTCATCGAAATGCGCCTGCGTGGCCCAGGCCGGCACCAGGTTCGAGTTGGCAATCAACACGCGCGGCGCATCGGTATGGGTACGAAAGACGGCCACCGGCTTGCCGCTCTGCACCAGGAGCGTCTCGTCGGGCTCCAGGTCGCGCAGGGCGGCCAGGATCGCATCGAAGCAGGCCCAGTTGCGCGCCGCGCGGCCGCGGCCGCCATAGACGATCAGGTTGTCGGGGTCGCCGGCCACATCCGGATCCAAGTTGTGCTGAATCATACGGTAGGCCGCCTCGATCTGCCAGTTGCGGCAGGTCAGCTCCGTGCCGCGCGGAGGGTGAACCACACGTTTAGCCATCATAGACTTCCCATTCCAGGCGGGCCTCTACCCCCGCCGGCGCCGCTTCAACCTGCAGCAGGCCGTCGGCGTCGAGGGAAAAGGCCAACGCAATAGCCGTACCGGGCGCCAGGCCCGCCGGCAGGGTCAACAATAGACGAGCACAGGGGCGCTCCCGGCCGGCCTCACCCACATAGAGCCGGATCTCGCCCGTGCCCGTTTTGGCCGTGCGCCACTCGCGGGCTACTGGCCGGGCGCTGGGCACGGGCGCCCCCTGGGGAAAAAGGACCTCTAGCCTCCCCTCCTCCCCCTCCAGGCTCAGAGCAGTGCCCGCCACCTCGCCTACAAAGGGCGCTACCAGCTCGCCGCAGCGGCTGCACGTCTGCACACCCGCGTCCTGCACCTGGCCGCACCGGCGACAGGCCAGCCCCGCCGGCCTGCGGATCGCCAACGGCGCATGGCACGCCGGGCAAACCCTCCGCCCCGAGGCCAGCCGGGCGCCGCAATGGGGGCAGGTCTGCGTGGAGAGAGCGATGGGCTGTGAGCGGCGCAGGCGCGCACCGCGAGGCTTCAGGCGGGCGCCGCACTTCCAACAAAGGTGACGCCGAGGATCGTTGGGCAGAAAGCAGCGGCTGCAGATCCGGCGCGGTTCAAGAGCCAGAGCACTTCCACAGCGGCGGCAGGCGGATGCCTGTACGGGGTTGTTCAGGCCACAGGTCGGGCAGGAAAGCTCGGCGATCAGCCCGCCCAAGGCCGCCGCGCCCTGCGCCACTGCGAGCAGGGGATTGCAATCGCCCGGCAGGGCAACCCCGGGAAAGCGCTCCTTGGCGAGCGCGTGCAGAAAAGGCATCTGCGCAGCGCCGCCTATCAGAAGCAACCCCTCCAGCGCGTCAGCTGCCACACCGCTCTGGGCCAGCGCCTGCCCCACCAGCGATAGCGCCTCTTCCAGGTAGGGGCGGCTCAATTCCTCCAGTTCCTCCCGTGTGAGCGCATAGCTGCCGGGGCCGGCCAGGCCCAATGTGCGCAAGGGCCCAGTCAGCTTGATGTAATCCACGTAGGCCAGACTCGCCTTGGCGCGCTCGGCCAGGGGGCGCAAAGAGGCGCGCGCCTGAGGATCATCGTGCCATGAAAGGCCCGATTGCTTCTCCAGGCAGCGCAAGAGATAGGCGACCATGCTCTCTGTGATCGCCTCGCCCCCCACGTCAGCCGCGCCCGCTGCGCCGAGCACCGTCAGTGCCCCCGGAAAGAGGCGCACAATGGCCGCGTCGGCATGGCCGGCCCCCACATCACATACGGCGAGCGTCTGCGCGCCCGGATGGGTCAGGCTGTAGGCAAGGGCTGCCACCGTCGTCCCGTGCACCAGCCGCAGCGCCAGGAGCCCGGCCAACTGCGCCGCCCGCCGCAGCGCCATGGCCTGAGCGGCGCCGAACGCCACAGGAACGCTCAGCACCACGCGCTCCACCGGTTCTGCCAGGGCAGCCTCCGCCTCGGCTTTCAGGTGCGCCAGGAAGAGCGCTGCCAGCTCCGTGGGGGTATAGCGGAGTCCATTGAAGGGGAGTGTCTCGGTGCGCCCGAGGCTAGAACAGAGCACAGGCACGGCGGAAGGCAGGCCGGCCGCTGCATGGCCTGCCAAAAGCTCACCGCCCGGCCCTATGGCCAGCAGAGAAGGGGTGAAAGGGCCCTGCGCGCCATTGGGCAAAACCTCGGCCTCGCCCTGGCGCAAGGCGGCCATCACTGTCTTGCTGGTGCCCAGGTCAATGCCGATCACCCGCAGCATGGCGCCTCCGAGCGTAATAAGTAATGCGTAATACGTAAGGTTGCCATGGCAATACGCTCACTACTCTGCGTTGCGCCCGCCTGCAGCCAGAATACATGGAACAGCGAATGCATTGCTATAGCAACCTTACGTATTACGCATTACTTATCACGAGTCAAATCAATGACATCCCGCAGCACGGCCGCCGCTGTAGGCATGGGGTCTGGCTCGTCAATAGCGGCATAGATGACACCCATGATGTCGGTCGTGTAGCGCACGCCCATCTCCCACGGGCGCAGACGCGCCAGGGGATGGCTCAGCTCCAGTTCAGTTGGACGCACGGAAAGGCGGTAATCGCCTCCCTCCCGCTCGGCCAGGGCTAGCAGCTTGAGCGCCCGCCCGGCACGCGCCGCGGCCCGCAAGCGTTCGGGCGTCACATCGCGCACGCCCGTGATCTCGATATCTGCCAGCCTCGTCGGGCGCCCCAGGACGCTATTGGCCACGATCAGCAGCTTGGCCGCCGCATCAAAACCGTCGATATCGAGGCTCGGGTCGGCCTCGGCGATGCCGCGCCGCTGGGCCTCGGCCAGGGCATCCGCAAAGGGAAGGCCTTCCTCGGCCATCGTTGTGAGAATATAGTTGGTCGTGCTGTTAAAGATGCCTTCCACCCGCAGCACCTGGGCGCCCGCCAGATCCCGCCGGCCCAGGTTCACCGTCGGGAGCCCACCTGCCACGGCGGCGCTAAAGGCCAGGCGCACGCCCGCCTGCGCTGCCAGGGTCGTCAGCTCGGCATAACCCAGCACCAATGGCCCCTTGCTGGCCATGGCGACTGGCACCCGGCGCCGCAGGGCATCGGCAATCAACCCCAGACCGGGCTGACCGTCGCGCAGGTTTGTGGGCGTTGCCTCTACCAACAGGTCCACCTGCGTCTGGGCAAACGCCTGGCGCACGTCGAGCCCTGGCCGGCCAGCCCTCGGGTAGCTCGCTGCCCCCTGGCGGGCCCTCTTCAGCGCCACAATCCGCGCCGGGTCCAGGCCGGCCGGGTCCAGGGCCGCACCGGAAGAATCGGCCACGCCCACGGGCACCAGCCGCAGTCCATAGCGCCCGGCCAGCAGATCGGCCTGGCTTACCGTCAGCTCGATAAAGCGCCGACCAATGGCGCCGAGGCCGGCGGAGAAGAAGCGAACGGTGCGCATTACGCCCCCAGTGTCCTGTGCGCTTCCTTCAACTGCTCGATGATGTTCAGGTGCTGGGGGCACTTGCCTTCACACTCGCCGCACTCGAGGCAGGCCGATGCGTTCTCTCCCTTGATCCATTCATGGTTGGTGCCGAGCAGGGCATATTGCGCCCGCGCGTGCTCGGTGAGTCCATACACCCGGTGATAGTTCATGAACTCAAAGATCTGCGGGATATTGACGTCATTCGGGCAGGGCATGCAGTACTGGCAGCCGGTGCAGTAGAGATCGGCTAGGCGCTTGAGCTCGTCGAGGGCCTGGGCGATCTGCCGCCGCTCCTCTGCCGAAAGGCCCTCGGGGCGGCTCACGGTCGCGGCATTCTGCTCCACCATCTCGATGGTGCTCATGCCCGAAAGGGCCACGCTCACCCCCGGGTGGGCCAGCACAAAGCGCAGCGCCAGGTCGGCGTTGCCGCCAAAGCCGTTGGGGAGCAACTGGCGGATCTGCTCCGAGTAGCCGGAGAGGCGCCCGCCACCCACCGGCCCCATGATCACCACCCCCATACCGGCCTCGTGCGCATGCTGGATGGCCTGCTCATTGGCCCGGTCCAGCAGATTATACTGCACGGTCATGCTCTCGAAATTGCCGGTATCGATCAAGCGCAGCAGAGCCTCAGGCGTGTCATGGAAGGAATAGCTGATATGGCGAATCAGTCCCTCCTCCTTGGCGCGGCGGGCCTGGGCCAGCGGGCCATCCTTGGCCGTAATGTGCTCCTCATAGCTCTTCCAGCTGATGCCCCACATGTGGTAGAAATCGATCCAGCCGCAATCCAGCTTGCGCAACGACTCCTCCAGCTTTTGCCGGAAGACCACCCCGTCACCATTGTCGATAGGATTCTTGGTGGAGACATAGATCTGATCGCGGAAAGGCTTGATCGCCTTGCCGAGCACGATCTCGCTCTCGGACTTGCAGTAGTAGGGCGCCGTATCGAAATAGTTCACGCCCAGCTCATACGCCCGGCGGATGACCGGGATCGCCTTTTCCTCGTCTACATGCTGATCGTCAGGAGTCATGGGCAGGCGCATGGCGCCGAAACCCAATGCTGACATGCGGATGCCGGTGCGGCCAAAGGTGCGATACTGCATGGTTCCTCCCAGAGAATGATGCGTAAAACGTGAAACATAAGGTCGCCATTGCAGGGTGCCTGTTGCTTTGCGCTGGCCTGCTTTTGCCGAAAGCTATGCAGAGCAGCACTCCTCTCGCTGTGGCAACCTTACGCTTGTCGTTTTACGGTTTACGACCTGTTCGGCGGTAACACGGTAAAATCCATAGCCAGAGTTTCGGGCTCGGGTTGGACTTTGGGCAGGATAAAGTGGAACGTGGACCCCTTACCCTCGACACTCTCCGCCCAGATGCGCCCGCCATGGTACTCTACGATATGTTTGCAGATGGTGAGCCCTAGCCCCGTGCCCCGATAGTGGCGTGTGGCAGTGCCATCGACCTGGTAAAAGCGCTCAAAGATATGCTCCAGCCTGTCGGCGGGGATGCCAATGCCCGTATCGGCCACCGAGACCTGCACCGCATCTCCCATGTCCATGGCGCTGATGGACACCGCTCCGTGGGGAGGGGTGAACTTGCAGGCGTTGGAGAGCAGATTAGTCACGACCTGTTCCAGGCGCGCACGGTCGGCCTCGATGGTGACGAAATGGGCGGGCACCAGGTTGCTCAATTCGATATTCCCTTCCTGCGCCAGGGGTTGCATGCGCATGACCACACTCTGCACTACCTGACCCAGCGGCACCGTCTCGATCCGGAGCCGGATATGCCCTGCCTCAAGGCGCGAGAACTCGAGCAGATCGTTGATCATGTTCTGCAATGCTTCGGCCTGCTGCTTGACGGTATTCAGGAAATCCTGCTGAGTCTCGGTCACGGGACCTGTCTTGCCCATCAGGATGATATCCACAAAGCCCTTGATTGAGTGCAGCGGGGTCTTGAGCTCGTGCGACACCACAGAGAGAAAGTCGGATTTGATACGGTCCAGTTCCTTCTGATGCGTGATGTCGCGCAATACGACCACAGCGCCCAGCGCCTCGCCGCCCTCACCCAAGACTGGAGATGCCAAGGCCTGGAAAGTTCTGGCCCTGGATTCACCCATCGCAGTCGGCAGGGTGATCTCACGCATAGCCGAAGGCACGCTGCCAGGCAAGGTTTCCTCGACGAGCGCGAGAAGGTCAGGGTTCTCGACAACTTCCTGCAGGGGCTGCCCGGCTGAGGCCGGGCGCCGCAACCCGAAGACCTGGGCTGCGATCGGGTTGAGCACGGTCAGGCGCCGGCGCGCATCGGTGGCAACCACGGCGTCGCCAATGCCGCGCAGCATAGCCTCCAGTTCGCTCCGCCGCTCCTGGGCGCTCTGATAGAGGCGCGCGTTCTTGACGGCAATGACGGCCTGGTCCGCAAAGGCGCTGAGGATCTCCAGGTCTTCATCAGTAAAGGCGCCGGCGTGCGGGCTGGTGGCGCTCAAAGCGCCGATAGAGCGGCCATCGGCGATCAGGGGAACGCTGATCAGCGAAGCGACGGGCCAACACTCCCCGGTTGGGGCTGGGGCCACCACCTCGTCGAGCCGCACCGGGCGGCCATCACGCACCACGGCTTCGATCTTATCCTGGCAGTGGGCAAGTGGGTTGGCTGGCGCCGCGCCAGCCGCCAGGCTCGAAACGGCGCGGGTCTCGACTACCCCCTCGTCACTGTTGAGCAGAGCCAGAGCGCAGGGGCAATCACGCACCACTTGCGAAGCATTGGCCACGATCAGGTTCAGCAGGTCCTCCAGCGCCAGGGCCGAGTTGATCCCCTTGACCCCTTCCTGCAGCATGCGCAGTTGCTGCACGCGTCGGCCCAGGTCGCTGGCTGTGCGCTGCAGAATCAGCGTCTGCCGGGCCACATCACTGTGACTGCTAGAGAGCCGCGCCTCCATCTCGCCCAGCCGGCGCTGATAGCGGCCGACCACAGCCGCCACCGCCAGGCCTCCCACAGCGCTCGCTATGAGCACCACGTAACGCAACAGGAAAGAGGGCTCCTCAAGGAAATACCAGCCACCGGCCAGCAGGCGAATGACCCCGGCATAGGCCGGACCCATGAAAAGCGCCACCATCACCACCTCAGGTACAGCCGGGTAGACGACTGCCATCTCGAGCATCAAGAGTGGGTAGAACAGGTAGGCATCGCTGAGGGGGCCGCCGGAGTGCAGCACCAACAAACTGATGAAAGTGAGATCGAGAAAGGAAACGCCCAAAAGCGCCGCACGGACCAGAGGGGGCGCCAGAAGGCGCCGCAGGGCCACCGTGCGTTGGCCCAGCATCAGGGCAGAGGCAAAGGCAAGGGCAAAGCCCAGGTAGAAAAGCGCCGTCCACACAGCGCCGGAGGGCAAGCTCCCCTGTTGGTCTGTGCGCACCATAAGCAGGCCGATGCCCGTCAACAGGATGCGCAGGAGAGTGCCAAGCCTCCCTTCACGGAACAGCACAGTGCGCAACTGCGGGTCGAGATGAGCTTCATCCTTTGCCAGAAACAGCGCCATGATCAACCTTCGCTCAATGAGCCAGCACGCAGCGCCAGAGCCCCCGGCTTGTACCGACATAGAGCCGCTGCTCCGAACCTGGATCCAGAGCCAGAGCAGTCACCGGGGCGCCCAACAACACTGGCGAGAGGGGCCGCCAAGAAGCGCCACCATTGGCAGAGTAGAGAACCGGCGTATTGCCGCTCGCACCGACAAAGAGGCGGTCCGGCACTCCCGAGGCCACGGCCAGGGCCTTGACAGGCTCGCCGGAGGTCAGGGGGATCGGGTGCCAGGTGGCGCCACGGTCGGAGCTGGCATAGAGGCCATCATCGGCGCCGGCATAGACGGCCCCCGTGGCCGAGACTACCAGCGTGTACACCGAATGGTTGGGCAGGGCTGATCGCCAAGTCACACCCCGGTCGGCCGTGAGCCAGATGCCATCGGCCTCTGTGCCCACATAGACGACCGAGTCGGTCTTGTCTACGGCCATCGAGAGTGCAACGCTCGCAGTAGGCCGGCGCCCTGTCTCCAGCCAGGTGTCGCCGGCATCTGTGCTACAGTAGAGGGAACGGCCGCTGGCGGCATAAGCGACACCGCCCGGGCCAATCACCAGGGCGTTAATATCTTCTGTCCCCAGGCCACGCCGGGGCACCCAAAGGAGCCCACCATCACGCGTCTTGTAGATGACTGGCCGGCCGCCGGCATTCTGGCCGGAAACGCCCACCAGTAAGAATTGCGCGGAATTTGGGGCCAACGCCAAAGGGCCTGTAGCCACACACCCCAGGTTTCCCCGCGGCAGGCGGTCGTTTATGGGGCGCCAAAAGCGCCCGCCATCTTCAGAGAGCAGTATCCCCCAGTCCTCTACGGACAGGTACACATCCACTTGGCCGTCGGCCTGGCCGCAAGGAATCTGTCGCACCGTTCCTCCCGCCGCAAGTCCGGCGATGCGCTCCCAATGGTCGCCGGCCGCGTGAGTCAGGGCCAGGGGGTAGGCCAGCAGGGGCAATGCAAAAGACACGACCACAGCCAGCGCTTGCCTGCGCCAGTCGCTGTTCACGGCGGCGAGCACGCGCATGCCGGCTCGACAAGCCCTCCCGATATGATGGCTCACAGCCACCTCACCCCCCTACGCATTCCGCCAATCCGTCGGCGCGGGCGGCGGATTGGTGGGCGGCGGATTGGTGGGCGGCGGCGAGGTGGGCCGCGGCGGCCGGCTGGTCGGCCTGGGCGCCGGTGGGTTGGTAGCCGTCGGCGTGGCCGTCGGCTCGGGCGTATTGGTCGGCGTCGCCGTGGGCCGTGGGGTATCCGTCGGCCGCGGGGTGGGCGTTACCGTGGGCGTGAGGGCCAGCGATACCTCCTGGACCTTCTGCGCGGCCTCGGTCTGGTTACTGCACGCATTGAGGGCGATCACGCTCTGGTAATCGGCCAGCGCCTGCTGCAAATTGCCGTCGGCCTCTGACCTGGTTGCACGCTGTGTGTAGGACTGGCAGAGCATGTCTCGGGCGCGCCCGCCCGCGTAACCAGGAGTATCTTCCACAACCCCCGCCAGGGCCTTGATGGCGTCATCCCACTGTTGAGCGAGATAAGCATCCATGCCCTCGAGGTAACTGCGGGCCTTCTGCAGCGCCGTCTGGGCCTGGGTATTGGAGGGCTGCACCTCGAAGGCCTGTTCCATCAGCTTGACACCCGCCTCCACCTGCGAGGCCGTCTCGGCTGCGTTCACGGCATCCTGCCCGGCAGACAGGTAGCATATGCTCAGGCTCATGCGCACTTGGGCGCTGCGGTAATCGGGCGCCGCATTGCGCAGGGCCTCCAGGGTCTGGATCGCTGCCGACCACTGGTGATCGTTGCGCTGCTGGTCGGCCTGCGCAAAGAGCATCGCCCAGCTGTTGTGCTTCTCGGCCAGCTCAATGCGGCCCGCAATGCTGCCACGGGAATCGTTGTGGTGGTTGGGGTCCACCTCCTGGGCCGAC
The DNA here is from genome assembly GCA_034436375.1 of Anaerolineae bacterium. Lineage (GTDB taxonomy): Bacteria > Chloroflexota > Anaerolineae > SpSt-313 > SpSt-313 > DAOTVS01. Next base: position 10,515 of record DAOTVS010000059.1, on the reverse strand, counting down.
TTGAAGTCAGCTATGGCCTTATCCCACTCTTGGGCGGCTTCGGCATACTGGTCCTGCTCCTCAAAACGTGCAGCATCGGTTGCATGCTGATTGGCGCGTTCATAGTAGGCAATCCAGAGGCCATTCTTGGCCTCCAGATCATTGGGCAGCAGAGAATGTAGCTCTTCATAGGCTTCGATGGCTCGATCCCAATTGCCGACCATGCGGTAGGCCTGCCCCTGGTTGCGCAACTCTTGCTCGCGCGCTCTAGCCGGCGGGTTGATGAGGCCATAGATGGCCAAGTCGATTGCCACCAATGCCATCACAGCCGCCAACAGCGCAGGCAACAGCCATTTTGGCCGGGCGCGACGCGCAGGCTTCGCCCCAACGACTGGCACCCTGGTTTGGCCCGGATTGTGGGTGGCAGCTGGCGGCTCGGGGTCTGGAGTTGTAACAGGCTCATCGCGAACTGCAAAGGGCGGCTCGAGGGATTCCAGGCGGATGAAGATATCCAGCTCGTCAAGCAGGGCATCGATGCCGCGCCGGTTAGGCTCCAGCGCCTTCAGACGCAGAAAACTCTCCCGTGCCTGTTGCCACTGCCGGCGGCGATAGAACGCCATCCCTTGATTGTATAATTCCTCGGCGCTTGTTGCACTTTCGGGGCTGGCTGGGGTACCGTGACCATCACGAAACTCCGCCATAGAACCAGACCTCGCTTCACCATGAGGGCAAGTGCTCGTACGGAATCATTATACATGATTTCCATCTGTCTGCCTATTTGAACTCATAGGAACTCATGGGATATGAGGGAACTGTGGGAACTGAGGGGAAAGACAAAGCCTCGCCCTTCAGGGCCACAGGTGGCTGTGATCCACCCGAATCGGGCGCTGGCCCGCTTGACCCTCAGTTCCTGCGAGTTCCCAGGAGTCTGCTAGACCACTTTGCGAGGTTTGGCGGCGTTGGCTGTCGCCACCTCCAGCGCCCGAGACTCATAACCCGGCCGGCCCAGCAGAGCATAGGTGAGCTGCTTGCCCGCCTCAACCCCGGGCTGGTCGTAGGCATCAACGGCGTAGAAGAGGCCGCTGATCGCCGTTTGCATCTCGAGCATATAGAGGAACTCGCCCACAGTGAAGGGGTTCACCTCGGGCAGAGTGTGGGTACAGTTGGGCCGGCCTGCCTCGGTGAGAGCGATGGCCGTAGCCTGACGCTCGATATTGATCAGCTCGGCCAGCGAATGGCCACCCAGGTAGGCAATGTCGTCTTCATCGCTGCCCGCCGCTGGAATTGCGCCCTCATCGACAAACTTGTCCACAGCCACAAAGTTGATGATCTTGTCGGCGGGGCCTTCCACATAGAGCTGGATCTGCGAGTGTTGGTCAGTCGTGCCCAGGGCCAGGACCGGGGTGGGGCCGACGTTCGCACGTTTGCCCATCACGCTCATCTTCTTCCCCAGGCTTTCGGCCCAGAGCTGGCGGAACCAATCGGCCACGTCGCGCAGGTGCTGGCTGTAGGGCATCATCACCGAGATGCGCTGCCCCCGCTTGTAGCCCAGGTATTGCAGCGCCGCATTGATGCCTGCCGGATTGCGGCGCAGGGTGCGCACCCGGCACAGAGACTCGCCATAGGCGGCGCCTGCCAGCAGTTCCTTGATATCGATGCCGACCAGAGCAGCCGGCAGCAAGCCGACTGGGGAGAGCACGGAAAAGCGCCCGCCGACGCCTACCGGCACCGGGAAGGCGCGATAGCCCTCGCGGGTTGCAATGGCGCGCAGTGGCCCCTGGGTGGGATCCGTGATCACCGCCACATGGCTGCTAGCGCTATCGCCCAGGGCTTCACGCAACCACTGGCGCACGATCAGGAACTGGGCCAATGTCTCCGTCGTGTTGCCAGACTTGCTCGTGACGATGACCAGCGTGCGCTCGGCATGCAGCAGGCGCAGCGCCGGCATCACCCAATCGGGATCGACATTATCCAGCACGAACAAACGGGGGCGCTGGCGCACTTCCGGCGACAAGTAATCAGAATAGAAAGGCAAGAGAGCTGTCTTGAGCGCTGTCACGCCCAGGGCAGAGCCGCCGATGCCCAGAACCAGCACATCGTCAAAGAGGCCCTTGACCTCTTCCGCGTAGGCCAGCACTTCATCGGCCATATCAGTCTGCTGGGGCAGGGTCATCCAGGCCAGATCTTTGGGACCACGGCGCATCGAGAGCACATCCAGGGCGGCTGAAAGGCGGCCCTCCATCTCGTCGAGCTCTTGTTCGCTGGTGCCGCGGTCTTTGCCGACCGCATCAGCCATCATGTTGGTATAGTCGAAGCGGATGCGCATTGAATCTTGCCAATTCGTATCTTCGTAACGAGCCATCGCTTGCTCTTGCTCCTTTTCCCGGGCACGGGAGACACTCGTCGGAACTCGCGGGAACTCATGGCTGCCCCATGAATTCCAGGTTCCTTTGGGTCCCAACGAGCTCCCTTGAGTTACTATGCGCGTGCAGTGAAGATAGCACAGTCACCGGAGAGCGTCAAGGCCAGAGGAACAGTAGAAGGGGACATGCAAGATGCTGACAACCCGCGCCGAATTGCGCCACCTGCTTCTGGAGCAACAGAGCCTCTCAAGCAGCCGCTCGCCGGGCAGCCCGGTCACGTGGGTCGTCCAGCAGGGCTTTCTCCAGCTCGACTGGCGCCCCCACGCCCTGGCCAGCGGCCATGACCTGGTGCTCGCCAACCGCCTGCAGGGTTATCAACTGGGCGATATCGATGTCGCCCTCTACAATGGCGGCCAGATCTTTGAACACTGCCTGCACGTGCCCGGCGTGCTCCCGGCTGCAGGGTACGATCTCATCCGCGACCCCGAGGCCATCGCAGCGCTCGCTCGGCCCGGCTCTCTGGGTGCGCGAGTGCTGCAGCTTCTGGCGAGCGAAGGCCCGCTTAGCCAACATGAGCTGCTGCGAATCCTCCAGAGCGAAGGATGGCACGAGCGCCGCAACGTGGAGCAGACTATACACCAGCTGTTCATCCGGGGAGCCATCCTGGTGCGCCAACGCGAAGGCCCCTTGCGCACCTATGACCTGGCCGAGCGCGTGTTGCCGCGCCGCAACCATACCACCCTCAGCACCCCCGAGCGTCAGCAGGCCCTGGCTCTGCATGCCCTGCGCGTCCTGGCGCCGGTGAGCCAGGCCACCTGGAGCCAGGCCATAAACGGTATCGGTTCCCGCGCTAAGCTGGACCTGTCGACCCTGAAACGAGAAAAGGGCCGCCTCATCACCGAGTTGGTGGCCCGGGGCAAGGCTATCCATCTGCAGGTCGAAGATCCAGTGCAGAGTTACTTTGTGCCCGTCGAATGGCTCAGCGCCCTGGAACGCCGTTCGTTCATCCTGGCGCCGCGTGTGCATTTCCTCTCTCCCATAGACCCCCTGGTGTGGGATCGCCAGCGCACCTATGACCTTTTCGGTTTTGATTGCCGGCGCCAGGTCTATGCCCCTGCCGATGCCCGCCGCAGGCCCCTCAGCGCCTGCATCCTGCCCGTGCTCTATGGCGAGGCCCTGGTCGGACGCCTGGAGCCACGCATGAGCTGGGCGAGTGGACGGCTGCTCATCGAGGGGATACACCTGGAGGACCCGACGCTCCTGGAAGATACCCACTTCCGCAACGCCTTTGCTACCGCCCTGAGCGACCTGGCCCTCCTGCACGGTGCACGCGATGTGTGCGCCGATGGCCCTGTGCCGCCGCGCCTTATTCCCTAAACTTGATAATCCTATTATCAAGTTTCTTCCTAAAATAGCCCCCAATTTAAGGCAAACCTCTTGACACTTTGCCTTCTTCGTGCTATGATGCTAGCACTCACAAACAGTGAGTGCTAAGACCATTCAGCAGCCAAACACATCTGGTGAGGGGACTCCATATGGAGGAGCTATCTCCGCGCGAAGAGGAGATTCTGAGCATTGTAGTGCGCGAATACGTCGCCACGGCTGTGCCGATCGGCTCGCAGGCTATCGTGCGTCGTCACGGGCTGGCGATGAGCTCAGCGACCGTGCGCAATGAGCTGGCGCTCCTGGAACGCGAGGGCTACCTCATGCAGACCCACACGTCGGGCGGGCGCATTCCTACCGACAAGGGCTATCGCTACTTTGTCCATCGCCTGATGCAAGATTCCGAGCTCTCGCCCAGCGAGCAGCGCATGATCAGCCATCAGTTCCACCAGGTCAGGCTCGAGCTGGAGCAATGGACCAAGTTAGCGGCCGCCGTGTTGGCCCAGACGGCGCAAAGCGCTTCGCTGGTTACCGCACCGCGCGCGCCGCAGGCCCGGTTCAAGCATGTCGAGCTCATCGCGCTAAGCGAGGCCACGGCCCTGCTGATCATGGTCTTTCAGGAGGGCAGCATCCGCCAGCAGGTGATCGTGCTGCCCGAAGGGACCAGCCAGGAAACATTGACTCAGGCGTCCAACCACCTCAATGCGCTGCTCGGCACAGCCGATGTCGTTGAGATTCGCACCGGGCCGGTGGCTACGGTCAACCTGACGCCTTTGGAGCGCCTGACCGTAGACCGGGTGCTCGAGGCCCTCGAACAACTCGACCAGCGCAGCGAGAGCCAGGTCTACCGCGACGGGCTATTGCATGTGTTACGCCAACCCGAGTTTGCGCAGGTCGACAAGTTCCGCCAGGTCGTGGAGGTGCTTGAGCGCCAAAACCTGCTGGAATCCATCATTGCCGAGGTCCTGGAGGCCAACGGTATACAGGTGATTATCGGCGGCGAAGGACGCTGGGATGATCTGGATGATTACAGCCTTGTCCTTTCGCGTTACGGCCTGCGCGGCGAAGCCGACGGCGTGCTTGGCGTGCTCGGGCCCACGCGCATGCCCTATGATCGGGCTATTTCGGCTGTACGCTATGTGGCTCGCCTGATGAGCAACCTGGTAGAACGGATGTACGGATACTAGCCATTCTCAATTACCCAAGCCGCAGAGGCTTTGGCAATCTCAACACTCTCGGGAGGTAGATAAATACCATTATGGCTGATGATATCGAACAGCAGAATACAGGGCCTCAGGCCGAGCCGGAGGTCAAGCCGGCGGAAGCCAACCTGACCGAAGAGCTGGCCAAAGTGCAGGCTCAGGCCAACGATTACCTGGACCAATGGCGGCGTACGGCAGCGGATTTTTCGAACTATCGCAAGCGGGTCGAGCGCGAGCGCGAAGAGATGAGCCGCTTCAGCAGCGCACTCTTGTTGAGCAAGATCCTGCCCGTCCTCGATGATTTCGAGCGCGCCATGGCCACTCTACCCGGCGACCTGCGCGCGTTTAGCTGGGTCGAAGGTGTAGCGCTGATCCAACACAAACTCTGGTTGACCCTGGAAGGCGAAGGACTCAAGCCGATCGAAGCGGCCGGCCAGCCCTTTGACCCAACCAGGCATGAAGCGATCCTGCGCGAAGAGACCACGGCCTACCCCGATGGGCAGGTCATTGCTGAACTGCAGCGCGGTTATGAGTTGCACGGGCGCGTGCTCAGGCCGGCCCTGGTCAAGGTGGCCGTGGCCAAGCCTGGAGCCGAGGCAACTGGTGGAGATGAAGGAACAAAGGAAACTCGGGAAACTGAGGTCACCGAAGGAGCTGAAGATACTGAAGGGAATGTGTAGAGACTCAGGGGAGATCATGGGGGCTTGCGGCAAGCCTTGCGCTGCTCCGATGACGGCCTACGAGTTCCTACAAGATCCGGGTTTTCCCAGTTCCATACATGTAACGAAAGAAACAGCAATCATTTAGGAGGATACACCTATGGGTAAGATTGTGGGCATTGACCTGGGTACAACCAACTCGGTCGTTGCCGTCATGGAGGGCGGCGAGCCCGTCGTGATTACAACCTCTGAAGGCAGCCGTCTGTTGCCTTCGGTCGTGGCGATGAACCCCAAGACGGGGGAGCGCATTGTGGGCCAGGTGGCCCGCCGCCAGGCCATTACCAATCCTGAGAACACGATCTATTCCATTAAGCGCTTTATGGGCCGCAAGTTCTCGGACCCGGAAGTGCAAAAGGCCATGAAGCGCCTACCCTACAAGGTCACCGAGGCGCCAAACGGCGATGTGCAGGTCTGGATGGGCGGCAAAGCCTATTCGCCGCCCGAGATCTCGGCCATGATCCTGCAAAAGCTCAAAGCCGACGCCGAGGCTTATCTGGGCGAGCCGGTGACCCAGGCCGTCATCACCGTGCCGGCCTACTTTAACGACGCGCAGCGCCAGGCTACTAAGGATGCCGGCCGCATCGCCGGCCTTGAGGTGCTGCGCATTATCAACGAGCCCACGGCCTCGTCCCTTGCCTATGGGCTCGATAAGAAGAAGGATGAGCAGATTGCCGTCTATGACCTGGGCGGCGGCACCTTCGATATCTCGGTTCTGACCCTGGGTGATGGCGTCTTTGAGGTCAACTCGACCAATGGCGATACCTTCCTGGGCGGTGACGACTTTGATCTGCGCATCATCGACTGGATTGCCGATGAGTACAAGCGCGACCAGGGCATCGACCTGCGAGCCGACCGCATGGCCCTGCAGCGCCTCAAAGAAGCCGCCGAAAAGGCCAAGATCGAGCTATCGTCGGTGGTGCAGACCGAGATCAACCTGCCTTTCATCACCGCTGACGCCTCGGGCCCCAAGCACCTGCAGATGACCCTGACCCGGGCCAAGCTGGAGCAGCTGGTCGGTGATCTGGTCGAAAAGTCGATGAACCCGGTGCGCCAGGCGCTCTCCGACGCCCACCTGCAGGTCAGCGACATTGACGAGGTGGTGCTGGTCGGTGGGCAGACCCGTATGCCCCTGGTGCAGGAGACGGTGCGCAAGTACTTTAACCGTGAGCCGCACAAGGGCGTCAACCCCGACGAGGTGGTGGCCATCGGCGCCGCTATTCAAGCGGGCGTCTTGGGCGGTGAGGTCAAGGATGTGCTGCTCCTCGACGTGACCCCGTTGACCCTGGGTCTCGAGACCCTGGGTGGCGTGGCCACGCCCCTGATCGAGCGCAATACGACCATCCCGACCAAGAAGAGCCAGATCTTCTCGACCGCTTCCGACAGTCAGACGAGTGTGGAGATCCACGTGGTGCAGGGCGAGCGCCCCATGGCCGCCGATAACAAGACCCTGGGCCGCTTCATCCTGGACGGCATTCCGCCTGCCCCCCGCGGTATCCCGCAGATCGAGGTGACCTTTGACATCGATGCCGATGGTATCCTGCACGTCGCTGCGCAGGACAAGGCCACCGGCCGCGAGCAAAAGATCACTATCACCGCTTCCAGCGGCCTGAGCAAGGAAGAGGTCGACAGGCTGGTGCGCGAGGCCGAGCGCAATGCCGCTGCTGACCGCAAGCGTAAGGAAGAGGTCGAGGTGCGCAACCAGGGCGATACCGTCGCCTACAGCGCAGAAAAGACGCTGCGCGACCTGGGCGACAAGGTGCCCGGCAATGTGCGCAGCGAGGTCGAAGGCGCTATCAACGCGCTCAAGGAAGCCCTCAAGGGCTCCGATACCGAAGCAATCAGGCGCCGTACCCAGGAGCTCTCGCAAAAGCTGCAGAGCATCGGTGAGACTATGTACCAGGCGCAGGGTAGCCCGCAGGGCGCTCCGGGTGGCCAGGGTGGCCCGGGCCCGCAGGGCGGCGCCGCCGGCCCCAGAGATGACGGCACCGTCGAGGGCGAGTTCCGCGAAGTCTAGCCTTGGCCAATAACGACTGATGAAGAGGAGGGCTTGATAGCCCTCCTCTTCCTTTGCAAGCCTGCGGTTATCCTGACAGGCAGATGGAGCTGGCCTGTGGGACCTACCTCTCTGCGTTGGCCTGAGATTTGCTAGTCCGACTGGAGATATGCCCGCATGTTCGTCCGCGGGAGCCGGTCGGCGCTGCCCGAGCGATGGCGGGGGCCATTTGTCTGTCCACAGCGAGCCCGACGCGGCCACTGGTCATACCGATGGAGGCCGTGAGGGCAGTCCGCGGATTACACAAGGAGTGCAGGTTGCCATCGTGAAGACAATCCTGGTCGTCGACGACGAAGAGGCTGTAGTCGAATTCGTGGCTTCACTGCTGGAGGATAGCGGTTATCGCGTTCTGCGCGCCTACGATGGCCTCAGCGCCCTGGAGATCGCGCGTGCAGAGCACCCGGACCTGGTGGTCACCGACATCATGATGCCCATCATGAACGGGATCGAGCTATGCCGCCAACTGCACGCCTCCCCCGATACGGCGCACATTCCCATTGTCTTCATGACCGCCGGCCGCCTGCACCATGAAGGTTGCCCCGAGGCTCGCCTGCTCGCCAAGCCCTTTGATTTGGGGGAACTGGAAGACGCCGTCTCTTGCGCGCTCTCCACGGCCCCAGCCATATAGACGTAATCCGTGATGCGTGATGCCTAAGGTCGCCATTTCGGCATACCCTGCGCTCCGCGCCAGTATCGTTGGGGCCAACGCCACGAAAAGCAACTGATGCTTCGCAACAGCGGCCTTACGGATTACGAATTACGGATTACATCCGCCCCACAAACTGGATCAGCCCCCGCTTACCGTTCACCAGCCAATTCGCGTCTGCCGCAGCCAATTGCTCCGCCTGCCCCGGTTCCAGCCCCACGATGATCTCCGCTTTGAGGGTGCGCAACACGGCCAGGGGCGCCGGGAAATAGGCCACGATCTCAGCCAGGCGGGTGGTATATGGCCAATGCCGGTCGCCCAGCAGGCGTCGGTAGTTGGCGTCTCCCTTGATGATCACCAGGTCTGCGCGCGACAGGTCACGTCGTAGATCTGCCGGCATATCACGGAACTCATAGGCGCTGGCCCAAAAGCGGTCGGTCGTCAGCTCCAGCCTCCCCGACTGCAGGTGCCCCTCCAGTCGCTCGCCGGCGGCGCGCAGCCGAGGCTCAGGCGCCCCCTCCAGGCGCGAGATCAGCTCGCGCATATCCGGAATCAGCGCATCGGAGACGTAGAAAGGATAGGGCTTGAGGTGCATCCGCACCGCACCCGTCAGGCTGCGATCGAGCAGAAAGCCGGCCAACAGCAGGTCAAAAGCGGCCTCAGGCCCGGCATTATCGTTGATAAAGTCGATGCGCCGGTGGGCGCCCTTCAGCAGGAAACCGACAACCTGCGCAGAATCATCGAGCAGCAGATCCTGCTGCTCAGCGCCATGGCCGGCAAGGCGCGCCACGACCTCACGGTTACTGAGGTCGGCACGGTTGCCCCACAGGCTATCGTGGAGAAGGGCAAGCAATGCTGCAGGCAGCTCGGCCGGCAGCTCTAGCAGGGCATGGGTAGCCAGCAACAGAGCGCCGTGAGGGCCCTCGATCGCGCGCCGCTTGGCCATGGCAAAGGGGTCATGGCCCTCCCAGGGGCCGGGCTGGAAGTAGCGCACCGCCTCCAGCAGGCGCCGGTAGAAAAAAGCCTCGGCGAAATACCAGGGCAGGGCCAGCCAATGGCGCCCGGCATAGGGGCGCCACTGCTCATCCCAATACTCCACATCGGGCGCTGCCTCATGCAGGGGATGCACAGGGCTCAGGCTCTCGATCTCAGTGATCAGCCCCTCCACCGCTGCCTGGATCTCGGGCGGGTAATGATTGTCGCGCAGGACGTCGCGGGCGATCTGTGGCTTGCGGCGCAGCACTGTACGCTGGGCGAAGGACCCCTCCTCCGAGGTCATCAGAGGCGGGGGCAAAGAATTGGACATCGGGGATGCTGCCATCGCGCGTGCTCAGCCTCCGGTTTCCGTGCAATGTGTTCCTGTAGCTACGATTCTACTGTTGAATCGCTGCCGGTCAAAGCCGATAGGAGGCCCTGCTATGTTTATAGCACCCCGGGGTTCCAGTAACCCCGTGTCAAGCAGAGAATGTGGCGCAGCAAGCCCCTCACAAGCGTGTCATGCCGAAACTGCCTCTTGACCCTGACGTTACGTGAGGGTGTATAATGCTCCGCGTGGCCACAAACAGAAAGGACAAATGATGAGGCAGCCCCCATTCTGGCGCGTGGGCGAGCTGGCAAAGCAGAAGGCAGAGATCAAAAAGCGCGGCGAGCAACTCGGCGAGGAGCACATCCGCCAGGTCGAGGCCGAATGGCCGCAACTGATCGCCAGGGTCCGCGCCGAGATGGACGCCGGCACCGACCCTGCCGACCCGCGCGTGCAGGCGCTGGCCAGGCGCTGGCAGGAGTTGGTGGCCGAGTTCACCGGCGGCGACCCCGGCATCCAGCAGGAGCTCAACCGCATGTACCAGCAGGAAGCCTCCGTCCGCGAGCGCAGTGGCATCGATTTTGCCCTGATGGAGTACGTCCAGAAAGCGATGGGGGCGGGCGGCAGGGAGTAATACGTGATTCGTAGGGCGTAAGGCCGCCAGGACCCGTAATAAGTAAAACGTAATGCGTGAGGTCGCCATGGCGTGAGGTGCGCTGCTCTTCATCGTGCTGCATTCGTGCAGACGTGAGGAGAGCAATGCGTATCACATCATGGCAGCCTTACGCATTACGTTTTACTTATTACGAGCCATACATTACGCCCGACCTCGATCTCCTTCCGGTCAGAACTTGCTGTTTTGTAACA
>DAOTVS010000058.1:0-12535 GCA_034436375.1 Anaerolineae bacterium | reverse complement strand
CGACGCCGCCGGAGCGGCGGCGCGAGCCTGCCCCGGGGGAGCCTGAGCTCCCGGAAGAATGGCGAGCGCCGCGCCGCGGCCGGTGACCTAAAGAAAGGAGCAGGGAGTCTGTTGGACGGATGGGTTATCGCTACGGCAACCGGTTGGCTCATCATCTTCATTTCCCTGGGGCTGCTGGTTTGGGGCTGGCGAGCAGGGCAACTGGATAACAGCGACGAGTATCGCTACCTGGCCCTGATCGAGCGGCAGCCGGAACCGTGGCCGGGCCGTGAGCCGGCGCAGGGCGAAGGCCAAACGGCGCCTTTAGCAGGGCAAAGGCCGGCTGCGCCTACATGCGCCATTGGGGAACGCAGCCGCTGAATGTTTCTCAGTGGCATAGGGGGAAGGAGGAAACCATGCTCATCAACAACCAATGGCCCTACGGGCTCATCCTGCTCGGCATTCTGGCCGGAGCGGGGCTCCTGGGGCTGGCGACCGTTACCATCGCCATACCCAATCTCTTCGAGGCCTCGGGCTACCGGAACGGCCGCCGCCCGCGGCTCCGCCCCGGCGAGCAGGAACAGGCCACATCGCTCCTGGGCCCCGACTCGTTTCTGGAGAGCTTTCCCGGGGGTCTCGAAGAAGCCTGGGTCGGCATGCCGGTGTTCATGTGGGTCGTCGTGGTCGGCGTGCCGATCTGGGTGATCATCTACTTGATCCTGTTTTGGATGAATCCAACGTAGCCTGAGGAGTGGGCCATGCCGTACATCTACGAGGTCAGTTTCGATATACCGGCCGAAAAGGCGCGGTTGATCAACCGTGTGGGCGCTGACCTGGACCGGGTCGTCGCTTACCTGCGCGCCCTGCTGCCCGACAGTGAGGGCTACTGGGAGTCGCGAGCCATGTACTCGCTGGATATACCGGGCATTGTGCGCGTCAAGTATCTCAGCGTCTGGCAGGATTGGCATACCCTTGAGGACCATCGGCGCTCGGCCTGGGCCGAGGAAAAGGTGTTCGAGCACTTTGGGAACATTCAGCCCGAGAACCTGGAGATGCACATCTACGAGGAGGTCGGCTCACGGCAGTGATGCCCGGCGCAAGCTCTAAATGGAGGGCCATCAATGAAACGGGTGATCTCCCTGATGCTGCTCAGTCTGCTGTTCCTGGCCTACGCTGCGGCCTTGAACAGTTGCTACATGCCCCCGACGCCAACCCCCCACGTCGGCATGACTCAGGGGGCCGGCACCCAGGATGCGGCCAACCTGTACCGGAACGTCACGCTGGCCCCCGGCGGACCCACGCAGCGGCCCTATGCCCAGGCCCCCGATGAGATCGGCGGGCCCAGGCCAACCCTGCCAGCGCCGACGGCAGTATCGGGGGTAAGCGGTTTCCCGTCGGCGGAGCCGCAGGGCACACCAGCTGCGACCAGCGGAAGCCCTTCCCCAATGGCAACGGCAGCAGCGGCCGCCGCTGCCCCCTCCGAGACGGCCAATCCGGCCCTGCAGCCGACCGCCCTGCAGCGCTGAGGGCAATCAACTGCGCTTGGGGGGCGAAATCCCGTCTGAGTGGCCCGGGGCGCCACGGGATCCTGTGAGCGCCCAGAACCCTGGCCGGCACATGGAGCGCCGGCGGCGCTCCTCCCAGGCGGGCAAGCTGGTTGGGCAGGCTCACCACTTGCGGCAGCGCCGCTCAACGCTTTGCTCAAGTGGGTTGAGCGGCCAAAGCCCGCCACTACGAGGACCTGCGCGCGGCGCCGCACGCCGCCATTCCTGCGGATAGCAGCCATGGCGAGCATCAACCATCATTTCTGGGAGGTCAATCGTCGAAAGGGGGACCCAGTTGTGGCTGCACAAACCGGCATCTGTGACCTCTGTGGCCTGGAGATCCCGGGCTCACCCGTCAAGCGCTACAGTGATGGTGAGGAGAGACTGTTTTGCTGCCAGGGGTGTGCTACCGTCTATGAGGTCGCTGCCCAGAGCGGCCGGCTCGAACAGGTGCTGGCCCGATCCAACCCGCGGCGCCCGGTGCTGGGGGGGGTGCTGGCCCCGGGCGAGACGGCCTACTTTACCCTGCAGGGGATGTGGTGCAGCGGTTGCGCCGTGGCGGCCCAGCGCCTGCTGGAGCAGCAGCCGGGTGTGATTGCTGCCGAGGTCAGCTTTGCCGCTGAGCGCGGGCGCCTGCGCTACGACCCGGCGCAGGCAGACCCCGAAGACCTCTTGCTGGGCCTCGAGAGCCTGGGCTACCGCCCCAGCCTGACTGCGGACGCTGGCGAGGGGCGCAAAGAGCGACGAGATAGCCTCCTGCTGGTGCAATTCGTCGTCGCCCTGACCCTGGGCATGATGGTGATGACTTTTTACCTCGGGAATCTCTATGGCTACTACGCCCTGGGGCAGTTCACCGACCAAGCGGTGCGCGGCATGCAGTATCTCGCCTGCCTGTTGACGATACCGGTGCTCTTTTTCGGGGGCTACTCCTTTATCCACGGCGCCTGGCGGGGCCTGCGCGCAGGGGTAGCGACGATGGATACCCTGGTCAGCCTGGGCATCAGCTCGGCCTTTGCCTACAGCACCTGCATGGCGGTGACCGGCCGTGGGCAGACCTACTTCGATTCGGTGGTCATGGTCGTGAGCTTTGTGCTGCTAGGCCGCATTCTGGAAGCCTCTGGCGGCGCCCGGGCGCGCAAGGACATCCGCCAGCTCCTGCGCCTGCAGCCCGGCAAGGCCACCCGCCGCGAGGGCGATGCCTGGGTCGAGGTCCCGGCGCGCCAGCTGGCCGTGGGCGACCTCATCCTGATCAAGCCCGGGGAGCGCGTGCCGGCCGACGCCCAGATTGTGGAGGGGGAGGGCGACCTGGATGAATCGCTGCTGACGGGCGAGTCATCGCCGGCGACCCGGCGCCCCGGCGACACGGTCTTTGCCGGCACACTCCTGGCCGACGCGGCCCTGACCTGCCGCGTGAGCCAGCCGCCGCGCGAGACGCGCCTGGCGCAAATCACACACCTCGTAGAGCAGACTCTGTCGGCCAAGCCGCCGGTGCAGCGCATGGCCGACCGGGCAGCCGGCTACCTCACCCTGAGCGTGCTGGCCCTGGCGCTCCTGGCCACCCTGGGTTGGTGGGCTGCTGGCCGCGGCCCCGACAGAGCGCTCCTCACGGGGGTATCGGTATTGGTCATCGCCTGCCCCTGCGCCCTGGGCCTGGCCACTCCGCTGGCGCTGACGGTCATTCTGGGCCGGGCCACGCGCGAGGGCATCCTGGTGCGCAACCCGGCGGCGCTGGAAAGCGCCGCCCAGGTGCAGCGGATCGTCCTGGACAAAACCGGCACCCTGACGCAGGGCCACATGAGCGTGGTCGCGGCCGTGCCGAACCCGGCGCTGCCGCTCGACGAGCGCCAGCTGCTGCGCCTGGCGGCGGGCGTAGAGCAATTCTCAGAGCACCCCATCGCCCGGGCCATCCTGGCCGCCTATCCGGAGGGAGCGCCGCCGGCCAGAGAGTTCCAGGCGGTGCGCGGCATGGGCGCCAGCGCCCGCCTCCCAGACGAGGGAGACCGCCGCGTGCTGGCCGGCTCCCAACATTTCCTGGGGAGCGACCCGGGCCCAGAGCTTAATGCCCTGGCCCAGGCCCATGCTGAACGCGGGGAGACGGTCATCTGGGTCGGCTGGGAGGGCCAGGTTGCCGGCCTGATTGCCCTGCGCGACCAGCCCAACCGGACGGCGGCCTGGGCCCTGCGGGACCTGGAGGCGCAAGGCATCGAGACAGTGGCGCTTTCCGGCGACTCCCCGCGCACGATGCAAGCGGTGGCTGCCGAGCTAGGCTTGCGGGAATGGGAGGGGGATTGCTCGCCGGCCGAAAAGGCGGCCCGCATCCAGAGCTGGCAAAAGGCCGGGCAGCGCGTGGGCATGGTCGGCGATGGAGTGAATGACGCCCCCGCCCTGGCCCAGGCCGACCTGAGCCTGACTGTGGCGGGCGGCGCCCAGGTCGCCGGGGAAGTCTCTGACGTGATATTGGTCTACCCCGACCTGCGGCTTATCTCCCAGTTCATCTATCTCTCTCGCCGGGCGCGCCTGATCATCCGGCTGAACTTGGGGTGGGCCTTTGCCTACAACATCATCACCGTGCCACTGGCCATGATGGGCCTGATCACCCCGGCCATCGCTGCGGCCACAATGGCCACCAGCAGCGTGCTGCTGGTGCTCAACTCGCTCACCCTGCGCCGGTAGCTGGCGCCTTTCAGACCTCCCAGACTTTGCCAGTGAGCTGCGGGCTGGGCTTGAGGGTAGGCCTGCCCGGCTGCCAGCCGGAGGGTGTGGCCTCACCGGTGGCCCGCACATGCTGGAAAGCCTTGACCTGGCGGGTCAGCTCGTTGACGTTGCGGCCGACGGGGGGCGTGAGGACCTCCATACACTGCCCGTCAACCTTGATCGATGTGGCATAAGAATTGCTGGACGGCCTAGACGTTTGGTGTGAAATGGACATGGTGCCCTCGGTCACTGTCGTAGTGGCGACCTCGGTCGCTCGTCTCCGCATGGTGCAAGGGGAGACGAACGGCTGAAGCCGTCACTACGACACTGGGCGAGGGCTCTGCGCCCATTTCACAAAGCGTCTATGCAATAGCCGGGAGGCGAGAGATGAAGCCGTTAGCAGAGCAGGTGGTTGTCATCACCGGGGCATCATCGGGTATTGGGCGCGAAACGGCGCTGCACTTTGCCCAGCACGGGGCCCGGGTCGCGCTGGTGGCGCGCAATCAGGAGGCGCTGGCCGAGGTCGAAAGCGAGATCATTGAGGGAGGCGGGCAGGCGCTGGCCATTCCGGCTGATGTTTCCGATTGGGACCAGGTGCAACACGTGGCGCAACAGGCAGTGGAGCGCCTGGGTCGGATCGATACCTGGGTCAACAACGCTGCGGTAACCCTCTATAGTTGGTTCGAGGATGTCACCCCGCAGGAGTTCAAGCGCGTCATCGATGTAAATCTGATGGGCCAGGTCTACGGCGCCAGAGCCGCCCTGCCGTATCTCAAGATGACGCAGGGCACACTGATTGGCATCGGCTCGGTCGAGTCGGAGCTGCCCGTCCCGTTGCAGACGCCCTATGTAGCTTCGAAACATGCTCTGAAAGGGTTCTATGATACCCTGCGCCTGGAGCAGGAACACGCACAGACGGGTGTGCAGGTGAGTTTCCTCATGCCTGCCTCTATTGACACACCGCTCTTTGACCATGCCCTGTCGCACCTGGGGTACAAGCCGCGGCCACTACCGCCGGTGTACGACCCGCGCATCGTGGCCGATGCAATCCTCTACGCCGCCCAGAAACCGGTACGCGATATGGCGGTGGGCGGAGGAGGGGCGCTTTTGGCCAGGGTTATTTCGTGCTGGCCGCGTGCTGCGGATGCGGCCCTGCAGCGCATAGCCTACCGCGGGCAGCTCACTCAGCAGCCCGAGTTGCCGACCGGGCCCAATAATCTCTGGCAGCCCATGCCGGGCAAGGGAAGCACCCGCGGCGGCTTTAGCGCCCTATCCTTCGATCCGTACACCTGGATCCGCCTGCGCCCAACAGTCCTCACGGCCCTGGCCGGCGCTGCCCTGACGGCGCTGCTCGTGCCCTTGGCTGGCCTGTGGATGAAAAGGAATACGTGATGCGTGGCACGCCCCAAATGCTCAAGGCGTGCCCGCAGGCGCCGCTCCGGCAATGTGGTACACGCTGCCCCCGTTATAGTCGGCCAGGTAGAGCTCCCCGGCTTCGTCCTCGCCGAATGTGGTAATGGCATAGCCGGGAGGAAAGGCCACGTCGAGCAGGCCCCGCTCTTCGCAGCAGCTCACCCGATCGCTGATATCCAGAAAGAGCGAGCTGGAGCCGCCTTTGAGCACGCGGATGCGACCCGGCTGCTCCACAATAAAGAGTCGCCCCGAGCCGTCACCGGGCGAGACGATGGCCGTAGGACGGTCAAAGCCGGCCGCAAAACGCTCCAGAGCGATCTGCGGCCAGCCCATGGCGGCTGCAGGGGTGGAAGTGGCTTGAGCCGATGTCTGCGGGGCGGTGCAGCTCAGGAGTACACAGGCCCCCAACCCCAGGAACGCCACCAGGGCCAGGCGCCGCGGGCGCCAGGCGCGTCGAGACATGATATTCGCCTCCCGGTTCGCAGAACTGAGGGGCGCGGGCAGGCGCCTCTCTTGGCGCTGACCAGGCCAGCATAATCCGTACCGCAGGTTTCGGAATCCTCACCTCTCCTCCGCCGGCCTGGGCTTTTTACCTGGGATTAACGGATGATTCACGCCCGACCTCACAGCTGCCCCCTATAATGAGCACAGGGCTTACGATTCCGTTACCTGGTGCAGAACCAGGCGACGTGTTCCGCTTTCCGCCGCATGGCCCTGCCATCACCGAAAGGGTCGCCCGATTCTGCTCTGGCGCCGCTTGCGGCTCAAGGGGGAACGATGAAAAGAGTCATCGCCGTTCTCATCGTGGCTTCGATCATCCTCAGCGGGCTCAGCGGGGCGCAGGTCTGGGCCGGGTCGACGGGGGCGGTAACACTCTCCGACACCGGGTGGAGCGACCCGGCCGTGGGCTCCTGGGATGCGGCCACCCGTACCGCCACATTGGCTGCCGACCTGGCGCAGGCAATCGTGGTGACCGGCGACCATCTGACGCTCGACGGCGCCGGCCATACCTTGAGTGGAAGCGCCGGCTCGGGCATCGATCTGAGCGGGCGCACAGGGGTAGAGGTGCGGAACCTCACGGTGCGGGGCTTTACCAACGGCCTCTACCTGTACGGCGCGAGCGGCTGCACGGTGCGTAACATACAGGCCACCGGCAACAGCACCGGCATCTACCTGGAGAGCGCCAGCGGCAACACGATTACCGGCTGCACAGCCAGCAGCAACAGCGGCTATGGCCTGTACCTGCTGCGCGCCGACGGCAACACTCTGAGTGAGAACACGGCCAACGGTAACGGCTGCTACGGCATCTACCTCAGCCAGGCGCACCACAATGCTCTGAGCGGCAACACCGCCGGCGGCAACGCCTACGATGGCCTCCACATCTATGCCAGCAACGGCTGTATCCTCACAGGCAATAGCGCCGGCGGCAACAGAGAATACGGCCTGCGGTTGGACAGCTGCTCCGGCGCCACCCTGAGCGGCAACGCCATGGCCGGCAACGGCTACAATTTCCGCCTCGACGCCCAAACCGATGCGCAGTACAATCACACCATCGACACCACCAACACCGTCGACGGCAAGCCCATTTACTATGTGCGTGGGGCCTCGGGCCAGACGCTAGACGGTTCCTCCAATGCCGGCACGATCTACCTGATCGATTGCAGCGATATGACCCTGCGCGGCCTCAGCCTGAGCAAGAACGGATTCGGCGCACTGCTATGGAATGTCCAGCGGGCGCAGATCGAGGGTGTGCAGGCCACCGGCAACTCGACGGGCCTCTGGCTGCGCCACTGCAGCGCCAGCATCCTGAGCGGCGTGAGCAGCAACTACAACAGCTATGCCGGCATTCATCTGGAATATTCGGACAACAACCTGCTGCTAGACAGCCAAACGGCAGGCAACAGCTATTGTGGCGTGTACCTGCAGGCTGCCAACTCGAACGCCTTGACCCACACCATCTTCCTGCAGAACGCTAACGGCCTGATCATCCGCACGGGCAGCAATAACCAGGTCTGCAACAATAGTTTCCTGAAAAACAACGCCCAAGCCAGCGTGAGCAACGGCGTGGGCAACGTTTTCAGCCTGCCGGCGCCCGTGGGCGGCAACTATTGGAGCAACTGGACGGCCCCCAACAGCAACAACGACCCCTATGTCGACAATCCCTACAGCTTTAACGGCGGCCGCGACGACCTGCCCTGGGCGAAAGACCAGGGTTGGAACGAGATTGATGCCATCGCCCCAACAACCACCAGCGAGGTCACGGGCTCTCTGGGGAATAACGGCTGGTATATCTCAGCTGTCACGGTGACCCTGCGCGCCGCCGACAACCCGGGCGGCTCTGGCGTGCGCACGACGGAATACAGCCTCGATGGCGCCGCTTGGGCCCCCTATGCGGCCCCGCTGGTGCTGATCCAAGAAGGAAGGCACACGCTACAGTACCGCTCCAGCGATAACCGTGATAACGTCGAGGCTGCCCAGACCCTCACCCTCCAGATCGACCGGACTCCGCCTGTGCTGAATGTCCGCACCCCCCAGCAGGATGCCACCCTGCTAGCAGGTAGTGCATTGGATTTCGACGCTGCCGATGCCGTGAGCGGCCTGGCGAACATTACGGCAACGCTGACGGATGGCGCCAACACAGCCCTGGTCGCCAGTGGCTATCAGCCTGAGGCAGGCTCCTACACGCTCACCATAGAAGCCAGCGACGTCGCGGGCAACCGGGTGCGCGAGCAGTACGCCTTTACGGTGGACTACCGGCCCTGCACCATTAACGGCGCCGGCCTCTTGCCCTCGCCCGCGGGCGCTGATCCATCCAGGCCCTCTCTCAGCGGCAGAGCGACTGTGCATCTGTTGGCCGTCACCGGCCGGGGCGCCAGTTCGCCTCAAGTCCAGCTGAACCTGAAGTGGCCGGAGGCGGGCCTGAGCCTGCGCAGCACAAGCTGCAGCGCCGTGACTGTGCGGGGCAACCTGGCGCAAATCCGCGGCATGGCTGCCATCGGCAACGAGGGGGGCTATTGCTTCCTGGTCAGCGCGCTCGACAACGGCCCAGGCTCAGACGCCCAAGATGAGATGCGCGTGCGAGTGTGGGAGAGCGCCAGCGGCCGCATCGTCTATGACAATCAGCCGGGCGCTGCCGATACGGACCGGCCGCTCCCCAAGCTGCAGGCGGGAGACGTGCTGATCAACTGCCGCTAACTTGGCTCGGCGACCTGTACGGCACGGCACTGTGTTTGCCTCCACACAGTGCCGTGCTGTATTTTTGGGCGCTGTGATGGCCTCTGATTTGAGGATGGCGCCAGCGCCCTTCCGGGCAATTGCCGGCTGCCATGCCCCGCACCAGGCCCAACCCACCACACCCTATAAAAGGCCTGCTCCGGCCGCATGCGGAGCACGTTGCCCGGAGACCGGAAGCCATTTTCATGCTTTGATGTCCCAAAGGAACAGTATGGCTCTCTAGAGAAATGTAAAGAAATGTGAACAAAATTGGGAACCTGCCGGGCATTGCCGACGTCTTGAGGATGAAAGCCTGGATCTGAGAGACAGGATGGTAAGCAGGCGATGGATAGCACGAACATGCACTATGGCCAGGAAGAGTTGGACGGTCAGCGCGCGCAAGCCGCATTGAGGCATGAGCCAGAGCGCGCCATGGGCAGGGCCGAGACTTTGCCCTGGCTGTTGACGCTCTTGCTTTTCCTGCTTTCGCCCTTTGTCTATGACCTGACGCGCTGGCTGCTGAGAGCAATGCGCGCCACCTGACCGGACTGCCCGGCGCCCTGTAGAGCCCCCGTTGGCCTTTCAGGCCGGGAGGGCTTTTTTGTTGTCTGCCGGGTGCCAGCGAAGAGGGGGTAGAGCGAGGATATCCCTAGCCAGGTCTCGCGCTCCGCATCAGTCCGGCATAGGCCTTGTAAGGGTCTGGATGGATGGGAAGGCCGTCTGGCCACCTTAGCGGTTGCCAGACGGCCTTCCCATCCATCCAGACCCCTTCCCCAGAACGCTAGCGCACCCCATTGGGATAGCGCTCGAGCATGCGCAGGTCGTGGCCGGGCAAGACGATGTCGGCGGCCCTGCGGATGCGCTCCAGGCTGCGGAAGCAATCGAGCAGATTGCAGTTAAAGCCGCCGGGCGTATCTTCCTCCAGATTGCGGTAGGTAAAGCAGACATCACCGGTGACGACCGCGCGGCCGCGGCCCGTCTCGACCACAACCGACTGGCCGCCGAAGGTGTGGCCGGGGGTGGAGAGGATGGTGATGCCAGGCGCAATCTCATCGCCATCATGAGTAGGGGCCAGGCGGCCCCGCCGCCGCAGCTCAGCCACCAGGTCCACAAAGACGTACTGGGCAAACCAGGGGTGGGGCGGCTGCAGGGCGGCCTCGACCTCGCGCGGGTCGCAGTAGACGCGCGCCCGGGGCAGCTGGAGCACCGTGGGTGAGATGTGATCCCAGTGCAAGTGCGTGGCGATCACGATTTCAATAGAGGCCGGGTCCACGCCATGGCGGGCGAGCTGCGCCAGGGGCTCCTCCTCGGGCGCCTGCCGGGCAGAAGGGTTAAAGCGATCACCCTCCGCCTTGCCGACGCCGCTATCAACCAGAATGTTACGGCCCTCGCCTTGCAACAGGAAAAAGAAATTGCCGAGGGCGATGGTCTTGCCGGCATCGCCCAGGTAGAAGATGCGCGGCTCGGGCTCGACAATGTCACCCACTTTGAGCGGGTAGATGGTATACATAGAAACTCCTTTGGGATTTGTCTCTCAAGTACCGATGATCGCATGAATACGGCCAAACGCCGGCTTGCGCACTGCGCATGGACCCGATGCAGATCCTTGAAACCCTATTGGCGCACTTCTACGATGGCGTGCCGCAGCTGGCCCAGGTAGCGGCCGCCCCAGGTGATGCGGAAGGGGATAATATAGCGGCCGGGCCGGGCATCCTCGGGGGCTGCGAGCCACACGCGCACCGAGGCATCGGGGTGGGCGCAAAAGCCATCCGTCTGGCCATCGGTGCGCGCAGGGGCCAGTACGGTTGCCGTCTCAGCCTCGGGATTCCAGCACCAGCCCTCGGGCAGCGCCGGCTCTACCGCGGCCTCTATGGGTTCAGCACTGTGATTGGTAAACTGGATCTCTACCGCCACGGGCGCCCCTGGGTTGGCCTCCTGCTCGTAGGGGTAACTGCGCACCCAGCTATCGTCAAGGCCGAAATCGGGGGCTGGCCAGGGCAAAAGGTCCGCCAGGATCTGCTCGCGCTCCACCAGGCGGGCCTCCAGCAGGTCCAGGTCGGCGGGGGTAAGTGCGAAGGCCTGGTCCTGGTGCTGGTTGAAGATCAGGTCTGGCTGCAGCGTGCGCCAGAGCTCCAGGCAGCGCCGGGAGCCCCGCCCTGCGCCCGTAAAAACGCGGTTGGGCGCGCAATAGTCGTCGAGCCCGGTGGGCGCGCCCGAATCGCCGGCAAAGAAGAGTTTCAGACCATGCCCCTCCACCAGTAGGCCCGAGTGGTAGAGCGTCTGCCCCGGGAAATGGTAGGCGGTGAGCCGGTACTCGTGCCACGACCACGACTGCCCCTCCCCCGTGGCGCGCACGCCGAGGGCCGGGTTGGGTGAGATGCAGGGCAGGAAAAAGCGCCTGGGGTGGGTGAGCACCTCGGCCATGTGCTGATCGGTCAGGATGGGGCAGTTGAAGGCATTGGCGGCGCGCCCCAGGCAATCGACATGGTCATCGTGATAGTGGGTTACCCAGCAGCCATCCACCGCCTTGATCTCGCCGCGCCCGATCCATTGTTGCAGCGTCTCCACGACGGAATCGTGGCCGCAATCGATGAGCAGGGCCGCGCCATCATCGCTGAGCAGGGCAAAGCTGGTAAAGGCCACGCGGCGCACGAAAGGAGGCGGTTCGCGGGTCGGCAAGGGCGCGATGCGCTTGGGGTCATCCTTCAGTTCGGCCAAGAGGGAGGGAAAGTAATAGTTGAGGGCCGAGGTAGCGGCATAGTTGCGCCAGAGGGCCTCCAGGCGCTCGCTCGTCAGCCGGCATGCCCCGGCCGGGTCGGCGATGGGCGCGCCGTGGGAGGGGATGAGCCAATCGGCCCCGCACACGGCGAGGCGCTCCAGCGTGGGCAGGAGCTGCCGCCGCCCGCCGAGGAAGCCATGGTAATCCCACAGGCCGTCAAAGCCCTTTTGCAGAGAGTAGAGGTCCCACACCTGGCCGGGGCCATAGAGAGCATCGCCGGAAAAGCAGACCCGGCTGGCCCGCGTCTCAAGCCCCGGGCTGAGAGAACCAAACCCTTCGGGCTGTGGGAGATCCACCACATACGATACCGCGCCCTCTGTCGCACCGGGCGTCTCCAGCACACGGATGGAATAGCCCTCCCAGGCGATCGTATCGCCCTCGGCCACCGCGTGCGCCACAGGGATCTCCCGCACCGGCACTGTGGGCCCCGGCTGATAGTGGTAGAGGTGCCAGCGGTTGCGCCAGCTCTGCCAGTAGGCCGCGACCCCGGCAAAGAGGTGCTGCTCCGCTGCCGGGGCGATCACCTGCGCACCGCGCTCCAGCCAGGGGTAGACGCCTGCCGTGTTGGGGCGGCGATGCTGCGTGCAGAGGATCAGCTCGACCGTGTCCACGCCGAGCTTGCGCAGGCGCTCGGGGGTCACCGAGTCGCAGCAGTCAAAGAGCAAGGCCTTGTGGCCCGAGACGAGCACGCCGGTATTCACGGCGCCGTCAAGGACAGAAAGGTGAGGGGCGATCTCCTGGGTGGGCATGGGCATCCTTTCATGGGCAAACGAGTAAAGCCATAGATGAATACAGATGGTAGCTGTTGGCGGGAGGCTGTCAAAAAACCGTGCTGGAGCAGCCTAGTGGGCCCCCGCACTGGTTTTGATGGGTACCCGCTTCTGCGGGCAAACCCGGTTGCGCGCTCGAGCAG
>DAOTVS010000057.1:0-7861 GCA_034436375.1 Anaerolineae bacterium | reverse complement strand
GCTACCTAGTACTGCAACCGTACTTGGTCCAGCCGGCCCCCGTTAACAGCCGGCCAAGGTGCTGCGCGCCTGCCCGGCTGCAGGCAACCCGCCCAATCCCCCCGAATGGCTCCACTCCGGTCGCGTGCGAAGCGCGATGCCCGGATGGGATCCGCGCCCCGATGGGTAAGTACGGCTGTAGTGCTAGGCTGGACCACGGCCTCGGGCATGTCGGAGCCGCTGGCGGCCCTGGTGGGCGCCTTCCTGCTCAGCCTGGCGGCGCCCCTGCTGCCTTTCAGCCTGGCCTTTGCCGGCGGCGCCATGCTCTATGTCGTCTCCGATGAGTTGATCCCCGAGAGCCACAGCCACGGCTATGAGCACCATGCGACGCTCGGCTTTATCGCCGGATTCCTGCTTCTGCTGGTGCTGCTGCGCCTGTTCTAGCGTCACGCAGTCAGGGAAAGAGCCAACAGCGCCGCTACGCGAATCCGCACCATGGGCAAATCGCTCCTTGAGTTGTTCCTGCTATCTTTGTTGGTCTGTATTCGTCTGCGGCTTCATCCCCGGCTCCGTACCGAACACATAGTCCCACAGCGGCGAGCTGACGCCGTAGCGGCTCATGGGCAACTGGCTGTGATGCTGCATGTGATGCCGGCGCAGGAATTGCGGGTACCCCGCGGGCAGCCTGACGTGATGCAGGGAATAGTGGATCAGATCATAGGCCAGGTAACCGGCCACAAAACCGGAAAAGAGCGGCGCCACCCATAACTGCACCCCCAAAAGCCCACCCACGAGCAACCGGAAGATGAAATAGAACACCACCGCCAGGGGGATCGAGACCGGCGGGGGCATCACCAGGCGCGATTTCTCCATCGGCTGGGCGTGGTGCACACCGTGCATCAGAAAGGAGAGACGCTCCTGCCAGGCGTTGCGTGGCCGGAAGTGGAAAAGGAAGCGGTGCAGCGTGTACTCGGCCAGGGTCCAGATCAAGGCGCCAATCACGAATGCGGCGGGGATGTAGAGGGGCGAGACGTCGCCGGGGCGCCCAGCGACAGCCAGCCCCAGGAAGATCAGTGCCACCGGTCCCCATACCACGGCCACCACGGCAGGGTGGATGTGGGTAAAGAACTCGAGGAAATCGGAGTGGAAGAGCCGGATCGGCTCCTTACTGTGGCTGATCGTCTGGGTCATCGTTCGTCACCTTCCTTTGGACACGGGACGGAACCGCAGATGAACGCAGATAGGTCAAGCGACGGAACTACGAATGATGATGGGATCAACACAGATGAAGGACGGAACACACATGCGAAAGGTTCGGCGCTCCGGAGCGCACGGTCAGCCGGGTCAGGCGCCGCTATACCCAGCCTCCTGGAGCGCGCGCTCCAACAGATCGCTGATGTGTAGCGCCGCCGCCCACTGCCGCAGATAATCCGCGTCAAGCCGGCCCTCTTGCGCCTTGAGCACACCGAGCACGTCGCGCCATTGCCGGTCGGAGACCTCACCCCCCTGGCGGTACCAGTCGAGCTTGGCCAACACCGTATCCTCCGCGGAGGCTACCCTGGCGCAGCGCTCCGGGTCCATGGCCAGCGCCTGCTCTGTGCCGTGCTCGATCTGCGCCCGGTCGAAAGGGCGCTCCTTGGGGATAAAGATATCCACCTTGAACATAGTCTCCAGGTGGATAACATTGAACTCACCGTGCCGGCGGACGGCCTCGCGTATTGCCCCAGCATCGATATAGAACGCCCCTTGCAGAGCAGCAGCCAGGGGCTCGACCTGGTCGAGGCGCAGGTCGGCGACGATATCGGCATCCAGGGTTGACCGGCTGACGCCATGGACGGCGCTGGCCAGGGAGCCGCCGATCACATAGGGGACGTGCAGGGCCTCCAGGGCTTCCACGACCTGCAGGGTTACGGCAATGGGTTCAGGCAACATGAGGAGAATCCTCTTGCGGCAACGGCCCATACACCTTGGCCGCCAGCTCCGGCCCGAGGAGAATATCGGCCAGGCGGCGCCGCAGTTCCCGTGCGGAGGCCTGAGGGTAGCGTGAGCGCAGGCCGCTGAGCGCCAGCTGCCGCACCGTCTCATTAAGCTCAGCGACCATCTTGAGCTTGCGCCAGGCCGGCGCCTCGCGCAGCAGCTTGAGGAGGACTGCTTCCGCCTCGGGGCTGGTATCGGGGAACAGGGTCGACACGCCCACACTCCTTCCAGTTCGCGTGTTTCCACCCGGCACACGGCCTACCGGGCCGTCTCTACCACGCCGGGCAACTGCTCACAGGTTTCCGGCCGGGCGCTTCTTTCCAGGCAGACATCCCAACTGGCCGTCTTACGACGTTCCTCTATTATACCCCGAACCAGCCCCCCTGTGAACCGCTACAGCCCGCCGATGGCCCCCAACCCTGTGACAAAGAGGCTGATGAGAATGGCGCCGGCGATCAGGGCGGCGATCAGGGCGAGCCAGCCGAGCAGAACGGCGCCGATGGTCTTGCCCCAGGGCAGATCCAGGGCCTCTTTGGCGGCAAAGAACCAGGCGACCAGCGCGGCGACGCCGGCGGCAAAGACGATGGGCGCGACGATGGCCCCAAGGACGGGCGAAACCGCCCCGAGCACCGCCAGCACGCCGATGGCATTCCACACGTAAGCCAGGCCCAGGGTGCGCACCAGCTCGTGAAAGGTCACCGCGGCGCCAAAGGCGCCGCGCCCTACCCACGAGATGACGGCGGCGGCGAGGGCAAAGCCGCCTACTGCCGCCGCTGTGCCGATGAGAGCGCCCAGGATGTATCCCAATATGCCGGCGCCGATGTTGGCGCCAAGCTGGTTGAGAAAGCTGGCCCCGGCCACCAGCCCCCAGGCCGTCGGGGTAAAGGCTGGATCGTGCTCAACGTCGGCGTACACCCCGCGCCGGAAGCTAAAGGCGCCCTTGATGCGTTCAGCGAGCATGCTCATCCTCCTCTACACTACAGGGGCTGTAGCAAACCCGGTGCCAGCACCTTCTGAGCAATTGCGCGCTCGACGGGCACACCAAGGCTTTCTGCACTGCCCGCAGCAGCTCAATCTGGCGGCGGATCGGAGGCTGTCGCTCAGCCGCAGCGTGATGCCCATCCTCCCTACCCCCTCCCCACCAGGGTGAGAAGGAGCCCGTGAACTGGGGGTTCTGGCGGGCTGCGTAGCGGCCCGCCAGAACCCCAATACCACATCCCCTGCCCTCGCGGGGCGGGCCGGGGTGGGGGTAAGAGGGGCACGACACGGCCAGGGTGTACACATTCGCCCCAGATTGGACTGCACCCCCGCAGCCGGTTGCCGCTGGCCATTTCTGCTGGCGGAGGCTTGCCGGAATCGGCCAGGCATGGTATACTATGCGCCTGCCTGGAGAGGTCGCATAGTCCGGCCGAGTGCGCACGATTGGAAATCGTGTAGGCGATGAGCCTCGCGGGTTCAAATCCCGCCCTCTCCGCCAGGTTGTATGCGCCCCAAAGATCTGACAGGGTTCCAAAAGCCTGTCAGAGCCCTGGGGCGCTGCTCTTTTTACCATAACCTGTCAAGTCCAGGTGCTTGACAAGCGCCCTCATTTAGTGTAACATTAAGGCAGGTCGTGCTAGACGGGGAGCTAGCGGTGCCCTGCACCCGCAATCCGCTATAGCGGGGTTGAATTCCCTCTCGAGGCTCGGCGCGCTTGGGACTGTCTCGGAGGAGCGGCGATGAAAGCTGGGTCCTGCGCGGCAGAGATCCACAAACCCCGTCAGGTCCGGAAGGAAGCAGCGGTAAGTGGCCTACTCTGGGTGCCGCAGGGGTTCCTGGCTGGAGCAAGCTGTCTGAGGCAAGCCGGGTACGACGTGTCGACAGAGGGTGCACGGCCTGTTCATGATCGATTAGCCGGGGGCGGGTCCACACATTGGGGTTCCGCCCCCTTTTTCGTGATGTGATGCGTAATGCGTAGAATTGCCATTGCGACATGCCCGCTGCTTCGTGCAGGCTTTGCCATGGCGAGCGCTACGAAAAGCCATGGATGCTCCGCGCTGGCGACCTCACGCATTACGTATTACGTACTACGTTGAGGTATGGGTTGGACGAACCGATCGCGCTTGTCGTTGGCGGCGGTGCATCGGGTATGATGGCCGCAGGGCGAGCCGCCGAGCTGGGCGCTACCGTGAGCCTGTTGGAAAAAACGCCCAAACTCGGCAACAAGCTACGCATCACCGGCAAGGGACGCTGCAACGTGACCAATGTGGCGCCCCTGGAGGATTTTATTGATCATTTCGGCGCCAACGGCCGCTTCCTGTATGGCGCGTTTAGCCGCTTTTTTGTGGATGATCTGCGCGCATTCTTTGCCCAACGGGGCGCGCCTACGGTCGTTGAGCGCGGCGGGAGGGTCTTTCCCGAGGCGAACGATGCCGATGTGATCGCTGATGCGCTGTTGGCCTATCTGCGCGTTGGCGGGGTCCAACTCCGGCGGCGCACCCGCATCGACGCTCTCCTGGTCAAAGATGGCGCTATCCGCGGTGTGGCCTGCGCGGAGCGCGAATTCCCCGCTCAGGCTGTCATTGTCGCCACAGGCGGCGCCTCCTACCCCGGCACCGGCTCTACCGGTGACGGTTATCGCCTTTTGGAGGCGGTGGGGCACACCATCGTACCGCCACGGCCTGCTTTGGTGCCCCTGGTTACCGCCGAGCCCTTTGTCGCTGGCCTGCAAGGGCTCTCCCTGCGCCACGTGCGCGCCACCCTGCTCCTGAACGGCCGGGCGCTCGCCTCTGAGTTTGGCGAGATGCTCTTTACCCATTACGGTATTTCGGGGCCGATCATCCTGAGCCTGAGCAAGCGAGCCGCCGAGGCAGCGACACGGGGCCGGGCTGAGATCGCGATCGATCTCAAACCCGCGCTGAACGATGAACAGCTCGACGCACGGCTCCGACGCGATTTTGACCAATTCGGGCGGCGGAGCTATCATCGGTTATTAGCAGAGCTTTTGCCCCGCCTGCTGATCCCGGTCTTTCTCGAGCTGACGGGCATCGCACCCGACAAGCCCGGCAACCAGATCACAGCTGAAGAACGCGGCCGGCTCTTCCGGCTGCTGCGCGATTTCCGCTTAACCATCGTAGGCTCGCGGCCTATCGCCGAGGCGATCATCACGGCGGGCGGTGTGGCTGTGAACGAGCTTGACCCGCGCACGATGCAGTCTCGGTTGGTGCGGGGTCTCTACTGTTGTGGTGAGGTCATTGACATTGACGCCGACACCGGCGGCTACAACCTCCAGGCAGCCTTCTCGACCGGCTACTTGGCCGGGGAGGCGGCTGCCCACGCTCTGGGATACGGAATGTGAACCAAACATTGCACGGCAACCGTCTCACAGAGAAAATCCGTCACCGGGTCTTTGCGGAGAAAACCCCACGTGGGGTTTCCACCGGAGCGCCCTCCCGCTTGCCCTACCGTTTTGGGTGGGCCTACCGTATAGGGGCCTGGCGTAACACCGCTGCCGAAACGATCCGCGAAGCCGCGGTGGCGGATGCTCTGCACCGGCATTGGCGCGGTCTGGCAGCCCTGGCCGGCGTGCTGGTGTTGCTCAGCGCCCTGGCCTGGGGCTATGTGCGCACGCTGCGTACCCTCTATGTCGAGGTTGATGGGCGGACGGTGACGGTGCGCTCGCACCTGGACACCATCGGCGACGCCCTCACCGAGGCGAACATCCAGATCCTGCCCGAAGACCGCGTCGACCCCCCGGTGAGCGCGCCCCTGCGATCGGGGCAGCATGTGCGCATCCAACGGGCGCGCACGCTCAACATTACCGTCGACGGCAAACCCATGGTCTTCCGCACCCTGGCTGATAATATCGGCAATGCCCTTACCGAGGCAGGGATCAAATGGATCCCTGAGGATCGCATCACGGTGAATGGGCAGGAGGTGCAGCCCATGGCCAGCCTGGCGACTGCCGGGCAGCCCGCCAGCGAGGTAAGCCGGCGTATGCGCATGGCGTCCAGCCGGGGCGGCCGCAATACGGATATCAATGCATCCCCCGCCCCCCTGAACATAGACGTCCAGCGTGCAGTGCCTATTGGCGTGCAGGATGGACAGGTGCCCTACACCTTCCTGACCACAGCGCGCACCCTGGGCGAAGCGCTCCTGCAAAAGGGCATCGTGCTCTATGCGGCCGATGTGATCGAACCGCCGCTCGATACGCCCATCAAGCCCGGCCTCTCGGCCACCATTGAGCGCTCGCGGCCCGTCACCCTGTATGCAGACGGTAAGGTCCGCCAAACGCGTACTCGCGCCAAGACGGTGAGTGACCTGCTGAAGGATGAGGGGCTCAGCCTGGGCGCATTGGATTACACCAGGCCCAGCCTGACTGAGAGCCTCAGCAACAATATGCGGGTGACCCTGGTGCGGGTGCAGGAATCCGATATCGTCGAGCAAGAGCCCATTGCCTTTGAGCTCCAGTACCGGGGCAACCCAGATCTGGAGATCGATCACCAGCAACTCGACAACCCCGGCGCGCCGGGTGTGTTCAAGCGCAGCCTGCACGTGCGCACCGAGAACGGCATCGAGGTCAGCCGCACGTTGGAAAAGGAATGGGTCGATCAGCCGCCTCAGAACCGTATCGTGTCGTATGGCACCAAGATCGTGGAACGGCCCCTCTCCACACCCGAGGGAACCCTCACCTATTGGCGCAAGATCCGGGTGTTCGTGACCGCCTATACAGCGGCGACCTGCGGCAAGAGCCCGGGTGATCCCACCTATGGCATCACGCGCGTCGGCTGGCCGGTGCACAAGGGAATCATCGCCGTCGACCCCAAGGTGATTCCGCTCTACACCAAGATGTATGTGCCGGGCTATGGTCAGGGGGTTGCAGGCGACACCGGCGGCGCCATCAAGGGCCAGCATATCGACCTGGCCTATGACCAGAGCAATTTCATCGATTGGTGGAAGACTATCGACGTCTATTTACTCACCCCGGCGCCGCCGCGCAGCCAGATCCGTTGGGTGCTGCCCAATATGCAGTTGATGAAGTAGACACACAGTGAGAATAGCGAATGCAGGCTTGCGGCAGCACTGTTTTCGGATAAAACACGCAGATGCTTGTGAATGTGACCGTGATTGACCCGCGTGAGATTCTGCGTCGCTACGGCCTGCGGCCGCGCAAGGCGCTGGGGCAGAATTTCCTGGTGGACCGGCGCGCCCTCACACAGATTGTCGAGGCGGCAGAACTGACTCCAGGCGACCTGGTGCTGGAAGTGGGCCCAGGGGTGGGACAACTCACGCGGATGCTCTCCGAGGCGGCAGGGCAGGTCATCGCAATCGAGCTGGATCACGAGATGGTCGGCGTCCTGCGGCAGGAGCTGAGCGACCGCCCCAACGTGAAGATTGTCGAGGGCGATATCCTCGCGGTAGACCCAGGCGCCCTCAGCAGGGGGCGGCCCTACAAGGTTGTGGCCAACCTCCCCTACTATATCACTTCAGCTGCCCTGCGCCATCTGCTCGAGGCCAGGCCGCAGCCCTCCCTGCTCGTGGTGACAGTGCAGCGCGAAGTGGCCGACCGCATCACGGCTGCCCCCCCCAACATGAGCCTGCTGGCCGTGAGCGTGCAGTTCTATGGCCGGCCCCGGCGCATCGCGCGCATCCCGGCCGGCGCCTTTTACCCGGCGCCCAAGGTCGATTCCGCCATCGTGCGCATCGACGTCTATCCCCAGCCTGCGGTGGATGTGCCGGATGCGGCGCATTTCTTTGCCGTGGTGCGCGCAGGGTTTGGGCAGCGGCGCAAGCAACTGCGCAACTCACTCGCGGCGGGGCTGCACCGGCCAGCCGGGCAGGTCGAGTCTGCCCTCCGGCGCGCCGGCATCGACCCGCACCGCCGTGCCGAGACCTTGACGCTGGAAGAGTGGGCGGCGCTGAGCCG
>DAOTVS010000056.1:0-8568 GCA_034436375.1 Anaerolineae bacterium | reverse complement strand
GCTACCTAGTACTGCAACCGTACTTGGTCCAGCCGGCCCCCGTTAACAGCCGGCCAAGGTGCTGCGCGCCTGCCCGGCTGCAGGCAACCCGCCCAATCCCCCCGAATGGCTCCACTCCGGTCGCGTGTGAAGCGCGATGCCCGGATGGGATCCGCGCCCCGAAGGGTAAGTACGGCTGTAGTGGTAGAGTCGGGGCCCAGACAGCCAGGCGACACGGGCCACCGGCCCGTCTCTACGAGGCTGCCGCCCGGCCCCCACCCCAAGGAGGGGAAGTGGATGGTCTGGACGGCGGGTGCAGTTGCCGCGGCCCCTCGCCTTGTGTATAATCAAGTGTAACGTTGGCTGTTTTGCCCGCGTCTTGCGGTTGCTACGGGGTAAAAGGAAGGTGCCTCTATGGCCAAGGTCATGCTCTACGCGCTCAGCACCTGCGGCTGGTGCAAAAAGACCCGGGCGTTCCTCGATGAGCACAAGGTTGCCTATGACTATGTCTATGTCGACAAGACGGAGGGCGAGGAGCGCAGCCGGGTGCTGGCCGAGGTGCAGCGCTGGAACTCGCACCTGAGCTTTCCCACTATCGTCATCGACGACGGCAAGACCGTCATCGTTGGGTTCCAGGAGGACCGCCTGCACGAGGTACTGGGGGTATAGGGATGGATAACCCCACCCGTGCCAGGGCAGTGCTGGACCTCTACGAGCGCCTGCGGCGCGAGGCCGAAGCGGCGGGCTACTTGCTAAACCCCGATCGTGAGTTTGTGCTCGACCTGATGGAAGGGCTGCTCACGAATGAGGGCCGTTATGGCTACCCTTCGTGCCCCTGCCGGTTGGCTGCAGGCAGGCGGCAAGAGGATCTCGATATCATCTGCCCCTGCGACTATCGCGACCCGGACCTCGATGAGTATGGCGCTTGCTTTTGCGCCCTCTATGTCTCCGAGGCGGTAGCCCGAGGCGAGCGCAAGCTGCACCCGGTGCCCGAGCGGCGAGGGGCGCAGCGTCCTGCGCAGCCAGCTCACCCGGAGGCGCTGGTAGGGTTCACGGCAGCGGGAATGCCCATCTGGCGCTGCCCGGTGTGCGGCTACCTCTGCGCACGCCCGCAACCGCCGCTCAAGTGCCCCATCTGCAAGGCCGACCGCGACCGCTTTGAGCGCTTTCCGGGAGGGAGCCGCTAGGGTGATCTGGGTGCTCGTCGCTTTGGGGATGGCCTATGGCTTCCTCAACGGCATGAACGATAGCGGCTCGCTGACGGCAGCTATCATTGGCTGCAGCGGTGTGGGGCCGCGCAAAGCGCTGCTCCTGACGGCGGCAGCCCAGTTCGTCGGCGCGCTCGTGGTGGGCGTGGCCGTGGCGCGCAGCATTGGCGCAGTCGTCGCTTCGCCGGAGTTGCTCACCGCCCCGGTGGTTATGAGCGCTCTGGCAGCGGCCATCGGCTGGAGCCTCTTCACAGGCATGATGGGCCTGCCCTCCAGTGCCTCCCACGCCCTGATCGGGGCGCTGGCTGGCGCTGCCTGGCTGCAATCGGGCGTGCACGCCCTCTCGGTGCCGGGCCTGGCCAAGGTGCTGGTCGTGCTCTTTATCTCGCCCTGGATTGGCTTTGTCGCCAGCTATCTGCTGATGAAGCTGCTCCTGGCCCTGCTCAGCGGGGCCACGCCCCGTGTGGGCGGTATCCTGCGGCAGGTCCAGTGGGTGCTGGTGCCCATGGTGGCGGCGGGCCATGGCGCCAACGATGCGCAAAAGGTGATGGGCATTGTAGCCCTGGGGCTGGTGGCGTTGCACCGGTTGCCCACCTTTGCCGTCCCGCCGTGGCTGCAAATCGCTGCCGCAGCTTCACTTGCGGCTGGGACCAGCGTGGGCGGCCTGCGCATCATGCGTACCTTGAGCCTGCACCTTTATCGCATCCGGCCCATCCACGGCTTTGCGGCCCAGGCAGCCTCGACCGTGGTGGTGCTGACGGCCAGCATTTTGGGCGGCCCGGTGAGCACCACGCAGGTGGTCTCAGCCAGCATTGCCGGCGCGGGCTCGGCCCAGCGCTTCTCGCAGGTGCGCTGGAAAATCATCGGCAATATTGTCGTCGCCTGGCTGCTCACCATACCGGCTGCAGGGGCGTTGGCCGCGCTTCTTTGCGCTGCGTTCACTCGCATGGTATAGAGAGGCACGGCCGACAGATCTCAAGAATGGAACCTCATCCGCATTGCGGACTTCAAGGTGATAGAGGTAGATCGTGAAGCTCTTCAGGCGCAAGCCAAATCGTTTTTATACACTGCTCACACAGCAGGCAGAAAAGACCCTGGCCGGCATGGAAGCCTTTCTCGCCTATGTCGATGAGCCCACCCCTGAGCGGGCACAGGTCGTGCACGAGCTCGAGGCCGAGGCCGACGAGGTGCGGCGTATTCTGATCGATGAGCTTAACCGCACCTTTGTGACGCCCTTTGATCGTGAGGATATCTTTGCCCTCTCGCGTACGGTCGATGATGTGCTGGACTATGGTGAGACAACGGTGGAGGAGATGACCACACTGGGGGTGGCCCCTAATGAATACATCCGGACTATGGCCACCGTCCTGCGTGATGCCGCCAAAGAGCTACACCTGGCCATGCTGCGCCTGAAAGAGCACCCCCAGGTCGCACTGGATCACGCTACCCGCGCCAAGGCTCTGGAGAACCAGATCGAGCGCACCTATCGGCAGGCCGTGGCCCAGCTTTTCAGCGGCCCGCAAGATGTCGAGCACGTCATTTTGATGCTCAAGATGCGCGAGGTCTACCGCCACCTCTCCAATGCGGCCGATCGCGGCGATGAAGCGGCCAATATTCTCAGCGATATCGTGGTCAAGATGACGTAAAGCGTAATGCGTGATGCCTAGTCCGCAAGGATTACGCACGCCAGGAGGCGTAATCATGCTCCGCACCATATCTCGCGTGGTGCTGGGCTCCCTGTTGCTTGTGGGAGCGCTTGCTTGTGCCCGCCAGCCAATGGCGGCGTCTGCGCCGGCGCGGGCTGTCGCCAGTCCTTTGCCCACCCAAGCCGTTACGCCGTTGCCTGCAGTCGCTCCAATGCCCACGCAGGCGCCGGCTGGCCGCCTGCCGAGCCTCTTGGCCAGCCTCTCCTTCGCCCTGCCCGGCGGCGACGCCTATCAGCCCCAGAATGTCGCCTTTGATGAGGCCGGCCGCGCCGTTGTGCTCTGTTATAGCCATGGCCAGCCTGAGAGCGCCACCTCAGCCCTGGTCGTCCTGGACCCTTCTCTGCGCAACCGGGGGCCTGTGATGCCCCTGCCCGGGCGCTCGCTGGGCCCCCTGGCCGTGGCGGCCGGCCGCGCCTATGTGGCCTATGAGGATGAGCAGTATCGCAGTCGCCTGACTGCGTTGAGCCTCGACACGGGCCGCGTGCTGGCCGATGTGCCCATCGATTTCATCTCTTCCGTCGGCACCCTGGCCGTGGACCGCTCGGGGCGCCTCTACCTGGCCCAGACCGGCCAGCTGGAAGTGCGTGACGGCGTCACCCTGCAGCCCATGCGCAGCCTGCCTCTTGCCGTGCCCGGCGGCCGGGCGCTGGCCCTGGATGCCGCGCACAATCGCCTCTTTCTGAGCACCGGCCAACAGGTGCTAGCCTTGCGCACGCCGGACCTCAAGCTGCTCTGGCAAGGGGTCGGGCCGGGCGCCGAGGGGCCGCACCTGGTGCTCGACCGCACGGGAGAGCGCCTCTACGCCTATGCCGATTCCTCCCGCGGGCAGCCTGGCGGCATCCTCGTCTATGACGCCACGACTGGCCTGCCGCTTCCGCCGCCGGCGCCTCCGCAGGGCAGCGAGTGGCAGTTTGTGGCCGCAGATAGCGGGGCAAACCGCCTGCTCTTCACCGAGCCTCAAGCGCAGGAAACCCGCCTGTGGCAGACGGACCTGGCGGGCCACCCTGCCGGCAGCCAGGCGACCGTCGAGGGCTATGCCCAGACGTGCGCTGGCCCGGGCGGCAGGGTAGCCGTCCTCCTGACCCAGAGCCACATCCTGCGCGCCCTGGACCCGGCTGACCTGCACACGCTGGGCGATACGCCCCTGGGGATCGAGCTCCGCCATCTGGTGGTCGATAGCGCCCATGGGCGAGTCTATGTGGACGATTCCGCCGGCCGCCTGCACGTCCTCGACAGCGAATCGGACCGCCCGCTGAGCACCCTGCCCGCCGGCAGCGGCCCCCTGGCGCTGGATGCGCCCAACGGCCTGCTCTTGGTGGCGCGGAGTGAGGGCTCCCGCGAGATGGCGGTGGTCGACACCAACGCCCTCACCGTGACGGCGGTGCTCACCGGTGGCGCCCAGGCGGCTATCGACAGCGCGGGCCATCGCGCTTTTCTGGGCTACACCGAGACGAGCCCGGCCGGGGCCAAGGGCGAGGTGCAGGTGTGGGATACGCGCACCTTCCAGCGCCTGGGGGCGATCCCGCAGCGTGGCGAGCCGACCTACAACCCCCTGCGCAACGAGATCTACCTGCGCGACTATACCGCCTATGTCGTCGATGGCCGGACCCTGCAGGTCAAGGGCGAGCTGACCCCCGATATCGGCGCCGAGCCGATGCGGTACTGTAACGGCTGCACGGCAGTAGCGGGCATCAGCGTGGACCCGCAGCAGGATGTGATTGCCGTTAACCTCATGCAGTTCTCGGCGGGCAAGGGCGCGGGCACGGTCCCCCAGCCGCGCCTCTTTTCCGCCCATACTCTGCAGCCCGTGACCGGCACGGTGACGGTGCTGCTGCGCGGCACGCAAGGCGCCGACATGCCCTTCCTGCTGCCGCCCGCTGGGGGCCGCACCTATATCGCTGAGCGCTATGCACGCTATGTCTTTTATACCGGCGTAGTGGCCCAGCGGGCGGGCTCGGCCGAGGCGCTGGATTACCGCGAAGGGTTGAGCCTGGACCTCTACCTCCCCGGCACTGGGGTTGCTCTCAGCGAGCAGCGCCCCTTCTTCCTCGCTTACGATCTGCAGACGTGGCAGCCCCTGGGCTGGCTACCCTGGGAGAATATCCAGGCCATCGATCTCTCCGGGCGCCGGCTGTATGCCTGGCAGGGCCCCGAGCTGCGCATCCTCAGCTTTGACGGCGGCCAACCCCTGCCCGCGGCGGCGCCGGAGCGCTGGCCGCTGACCCGCAAGCTGCCGCCCATCGAGGAGATCGCCCTCTCGCCCGATTTTGCCCACGACCGCACCGTGTTCGTGGTGGCGACGGGGGGCATTTTGCGTTCCACTGACGGCGGCGCCTCGTGGGTACGCCTGCAGGGAGGGCTGCCGCCGGAGATCCTGTGGGGCAAGCCCTCCTATCACCTGGCCATCTCGCCCGACTATGCCTACGACCATACCCTCTTTGTCGGCGGCCGTGTGGGCGACTCCTTTGGCCTGGGCGTCTGGCGCTCCACCGATGGCGGGGAGACCTGGCAGCCCGTCTGGCAAGGCCTGCGCCATCTGAAAGTGGATCGGCTGGCCATCTCACCCGACTATGCCCGTGACCATACCCTGCTGGCCTATTGCGCCTATGATCTCTTCTGGCAGGGTGATGCGGGGGCCTCGCTGTTCCGCTCGCAGGATGGCGGGGAGACCTGGCAGCAGGCGGCGCTGGCCTCCCGAGTTTCCGGCAACGCGACCCTGCCCCCGCCGGAAGCGCTGCTGCCGATGCCGCCTCAGCCGGTGCAGTTCCAGGTCACCTCGGAGGGCGACCTCAGCCGCTCGGCAGATGGGGGGCATTCCTGGCAGGTCGTGTTGAGCGGTGAGCCGGGCAATGCGCCACTGGCCGTGCTCCTCTCGCCACTCTTCAGCCAGGATGGCCAGGTCTTTGCCCTCTACCGCGACCGGCTGCTGCGCTCGACCGATGGCGGCCAGACGTGGGGCGAGGCCACTGACCGCCACCTGGTGCGCGCCGATTATCCCCAGTATTTCACGGCGATGGCGGTGGGCCTGCTGCGCAGCGGCAGGCCTGTCGTGCTGGTGGGCGATGGCCAGGGCCTGCTCCTGCCCCTCGACCCCACCATTTTGCACTGGAGCCCGCTTGAGCCGCCCGCGCCCACGGCGACTCCCCAGGCGACTGGCGTGCCTGGCCCGACCGCCACCCTCCTGCTGACGGACACCCTCGCTCCGACTGCTGGCGCCAGCCCCCAGCCCACGAGCACGCCCGCCGCCCAGCCCGCCGGCACGCCCACGCCCTGCCCTGGCGCCGCCGCGCCTTTCCAGGCGGCCTATGGCCGCTGGTCCGGCCGTCTTGGCTGCCCCACGAGCCAGGGGCTGGCGCCGATGGCCCTGCAGCGCTTCGAGCACGGTTGGCTTTTATGGCGCGGTGACACGAAGGAGATCTACGCCCTGACGAGTAACGGCGCGAGCGGCACCTGGGCCGTTTACCCGGACACCTGGCGGGAGGGCCAGCCGGAGAGCGACCCTGCCCTGCAGCCGCCGAAGGGCAGGCTGCAGCCCGTGCGCGGCTTTGGGCTGGTGTGGCGCACGCAGCTGGGCGGGCCCCAAGCCGGCATTGGCTGGGCCCTGGAGCCGGAGCAGGGCTACAGCGGCGCCTGGCAGGCGTTCAACGGCGGGCTGCTGATCGCCGCGCCGCAGGGCCGCGTGTTCGCGCTGTTCATCAATGGGTGCTGGGAGCAGTGACCCCGCACCTCCCGGAGGTTCGGGACCCTGTCTCAAGTCGATACCGCGTGACCGGAGGCCGCGAACCTGGGCTTGTAGTGAGGGAGAGGGGGAGCCGGATGGCACCCAAGACCCATAGTCTTTGGAGAACCTGCCTGGGCGCCATCCGGCTCCCCCTCTCCCTCACTACGAACCCGGCCTTGCGTCGGTATAAGGAGATATCACTCGTGTTGCTCAAACACGCTGACCCGGATGCCCCCAAGGACTGGTACGCGGCTCACCGAGATCTACCTGGTCGCCCGGGGCACGTCCACCCTGTGTGTGGAGCAGGCCACCCCCGTGCTGGCGGCCGGCGACATGATCGTCATCGAGCCGGGCAAGGCGCCGCCCTCGTAGTGGCGGGCTTCAGCCGCCCAGCCCGCTCGAACACACAAAGCGTTGAGCAATGCTGCTACAAGTGACGAGCCTGATCAACTGACTTGAGCGGCTAAAAGCCGCCACTACGACAGGAGTGTCACGTGGCGTCTACATAGCGTTGGGTGCCATGGAGCACTCGGGCAAGGCTTTCGTCAATAGGTCGGGCGCACGCCTACGCAGAGCACCATCCAGTACTCTAAGTGGCTTCCCGCACTGGTTCTGATGGGTCGAGGCGGGCCCCCTTGCAGGCAGCGGGTACGCATCAGAACCAGCGAGGGGGCCCACCAGGCGCCATATCTCTGTGTTGGCTGGGAACGTCCACAGGGCTCCAGTGTTCTTACCAACGGGCCGGGCTTGCATTCCCTCGGCCGGAAAGGTGGATGGCAATGGAAGACGTCTACCGCGCGCTGGCGCGGCGCCTGGACGAGACCCCCAACGGCTTCCCGGCGACGGAGAGTGGGGTGGAGTTGCGCCTGCTGGCGCGGCTCTTTACTCCCGAGGAGGCGGCCCTGGCCGTGCATTTGCGCCTGACGCCCGAGCCGGCTGCGACGATCGCCGAGCGCAGCGGCGGCGAGGCCAAGGCCGTCTACGGCCTGCTCAAGGGTATGGTGCGGCGGGGGCTGATTGCGGCGGAGCGCAGCCGAGGGGGGCTTCGCTTCGCCCTGCTGCCCTTTGTCGTCGGGTTCTATGAGATGCAGGCGCCCCACCTGGATGCGGAGCTGGCCGCCCTGGTGGAGGCCTACGCTCACCAGGCCTTTCCGGCGCTGCTTTCAGTGCGGCCGGCACTGCACCGGGTGATCCCGGTCGAGCAGGCGGTGCCCATCGATGTGGAGATTCTGCCCTACGAGCGCGCCTCGGAGATTCTGGACGGGGCGGCTGCCTGGGGGGTGGTGGATTGCATCTGCCGGAAGCAGCAAAAGCTCCTTGGGAAGGGCTGCAATGCGCCGTTGGACCTCTGCATGGTGCTGAGCGACACGCCGGGCGCCTTTGATCAGGCGGCTGGGGTGCGCGCTCTCACCCGGGAAGGGGCCGCCGAAACCTTGCGCCGGGCGGAGGAGGCAGGGCTGATCCATTCGACCAGCAACACTCGGGGCGGCATTGGGTACATCTGCAACTGTTGCACCTGTTGCTGCGGCATCCTGCGCGGGGTCGCCGAGTTCGGCATCCGCCAGTCGGTCGCGCACTCGGGCTTTTGGGCGACGGTCGATGAGGGGCTCTGCACCGGCTGCGGCGCCTGCGCGGAGCGCTGCCGCTTTGGCGCCCTGCAGGTCGAGGGCGGCCTGTGCCGGGTGGACCGCGACCGTTGTGCGGGGTGCGGCCTCTGCGCCGGCGCCTGCCCCAGCAGCGCCCTGCAGTTGCAGCGGCGGCCGGCGGAGCGGGTGGAGCCTACCCCGCCCGATATGCCGGCCTGGCGAGCCGAGCGCGCCCGCGCCCGGGGCCTGGACCTCGGCCGCATCCTGTAGGCCTGACACATGTAGGGGTGTGGGTGTATGTTGACGTCTGTTTTGCCGCTCCGCGGAGCGGCAAAACAGACGTCAACATACACCCACACCCCTTATTG
>DAOTVS010000055.1:0-15607 GCA_034436375.1 Anaerolineae bacterium | reverse complement strand
AACTCGCCAGGGTGGCGATAGTGGCCCGCAGCGAATCGCGGGGATTGCATAGCTAGAGCGCAAGACCTGATCAAACCTCGAAAGATGGGCCTGCACCAGCCTGAATCTCAGGGGGTGCAGGCCTTTTGTGGGCCACACCATCAGTCTCCTCCTGCCCCCACTTGACGACCTCACCATGAGCGGCACAAGCCAAGCCTCTCATAGCACCCATTTGCGTTGCCAGCACCTTGCTCATCATGCAAGAAGGCTTCCATCGCACATTCGCTCAATCGGCTTGCGGTGCTCCTCGCCTTCGTCGTGCTTTCGCCTTATCGCATTGGCCCGAAGTGTTAACGATTATTAACCATGGAATAGGCCACTAGATAGATGTGTGGCGAGAGGAATCATGCTACAATGGCCCGTGGTAGAATGCTTAGGGAATGAACCCAATGTATCGGCTTGCTATATCTGACTGCCCGGCACCGGCTATACATCAAGTAGTATACGATCACGGAATGGTTGTTCGCCGATATGAAGGCGAGGACGCGGTAGCCCAAAAGAGGTGGCTCGCAGTAGGCTGGGTTGATCTCAACATTTCCCTAAATGCTTCTAACAAAATTATGCGCAGCGCGATCTACCTGGAGACCTAGCGCCTACCTGGAATTGCCCCTGCCGATTGGAAATCGGGCTCTCAGGGCCTGCGGGCCGGTTTTGGGCCTACGCCCACAGGGTTCCGGGCCTCATCCATGGAGATGGACGAGCGGCGCGCACGCCCCCCAGGGTGATCTCCAATCGCCAGGGTTCATGCCGGACGCCGTCGGGCGGATGCAAGGAGAACAGGGCGCAGTACGGCGGGCACCACGCACAATCAACTTGGAAGCATTTCGCATACTTGCTGCGCGTCCAGATAAGCAGTTCTATTGAACTGCTGTTCGCCAGCGAAGGCGAGAGCGCGACAGATGAGGTGGAGGCATATGATGAGGAAATGGTTAAGCCTTATCATGGTAGTGCTGCTTCTGAATCCTGCGTTTATCCCACCTGCCTCACGAACTCGAGCTGAGACGTTGGCGTACGGTAGACCAGTTGGCGCCGAGCCAGCGATGCCCCGAAGTGTTGGCACCGAGGAGAATGATAACCCACTTCAGATCTACTACGCCAACGATGCGGGCTCAATGTTCTCACTTCAATACGACAA
This sequence comes from Anaerolineae bacterium, assembly GCA_034436375.1. Lineage (GTDB taxonomy): Bacteria > Chloroflexota > Anaerolineae > SpSt-313 > SpSt-313 > DAOTVS01. The sequence continues at coordinate 14,433 of DAOTVS010000055.1, read as the reverse complement.
TGTGCGGTATGATAGTGATGGATCCCTCACGGCAGATATCTCTCTCGTCAACAAGAAACACGTCGTGTACGATTTGGTGTTTGAACACTCAGGTAGCGTGCTGCTTCCCGGACACGGCATAGACACACCCTATTTTCCGCTAGTGCCAGCCAGGCCGTGGCGGGTATCGGCCAAGTTCTACCCTGGGAGTGCGCTTACCCTCAAACTGGACAGACTGGGACACAGTGCCGATGGAAAGAGCTTGGTTCTTTGGCTCGATGTGTGTACACTGATATGGGTGGCATTATGGGGTGACTACCTCCCTGTAAGGCCTGAGGATATCAAAGAGGGCCTTGCCGACCAAGTGCGGGACATCATTTCCCATTCAGCAGTGGACCTGACCGCAGTGGTAGTAGATGCGGATCAGAATCGCTGGCAGGATGCGTTGCAGGCGCTTGTCGATGCCTGCAAGCATAGTGCTCAAACGGTGTACGATATCCTCTACCTCCTGGTCAGCAACCCGCCTAATAAGGATCAGATCGACGGCTGGCTGCAAGACGGTGCTCGCCTTCTTGGCTTAGTCAAGGTCGCACCAGTCGTGTGGGACTTTGTATTCGCACCACGAACCGCCCAGATAACCATTTCGCGAGATGGCCCTGTCCCGACCCCACCACCCGTCGAACCCGCGCCTCCCCCTCCACCTACCGTGGACCACGCTACATTAGCAAGCGATGCTACACTACCCGCAGGCACCGCGGTCTTGACAGGCCAAGCCGTGCTGAAAACATGGCGCGTGACAAATTCAGGTACCTCGACTTGGGATGGCTATAAGCTCATCTTCGTCCAGGGTGACCAGATGGGCGGCGCCAGCCCGGTAAGCATCCCCACCACCGCCCCAAGCCAGGAAACCAATATCAGCGTTTCCTTGCAGGCGCCCAGCACCTCCGGCAACAAAGTTGGCTATTGGCAGATCGTCAATCGCGACGGGGTCTATGTGGATGGCGGTCGGCTCAGCGTCAACATCAATGTCGTCTCGCCAACCACAGGGGGCCACATCACTGCCTTTAGCGCCGATCCGCCTTCGCCCTCGAGCGCGAGCACTGTCCGGCTGCATGCCCGGGTAACCTGGTGGGACCGCTTCCGGGCCATGCGCGTGAAGGTGGACAATGACGTCATCGGGGAGACATCAGAGGTCGATCACTACTTTGACTGGAATGCGGGCAGCGCCAGCCGCGGCGACCACACCATCGTGCTGGAGGTCGCCGACCAGACGGATACCTCCTGGAGCCACCCAGAGCGGCAGGTTCTGACCTACAATCTGCAGGGCACAGCGGGGCCGGCGAACCTGGCCCCAAGCCGGCCTGTGCCGCACCAGAACCCGGGCGCTTACGACTGGTACGTCACCATCGGCACTCCCCCTCAGCTCTGCGTCCAGGCCACCGATCCTGAAGGGGACCCTCTGGAGTACTGGTTCCACGCCGAAGCCTCTCAGGGCACCTATGACAGCGGCTGGGTGAGCAGCAGTTGCTTTACCTTTGGCAGCATGGTGCCGGGCACTTATACCTGGAAGGCCAAGGCGCGGGACGCGGGCACAAGCCGGGAGTCGGACTGGAGCGATCCCTGGCACTTTTCCGTGGAATCCTCCGGTGTGACGATCAACACGCCTTCCGTGTCGCCCGGATCGCCGTCCAATGCTGAGCGCGTGGACTTTTGCCTGACGACGTCGGGCCACGCGACGGTCAATATCGATGTGCGGGCGATGGTCAATACCGCCAGCGACGGCAGCGCCAGCGGTGAGTGGCGCTACCTGGATGGCTATTTGCCGGGAAACAACCAGTGGTGTTGGTGGTGGAACACCCTGGAGTACAGCGACGGCGATCACCTGGTGCGTTTCGACGCCCGTGCATGGGAGCCCGATGCGGCGGATGCGCGCACGATCACCTATCACCTGAACCACCGCCGTCCTGCCAGCCCCAACCTGCTGGCGCCCATCCCGGCCTCGGGTAACATCAACGAGGCAATCTACCTCAACTCGCGCACCGTGACCTTCAAATGGGCGCCGGCCATCCGGGCCACGAGCTATACATTGCACGTCAGCACCAGCAGCTCGCCCAAGGATGATCCGAGCCCTGTGCTCCGGCAATCCTTGGGCTCGGGCACGACACAGTACACGGCCACCTTTACCCAGGATTACCCAACCCTCTACTGGCAGGTCACGGCGACGGATGACGTGGGCAGCACCGACTCGGGCGCTCAGCGCTTTGGCATCGACCGTGTGGCGCCGACGGCTGCCGTACAGCCCCTGGCGGCGGCCGTGGCCGAGAGCACGTTCCCGGTGTACTGGAGCGGCACCGATAGCCTTTCCGGTGTGTGCGGCTACGACGTCCAATATCTGGACTCGGGGCGCAGTGAGTGGACGGACTGGTTGACTGTACCCGTAACCAAGGCCTATGAGCTTTTCACCGGCCAACCGGGACACACTTACCAGTTCCGTTGCCGTGCTAAGGACAACGCAGGCAATACGGGCGACTATCCGGCCAATGCGCAGGCACTGACCAAAGTAGACCCCACGACGCGGCCGCAGACCCCGTGGTGGAACTCGGCCTATGCCAATAAGCGCAACATCATCGTCCTCAACAACATGGGCAGCATGGCCTTGCCGGTAGGCTACCCGGTCAGGCTTCACCTGGATAATACGACAACCCCTACGGCAGCAGAGGTTTACAACGCCTCGCAGACCAGCCCCAAGGGGAATGATGTTCGAGTTGTCTACAATGACACAACCGAGCTTGATCGCGTTATCCAGACCTTTAGCAGTTCAGCGATCGATATTTGGTTCCGGTCACAGGTGAGTGTCGGCGCCGGATCGTCAAATAATACCAGCCACCAACTGTACTATGGCAATGCGGGGGCTGGCACACCCCCCGCCGATCCCACCAGGGTTTGGTTCCCAGGGAAAGATGGCAACACCGTCGGCCTGTGGTACTATGACGAGGGCTCAGGCTCCAGCGTGTACGACTCCTCCGGCTATGGCAACAACGGCAGCACCGGCAGCCTGAGCTGGTGTGCTGGCAAGTTCGGCAGCGCCCTCTACTATCCCTCTCCCACAGCCGGTGCACCGGGCGCCTTTATCCCGGGAAGCAGCTCCATGAATGTCAGCGCCTTCACTTTCGAAGCGTTTGTCAAGCGCGGCCCTACGAACTGGGGCATATTCGCTGGCCAGGGTGCGGCGGGCAGTGCCCGCGAACGCTGGCAGTTCTCGATCCAGGACGGCAAGGCCAAGGTCGAGGTGTGGTCAGGCGGCGGCAGCACGCAGGCCTTCAGCGATGGCAACTTCCTGCCCGACACTAACTGGCATCACGTGGCCTTTACCTTTGATGGGAACCGTACCGTGTCCTTCTACCGCGATGGCTCACTGTTGAAGACCGTAACCCTGGGCTGGAGCGGCATCAATGGCGGCAGCCTCGACCTCACTCTTGGTAGCGGATTTGGCAGCAATGTGCCTCGGTTCGAAGGCGCCATGGATCAGGTACGCCTTTCGAACGTTGTGCGCACTTCATTCCCCTATGGGCTTTTTGCGCTTGTGACCAGCGAACCGAGCCTGGCGTTGGGCGATCCGACTGCCCCGCCGATCGCGGGCTCTCCGGACCTGGCGGTGCTGAGCCTGAACGCCTATCCCAATCCGGATGGCGGCCTGCTCGTGCAGGCTGTGGTCAAGAACCAGGGCGCTGCACCCACCCAGAACGGCTTTTATACCGATCTGTACGCCGACCACTTGCCCGGCGGCCCCGGCGATTACACGGGCAGCATCCACTTCTGGGTGGCCAGCCCCATCGATACCGGCCAATCAATCACGCTGACAACTGTCATCACCGATGTCTCTACATTGGGCCAGGCGATGGGGCAGGCTGCCAGTGCAACGGGTGAGCAATCTCACACCCTCTACATGCAGGTTGATTCAACCCAGGCAGTCGCTGAGGCCAACAAGAGCAACAACATCTCAACGGGCACCCAGGCGTGTATCGCCTCCGCCGATGCCTTCGAGCCCGACGACAGCCCTCAGTCGGCCAGGCCCCTCGCGCTCGGCGAGAACCAGGCCCACAATTTCGCCAGCCCCGGTGATCAGGATTGGCTCAAGATACATGCCCGCACTGGGGTCAGCTACACCATCCAGACTGGCAATCTTGGACCCAGCAGTGATACCTATCTCTACCTCTACGACCGGGGCGGGCAGACGCTGCTTGCCGCTAACGACGACTATGACGACACTCTCGCGTCCCGGATTGACTGGAACTGCCCGGCAGAAGGGGACTATTATCTCCTCGTCCGCCACTGGAACCCCCAGACCGGCGGCTGCGGAACAGCTTATGATATCGCAATGAACGAGCAAACCACACCGCCAACTCCGCTCTATATGCCATGGGTCGCCAACGGCAGCCTGGGATATGCGGCCACCGGCGCGTCCCAGCCAATGGTCAAAGCCCCGGCGGCGACGAGTGCACCCAGCCCTGCGGCAACAATATCGTCTCCTGTCACCGCAGTGGAGCCATCGGAGCGCTACCGTGCCCACGCGCCCGGCTATCAGGGCGCCTGGAGCAGCGATAGGCCTATCAGATGAAAACGCCCTTCGGCTTCCGGGCGCCCTGCTCCGCGCGCAGCCGGAACGGACCTTCTATGCGGTGTGGGTCTGCGGGGCGGCCGAACAGCAGCCGCCCCGCAGACCCACACCCTCTGAGATCAGGCCGGGCCTGGGCGGAGCGGGTCAGCCGGCAATCGCCCGGAAGGGCCCCGGCGCCATTTTCCAATCAGGCATCATCTTGCACAGAATAGACTCCAGTTGGCTTTGCGCTATAATCCTCATGCAATGGCGTCTCAGGGAGTCTATCGAGGGCTTCCAATTGGCGCCGGCCGACTTTGGCCGCAAGGTCAATGCTACCCTCTATCCGCCGCCCACCGGTGACCAGCTCGAGGCCCAACGCCTTGCGTTCATCGGCCTTATCGATGAGGTGACCCGGCTGGCGGTCCAGATTGTGGGACGATCCCTCCAGGAGAATCTGCGATGCAAGCCGTCGTCAAGGTTGCGCCCGGTGTGGGCCATGTGGAGCTGCGAGAGGTGCCGGAGCCGCAGGTGGGCCCCGGCCAGGTCAAGATTGCGGTGCAGGCCGCGGGGATCTGCGGCACGGACCTGCACATCTATGACGCCGAATATGCCAGCCGCCCGCCGGTGATTCTGGGCCACGAGATGGCGGGGCAGGTGGTCGAGGTCGCCCCCGATGTGACGGAGGTGGCCGTGGGCGACCGGGTGACGGCGCTGCCCTTTGCCGTGACGTGTATGCGCTGCACCTACTGCCGCCAGGGCGACTATGCCCTCTGCCCCAGCCGCCTCTCCTTCGGCAGCGGGGTAGATGGCGCGTTTGCCCCCTACCTGGTGATCCCCGCGCACATTGTGCGCCGCCTGCCCGATCAGATCGACTGTGAGTGCGGCGCCCTCACCGAGCCCCTGGCCTGCTGCTGCAAGGCGGTGCTCCTCTCGGCCACGGTGCGGGCCGGCGATGTGGCGGCGATTGTGGGGCCGGGGCCCATCGGGCTGCTGGCGCTGCAGCTGGCCAAATTGCAGGGGGCAGAGACGGTGCTGATCGGAACCGCTGCCGACGCCGGGCGCCTGGAGGTGGGGCGCAGCCTGGGAGCTGATCATGTTCTGGTGGCCGGCCAGGATGATGTGCCGATGGCGCTGGCCGCTCTCACGGCGGGTGAGGGGGCCGATGTGGTCGTCGAATGCGCGGGCGCGCCGGCCGCCACCCGCCTGGCCGTCCAGATCGCCCGCAAGCGGGGGCAGCTGGCGCAGATGGGCCTGCACGGTAAGTCTTTCGAGCTGGACTTCCAGCAGATTGTGTACAAAGACCTGCGGGTGATCGGCTCCTTCGCCTCCTCCGGGCCGGCCTGGGAGCGCGCCCTCACCCTCCTGCAGCAGGGCCGCATCCAACTGCGCCCCCTCATCTCAAGCGTCCTGCCCCTGGCGCAGTGGGAAGAGGGATTCGACCTGTCGCGCAGCAAGTCGGGGCTCAAGGTGTTGCTCAAGCCCTGAGGGCGACATTCAGATGGCTGGCGAGCCGCCGGCGCGGTTGGCGGCGAAAAAGCGCTCCACGGGGAAGGGGGGTGAAGCCGCGGTGATGTAGGTCAGGTCCTCATCACCGGGGTTGGAGATGCTGTGCGGCACTCCGGGGGGCACAAAGACCAGGGTGCCGGCGGAGACGAGCTGATGCTCCTCGCGCACCTGCATGCGGCCCATGCCGGCAATGACGATGTAGGCCTGCTCCGTGCCCGAGTGGGTGTGACTGTGCTGCTCGCCGCCGGGGGCGATGGTCGTCCAGCTGATCAAGAGATTGCGGGCCTCGAACGAGCCCCAGCGCAACAGGATATTGCTGATCACGCCATCGGATCTGAAAGACTGCACCTGCCCCACGCGCGCAACGTTCATCCCCGCCCCCTTCTGAGCTTGCTCTCGGGAACCTGTCAGCAAACAGCATGCCAGAGAACGGAAGTGGGGGGGATATCATGGGGGCGCCCCCATGATATCCCCCCCACTTCCGTTCTCTACAACCGCGACCAGGCAAGCTCCCAGGTACGCCGGGTGCCGGCAATCACCAGCTCGGGATCGCCGCCGGGCAGCGGCTTGACCTCAAAGGTCACAACCGGGCGCCCGGTGGGGAACTTTTTATCGAAAAAGCCAATCTCAAAGGCGACACGCAGGAACTCGACCAGCTCGTCGGCGCCGTTGGCACTGCCGGGGCAGCCGAAGGGCGGGTGATAGTCGCCATAGGCCGGGTGGCTCTTGTCGGTGAGCAGGCAGTTGCCCACATGCAGGTGCACCAGGTAATCGCGCACCGGCTCCAGCGACTGGCGCGCCGTCTCGCCCAGCTGCGGGATGTGGCTCAGATCCACCGTCACCCCGAAATTGTCGCAGCCGGCGGTGCGGACCTCGGCGGCCACATCGGCCACCAGGGGGGCCGGGCCCAGCAACGAGCGCTTTTCGATGGCCCGGTCAAAGACCTCCAGCGAGAGGACGAGGGTATAGTCCGTGGCCTTGGCCCTGGCATAGGCGCAGAGCTCCTGCACGCTCTTGACCAACTGCGCCCGCGCCTGGGCTTCCTTCTCCGGCCCGGGGTACGAGTTCTTGCCGTCAAAGAAGGCCATCAGGCGGGCGCCCACGGCATAGGCCCGGTCGATGCTGGCCTTGACATTCGCTACCGCCGCCAAACGGCCGGCCTCATCGAGGTTGGCCAGGTTGCCGCCGGTCGTCAGCAGGCCAGGCTGCCCACCCACGCCCAGGGTAAGCTGCGACTCCTCTGCCATGGCCTTGAGCTGCGGCAACACGGCGGGATCATTCACCAGGCCGATCTCCAGCGCCTCAAAAAAAGGATCGGCGGCGATACGCCTGGCCGTCTCGAGGATCGGCCCATCGCCCCGCAAGAGCTGCGGGTAGATCATAAAGTGCACGATACCGAGCTGCATGTACTTTTGCCAGGGAGCGTCCATAGAGAAAACCCCTCCTCTGCAAGTCACTTCTTCGGCCGGCGGGCCGCGATGCGATCGACAAACTTGTCATAGGCATTGCAGAACTCGTTCAGCGTGGCGGCCACCGGCGGCCAAGCGGCCGTGCCCGCCTCATCCTCCAGGGTCAGCACCTTGTCGGGCCGGAAGCGCGCATCATCGCCCGGCAGCCAGTACGACTGCTTGAAGATTTCGCTCTTCTCCAACACCTTCATGGCCGCCTCAGGCACAGGCGCATCGAGTTGGTTGCCATTGAAGGGCAGGCCGGGCGTGATATCCAGCGCGTGGCGGATGTTCGGGAAAATGGTGATGACCGTGGTGCCCATACAATCGATCACGTCGGGGCAGGGATCGGGCAGGTTCTCATAGCCCGCGCCCACGTACCAGCGCAGCGAGGCGACCAGCACTCGCACCTTGTTCAGGTCATAGCCCTGCTGCTTGAGCAGGCGCAGGAGCTTTTTCTGCACCGCCGCACCCGACCAGGCAGCGGCTTCGCGGGCCTGCTGCTCGGTGATGCCTAAAGAAGCAGCCTTGGCCAGCAGCTCATCGCGGATGGGAAAGGCCAGGCGGCCATTCATCTCAGTCAAATAGGCCGTGAGGGCCTGGCCTGCAGCCGTCGTCTCGGCAAAAGGCATCTCCTGGAACAGACCAAAGTTGACCGTGGCGTTGGTGCCCATCCCGTTGGCATTCAGTACCCGGCAGGCCTCGAGCCCCGCCTTGGTGGCCGGGAGCTTAAAGACCACGTTGGGCACGCCGCCATCGAGTTTCTTCTCCAGGTCGCGGTAGAGGGCGGTGGCATCGGCAATCATCGTGGCCGAGTCGTCGTGCTTCTTCGGGTTGACCTGCAGGCTCACCAGGCCAAAACGCCCCTCGCTGAGCAGGAAAATAGGCCGCAGGAAGCGCATATTGACCAGCACTACCTCCAGCGTCATGCTGCGGGCCAGCTCGGCGTCGCTGGCCGAGGGGTTCTCGGCGATGAGGCGGTCGATCACGGCATTCCAGCGCTCCGGCTCACCCACCCAGGCCAGATCCACCAGAGGCGGGTTGGTGGTAGCAAAGGAGCAGCCCAGGTACATGGCATAGTCGAGAAAGGCGGCATAGTCGTTGCCCAACTCGGTAATGGTCTCGCCCCGATAGCGGGCCTCCGACACACGGCGCAGGTAGCCGCTGGAAACGGCGGCCCCCATCTGCGCCAGGTAGTGACCAACCGAATCGCCGACCAGCGAAGCAGCCATGCCGACGGGGTCAGCGGCCTTTTCCACCTCCAGGCGCGCCCGGGCATAGGCCTGCCACGCCGCCAACAGATCCGTCGTGACGCCGGGGGCAGCCGCCGCAGCCAGGCGGACGGTCAGGGCCTCTGTCGCCTTGGCCTCGGCCTCGATCTGCGCTTCACCCATACCGGCGCGCAGGTTCCAGGCCGGCAGGAAAGAGTGCAGGCTGATCGACATGTCGGCCAGAAAGCGCAGGGTCGCCTCCTGCTCAGCGCGGCCGGCGCGTGCAAAGCCTGCCTCCAACGCCTTGCGCAGGGCGCCCAGGCGGCGAGGAAACTCGGCGCCGGGGGTAAAGAAGAGCAGGTTGTCGCGCGCAGCCAGCAACGAACCCTGCGCTATGGCTGCGGCGAGCTTTTCCGTCGCCCAGGGTTGCTGGGCGGCGCGCTCCTGGCGGATCCTCTGACGGGCTTCTTCAGGTGTGGGCATGGGTCTTTTTCTCCTTGCGTATAGAACCAGATTACGAGTTATGGCAACCTCAGGCATCACACCTACCATCCCACTGCTTGCACATGCCTGCGCATGTGCGCTTCGAGGGCTTGGTAGTGCTCCGCTTCATGCTGCTGCAGAGCGCCATAGATCGCCCGGCGCAGGTGGCACTCGCCGCTCTCATCACACGCGGTCAGAACAGAGCCGAAGGTGACGTGCAGCACCTGGCGGGCATGAAAATCATCCAGGAGCGCCGGCAGGTCGCTATCACGGAGGCCAGCCGGGTCGGACACGCGCGACAGCTCGGCCGAGACATGGTAGCTGGCCCGGTCCTGCAGGTAGCGCTCGCGCGCCAGGGCCAGCACCACGCGGAAGAGGCCGGGCTCCACCCGGGCGAGGGCGCGCAGGGCCTCCAGGTAGCTGGTGCCCGCCGTCTTGAGGTGCATCATGCCGCCCGTATGCCGGGCAAAGAGCGGGTAGATGCTGAACTTGTCGGAGCCTGAGTGCAGGCTGAGTCGATAGTTGCCGAACTGGCGCGCCACCGCCGCGTGCTGCACCAGCTCGCGCTCAAAGGCCCCCAGGTCGCCGATATAGTCGACGCCCTTTTCAAAACGCCCGCTAAAGCGCGGGGCCAGGCTCACCCAACGCACGCCCAGCCGCATCAGCTCCGAGGCGACAAACCAGTGGGCGGCGACACTGGTGGGGGTGGCCGTCTCATCCACCGACATTTCGAGCTCAAAGGCCCCCGCTCCCAGCCGCTCCACCAGGCGACGATAGAGGCCCACCGTATGGGCAATGGCGCGGCCATATTTGGCGGCGGCGCGCAGGAAATCCTCTTCGCTGAACGTCAGGGACAGGCCGGCCTCCAGGGAAAAGGTGCGGCCGGCATAGCCGGCGCGCAGACTGCGGGGCGAGCTTTCCAGCTCGCGCCAGGGCAGGGCCTCGACCTTGGCTGCGAGGGCAGCGGTGCCATCGGTGTCGGCATCATTGTCCACGTGCTCGCCCGGGTCAATCGTGTAAAAAGTATAGCCCGCCGCCGTGCAGAGGTCCACGTCGGCAGCCGTCTTCAGATGGTCGGCATCGGCGCCAAAACCACCCCGCCATCCTTCCTGGAAAACGCCCCAGGTGGCGTCATCGAGCACCTGCTCTGGCGTGCGGCGCGTGCGGATCATCTCACGGATCGACTGCTGGGCGAAAATCGGCGCGCAGGCGTGGCCCCGCACGCCGCGGATATGCCCCGGCGTGGCCAGCCCCAGCCGGTCACCACTGCCGAAGGAAGGCACGAGCCCCAGCAGGCGCGGCGCGGTGAAAGGGAGGGCTGCCCGTAGCGCCACGGCATTGCCGTGCTCGGGCAGGCAGCGGCGCAGCGCCAGTTCTTGCCCGGCGAGTGACACACGCTCATCGCCGCCGGTGAACCCCGCCGGCAGATGGCCAGCCCGGGCCAGGATCCCAAGGCGCCGCTCACCGGCCAGGTTGGCCAGGAAATAGAGCGCGCCATTCTGCGCCACGATAGAGGAGGGATAGACAGAGCCACCGCCAAGGGCATCCAACGTCGCTGCTGCGGCGGCTGCCTCGTCACCGGGGAGGGGAGGAGACATCTCAACGCTATCGAGCAGAGCGAGCAGATCGGCCATAAACAGGACCCCCTACCGTTCCCCCTGCGAGGGGGAATGAGAAAATGCTCGCACAGCAGCGAGGGCCGCACGCACAAGACCGATCCTACCTTTTCCCCCTCGCGGGGGGAACGGTAGGGGGGCTCTCACAATTGACAGCGGCCCAATGCCTGTGTATACTGTGTATATACAGTATAGCCTCCGTCCGGTGTGTTGTCAAGAAGAGAGGTACCCCTACCCATGCACTTCTTTGACTGCAACTGTTACTTTGGCCGGCCCATACGGGGCTCCGCGGCTCCCGTCCCTACGGCAGAGGGTCTGCTGGCCGAGATGGACCGCGCCGGGGTAGAGCGGGCACTCGTCTGGCATATCGCTCAGCTCGACGCCTCTCCCCTCACCGGCAACCCGCTCCTCACCGAGGGCATCCGCCCGCATCCCAGGCTCATCGGCTGCTGGAGCCTGCTGCCCACCCAGACCCATGAGTTCCCTGCCCCCACCGAGCTTTTCCGCCAGATGCGCGAGCATCGCATCGGCGCCCTGCGCGCTTTTCCCCAGGCCGACGGCTACCTGCTCAATGCCATCACCATAGGCGACCTGCTAGAGGCCATCCAGGCGCGGCGCATCCCCCTGCTCCTCTCGGTGACGCGCAGCGTGCGCTGGCACGAGGTCCATGCGCTCCTGGCCGAGTTCCCCCAGCTCACCCTGGTCATCTGCGACCACGGCTCCTGGGGCATGGACCGCTACTTCCGGCCGCTGCTGGCGCGCTACCCCAACGTTTACATCGATACAGCCCAGTACCTGCTCGACGGCGGCATCGAATCGCTGGTAGCAGACTATGGCGCCGGGCGCCTGCTCTACGGCAGCGGGTTCCCCGAATCGTATTTCGGCACCATGATGCTCACCCTGCAGCGCTCGCGGATCCCCGAGGAGGCCAAAGAGGCCATCGCCGGCGGCAACCTGGAGCGCATCCTGGCGGAGGCGCAGCTATGATCGGTCCTTCGGCTCTATCGCGCGAGTTCTGGGAGACGGGCCAGAGCGCCGCCTGCCCCATCTATGATATGCACGGGCATATGGGGCCCTGGTCGGCCATCTACTTTCCCCGCGGCGAGACGGATCAGATGATCCGCACCATGGACGAGTGCGGCGTGCGCATGCTCTGCTTCACGCACCACTCGGCTCTGCGCTGCCCCGACCTGGGCAATGCGCCCAGCATCGAGGCCGTGCGCCGCTACCCCGATCGCTTGCGCGCCTATTGCCTGATCAACGGCAACCATCCCGACCTGGTCGAGCGCGACGTGGCCGCCTTTGCGCAGTACCGCGATGTGTACGTCGGGTTCAAGTTCCTCTCCGACTATTTCGCGGTGCCCCTCTCGGACCCGCGCAACCGCCCGGCCTGGGAATATGCCGACCAGCACAAGCTGCTGGTGCTCTGCCACACCTGGGGCGGCAGCCCTTACGATGGCCCTGCAGAGGTGCGGCGCATGGCCGAGCGCTACCCCAACCTGCGCCTGCTCATGGGCCATTCCTGCCATGGAGAGTGGGACGAGGCTATCAAGCTCGCACGCGACCTGCCGAACGTCTACCTGGAGCTGACGGCCGTGTTCGATGACCGGGGCATCCTGGAGAAATTTGTGCGCGGCGTCGGCTCGGAGCGCATGCTCTTCGGCACCGATCTGCCCTGGTTCGACCCGCACCACGCCGTTGGCGCCCTGCTCTCGGCCGATATCAGTGACGAGGACCGGCACAACATCATGCACCGCAACGCAGAAAAGCTGTTGGCGCCATTCTTGGGCAAGGAATAGGGTTGCCATCCGCAAGGGCGCCGGTGAATGCCGGGTTTCCAGCGCTGCATGCACCCGGCACCCAGGGTCAACGGTAGGGTAATGCCATGCGCAATACTGGAAGAGCGAGGCAGGGATAATGCCTATGCAGCGCGGAGTGGGAGGCCCGCTCTATCAGCAACTGAAAGAGACCCTGGAGCGCCAGATCGACAGCGGCGAACTGCAGCCTGGGGATATGTTGCCCTCGCTGCGCGCCCTCTGTCGCGTGCATGGGGTCAGCTCCATCACCGTCCGCCGTGCACTGCAGGAACTGGTCGCCGAAGGCCGTCTGCAGAGCCAGCAGGGCGTCGGTACCTTTGTGACAGGGCGCGCGCGGCAGGCCCGGGTCGCCCTGCTGACCTTTGGCTTTCACGAGCAAGCGTGGCGGCGCAACTCGAGCATCTTTGGCGACCTGGTCGCTGGCGCCGCCACCATCGCCTGGGAGCAGGAGGCGCTCTTTTCCCTCGTCCGCGTGGATCCCGGTCGCCCGACGCGCGCGTTCCTGCAGTCGGTGCTGGAGGAGCGCTTTTTCGATGGGCTGCTGATCCGCATCCTGCCCGACATCACGGAAGATGACCTGCAGCCGGCGCTGAGCGCGGGCATCCCCTACGTGGTCATCAAGCGCTACATTCCGGGGCGGCCGATCAACTGCGTGGTCGTCGATGACGCCGAAGCTGCCTGCAGCGCCACCCGCCACCTGCTGCACCGCGGCTACCGGCGGATCGCCTTTATCTGCCCCCTGGGCTCCATCGTGGGCCGCGACCGGCACCTGGGCTATCAGCGCGCCCTGGCCGAGGCAGGCCTGCCCTATGATCCGCAATTGGTCCAGCCGGTGACCGATTGGTTCGAGGAATCGGGGAGCCGGGCGCTGCGCACACTTTTGTCGCTGCCCCGCCCGCCGCAGGCCGTCTTTGCGGCGGGCGACCAACTGGCCATCGGCGTCTACCGCGCCGCGGCGGAGCTGGGCCTGCGCATCCCCCAGGACCTGGCCGTCGCCGGCTATGACGACCTCCCCGCCGCCGCCTCATTGCAGCCGCCCCTCACGACCGTGCGCACCTCCTACTATGACTTTGGCGCCCGGGCCACCGCCCTTCTGCTAGACCTCATCGCCGGGCGCGTCGCCCCGCCGCAGCGTGTGGTGCTCGATGCGCCGCTCATTGTGCGTTCGTCGTGTGGTGAGGCTGTCAACGGATGATGACACGGATTACACAGATTGCCGGATGGCGGCGAAGCAGACTGGCCGGCCCTCACCCCACCCCCGGCGCACGCCGGGCCACGAGCAGGCCCTGCTCGCGCGCCACGGCGATGGCCAGGTCAATCGAGTCGATCTGCAGGGCGATCTCGGCGTCGCGCGGGTGAAAGTAGGGGCGCTCGGGATCGCTGAACTTGGCCGTTTCGGCCCCCACCAGCACCAACTGGCGGACGCATTCCCGGTCGGGCTGGCGGCCGCCGAGGAGGTTGCGCAGGTAGAGGGCGCACTGCTCATCCTCGTCGCTGCGCACCCGGGCGCCGGAGCCCATGGCGACGAGGGTGATGAGGGGCGGGGCCGTGCGCCGCAGGGCTTCGGCCGTGGCCCGGGCCACCACGAACGAGGCGGCATAGAGCGCCTCGGCGTGCTCGGCGGCACAGACGCCCACGGTGCCCGCCCGCGTCGACTGGATCAGCACCTTGCCAGCCACGTCAGCCTGCGATAGCTCATAGGGCGAGTTCCCCAGGTCGAAACCCGGCGGCCGCTGCCCGCCGACCTCCCCCATGCACAAGTCCCCCACGCCC
>DAOTVS010000054.1:0-14316 GCA_034436375.1 Anaerolineae bacterium | reverse complement strand
GTAGCTCAAGTTGAGCACACCGGGGGCGGAAATCGAGCTCAGCCGCGCGGTCACGGGGTCATAGCCCCAGGTGGTGGCGACGCCGTTGCCACAGGTCAGTGACTGAAGCTGGCCGGCGGCGGTGTATTGAGCTGCAGCGGTGGGGGGCGGGGAGCTCGTCACCGGCGCCGCATCCTGGGTGGGGGCCGCCAGGAGCTCGCCGTAGGAGGATCGGCTCATCATGCCGGCGCTACCGCCTCCAGTCGTAGCCGCTAAACTTGTAGGGGGGCGATGGTGGAGCCGAGGGTGCCGGTAAGAAGGGCAAGAAGGACAACGACGAGCAGGGTGCGGGAAAGGCGGGCAGCCGTGGGCCGGGACATTTCGCCTCCTTGGCAGGGTGAAGCTTCAGCGTGTTGCAAAGGGCGGATGGGGTCAATGTGCTGCTGGCTGCTATTATCTTATGGATTTTGCCCCCTGTCAATAGGCCACCTGACCTATTTCCCGCCAGGGCCTGCTCAGGCCAGATAACAACTCTGTTGGCCTTGCACCAGCCTCCGCACGCGAGTATAATCGGGCTAGATTGATGCAAAGCTGGACGTTCATGGCGATCTGGCCCTGTGGGGGTTGGTGATATCTATGGAAAACGAGTGGCAGCGCGGAGAGGCCGGCCTTTACCTGGAACGCGGGGAAGCGCTGGAACAGGCCGGGCGCCTCGACGAGGCCATGGGAGAATACAAACGGGCCGTGCGCGCCGACCCCGGCTTGGCCGAGGCGCACATTGCCCTGGGGTTCCACTATCGGCGCAAGAATCTCCTGAGCAAGGCGGCGGAAGAGTTTCGCACCTCCGCCTCTCTAGCGCCATCCTATGATAGCTATTTCAATCTCGGCCACGTCCTGGTGGACCTGGGCCAACCGGAAGAGGCCATCGGCGCTTTCCGCAAGTGCCTGGCCCTGGCCCCCGAGGACCCGGCCGTCCGCTATGAGATCGCTTACGCCTATTATACCGGCGGCCAGTACGAGACGGCCCTGGGCGAGCTGCGCCCGTTGCTCGACTCTTACCCCGGCGATTGGGAGCTCCATTACCTGGCCGGCAGCGCCCAGCTGGCGCTCGGCGACTACAAGGCGGCGGAGGCGAGCTTTCAGCATGCGCAGGAGCTGCTGCCCCCCGGCGAGGAGGGCGAAGGGCTCGCCGATGCCCTGCAGGCCGCCCTGCGCCACCAGGAGTTTCCCGCACGCGAGCCCTGGGATATCAAGGCGCGCCTCTATGCCGAGTTCGGCATCGTCTGCCTGGGCGCCATGGGCGATGATGGGCTGCACATACCCGTCCTGCCCCGCGACCGCCTGAGCTACGAGGACCTGGGGCGCATGCTGCAGCGCTTCCATGCCCTGCGCCTGCGCTGGCGCTGGCAGTTCGACGTGGTCGTCCCCGTCGATGAGCAGTCGCTGCCGCTGGCGATTGCCGTGGCGCACAGCCTGCGCGCCCCCCTGGCTGAGGTCGAAGACACGCCCCGGGCCGGGCTTTCCCTCCTCGTCTGGTCGGCCGTCACCGTGCCCGAGCTGCTCACGGTCACAGCCGAGCGGGTGGCCGGACGTTATGTCTCTTTCGTGGCTTCCCTCGCCGAAAGTGACCTCGATCGCGTCCTGCCGGATATCATCGGCGTCGTGGGCTCGAGCCAGATGGCCCTGCCCTGGGCGGATGCCCACGACCGGCACGCGGTGACGGCGGCGGCGCGCGATATCGTCAGCGCGCTCAAGTCGCTCCCGCCCGATGCCACCCTGGTCGAGCAGGTGCGCTATTACACCCAGGCTCACCGCCGCCTGCGCTTTTTCCCGAGTGTTTGAGCGGAGAACTCATGGGAAGGACCGATGCCAAACCTTGACGAGTTCTACGCCGCCATTGCCAATGCCATCCGCGCCGGTGAGCCTTTGGCGCTGGCCACCATTGTGCGTGTGAGCGGCTCGGGCCCGCGGCACCCGGGCGCCCAGATGGCCGTCTGGCCCTCCGGGCGCACGCTGGGCACCGTCGGGGGAGGGAGCATGGAGGCCCACATCGTGCGCGATGCCCTCTCGGCCCTGAGCGGCGCCGGCGAGAGCGGCCTGCACGAGTATTCCCTGCACGAGCAAGAGCCAGAGGCGATGGGCGTCTGCGGCGGGACGGTGGAGGTCTTTATCCAGTTGCTGCAACCCGCAGACACAGTGCTCATCCTCGGCGCCGGGCACGTGGCGCAGGCCCTCGCCCATGCGGCGACGCTGGCCGGCTTTCGCGTGCTGGTCGTGGATGACCGGGAGGAGTTCCTCACCCCCCAGCGCTTTCCCACAGCCGAGCTGCGCCTGGTTTCCTTTTCCGATCTCCAGTCGGCCGGGCTCCCGCTGGACGAGCGCACCTATTGCGTCATCGTCACCCGCTCCCACGAGCACGACGAGGAAGCGCTGCTGCAACTGCTAGGCCAGCCGGTGCACTACCTGGGGCTCATCGGCAGCCGCACCAAGGTGCGCCGTTTGTTCGAGCGCCTGCAGGCTGCAGGCTACAGCGCCGGGCAGATCGCCCGAGTGCACGCCCCCATCGGATTGGATATCGGCGCCGAAACCCCCGCCGAGATTGCCATCAGCATTGTCGCCGAGCTGATCCTCGCCCGCCGTGGCGGCTCCGGCCGGCCCCTATGCGAAGTGGTCCCGAGCGCAATCTGGCCCGTGGCTGCGGAGGGCCGGCATGACTGAACGCGGGCCTCTGGTGGTCATCCGCGGCGCCGGCGACCTGGCCTCGGGCGTGGCGCACCGCCTGCACCGCGCCGGGTTCGCCATCCTCATGACCGAAGTGCCGCAGCCGCGCGCCCTGCGCCTGCCCGTGTGCTTTGCCCGCGCTGTCTACGAGGGCAGCGCTACCATCGAAGGCGTGTGCGGCAACCTGGCGGCGGACCTCGCCCAGGCTGAGCGCATCCTGGCTCAGGGGCACGTGCCCGTGCTGGTGGACCCTGAGGCGCGCCAGGCGCTCTCTCTGCGCCCCATCGCCCTGGTCGATGCCATCCTGGCCAAGCGCAACCTGGGCACCCGCCTTGGCGACGCGCCGCTGGTGATTGCGCTGGGCCCGGGCTATACGGCTGGCGCCGATGCTCACGTGGTGGTCGAGACGATGCGCGGCCATGATCTGGGGCGCCTCATTACCAGTGGCAGCGCCCAGGCCGATACGGGCATGCCGGAGCCTGTGCTCGGTTACACCGGCGAGCGCGTGCTCCGCTCCCCTGCGGCGGGGCCCCTGCAGAGTCGGCGGCGCATCGGCGAGCGCGTTCAGGCCGGCGACGCCGTCGCCACGGTCGCCGGCGAGCCAGTGCTTGCCACAATTGGCGGCGTGCTGCGGGGGCTGATGCACGACGGCCTTGCAGTCAGCCCGCGCGAAAAGATCGGCGATATCGACCCGCGCGGCGTTGCGGATTATTGCTTCACCATCTCCGACAAGGCACGCGCCCTGGGCGGCTCTGTACTCGAGGCTATCCTCCATGCAGGCATCCGCCCCTTCTAGCGGCCCTGCCGCGTGCGGCGGGCTTTCCCCCGCCGCTTATCGCCCCCCAGCCAGCCTCTACCTGCACATCCCCTTTTGCCGGGCCAAGTGCAGCTATTGCGATTTCAGCTCCTACCCCCTGCCCGCCGGCTGGTACGGCCCCTACGTAGAGGCATTATTGGCCGAGGTGCGCGCCGCCGGCGCTGCGTGGCAGCGGCCGCCGCTGGAGACGCTCTACATCGGCGGCGGCACGCCGACCGCGCTCCCTTCCGCGCTGCTGGCGCAGCTGCTGCAGGCCGTGCGCGATGCCTTTGCGGTCCGCCCCGGCGCCGAGATCACCTGCGAGGCCAACCCGGGCACGGTGACGGCCGAATCGCTGGCGGCCCTGCAGCAGGCGGGCGTCAACCGCCTCAGCCTGGGCGTGCAGAGCTTCCAGCCGCACTTTCTACAGCTCCTGGGGCGCATCCACTCGGCGGCGCAGGCGCGGGAGGCCGTCGCCCTGGCCCGCCGCGCCGGCCTGCAGAACGTGAACCTCGACCTGATCTACGGCCTGCCCGGCCAGGCCCTGGCCGACTGGCAATCCGACCTGGAGGATGCCCTGGCCCTCGAGCCAGAGCACCTCTCCCTCTACAGCCTCATCCTGGAGCCGGGGACGCCCCTCGAAGCGCGCGTGGCCTGCCGCGCCCTGCCCGCGCCCAGCCCCGACCTGGCCGCCGACATGTACGAATTCGGCCAGGCGCGCCTGGCCGAAGCAGGGTTCACCCATTATGAGATCTCCAACTGGGCGCGGCCGGGCCTGGAGAGCCGCCACAATCTCACCTACTGGCACGACCTGCCCTATGCCGGCTGCGGCGCTGCCGCCCACTCCTGGCTGCGCGGCAGGCGGTGCGCCAACGTGGCTCGGCCCGAGGAGTACATCGCCCGTTGGCGCGGGGGCCGCCCGCTTACGGCTGAGGAAGAGTGCACCACGCCCGCGCTCGAGCGCGCCGAGGTCATGATTTTGGGCCTGCGCCTGCTCGCCGGCGTCAGCCGGCCCGAGTTCCGCGCTCGCTTTGGCGCCGACCCCACTGACCTCTATGCCGGCGCCATCGCGGAGAGCGTGGCGGATGGCCTGCTGGAGGTCACGGCGGAGAGTATCCGCCTGACCCCGCACGGGCTCTTGCTGGGCAATCAGGTCTTTGTGCGCTTCTTGCCCGATGCATAATGCGTCTCCTATACATCATCCTCCTTGTCGAATCCTTTTGTATGTGCTAGAATGAGCCCACTGGCTTCGCAGCCCATCATTGGAGCATCGATTGTGGAGCAGGAAGCGACCGTCTATTGCCCAAAATGCCGCGAAAAGCGCCCCCTGTGTCAGCCACAGGCGGTGTTCGATTCGCGCGGCCGGCCGGCTACGCGCGGCGTGTGCGGCGCCTGCGGCACGTCGCTCTTCCGGTTCGGCGCGACAGCGGCGCACGAAGGCCTGCCCCGCCCCGAGCCCGCCCCCAAAAAGCCGGCGCCCGGGAAAGAGCGCCCCGCGAAAACCGGGAAAGCGCGCCCGGCCAGGTCTGCCCGCGCCGCGCGCAAGGTTGAGGGCCGTCACGACAAGGGCCCCCTGGTGATCGTCGAGTCGCCGGCCAAAGCGCGCACCATCGGCCGCTTTCTGGGCCGCGACTATACCGTGCGCGCCTCCATCGGCCACGTGCGCGACCTCTTGCGCTCGCGCCTGAGTGTGGACGTCGAGCACGATTTCAGGCCCGAATACCGCGTACCGAAAGAAAAGGCGCCCGTCGTCAAGGAGCTGCAGGGCCTGGTGGCCGATGCCTCCGAAGTCTACCTGGCTACCGACCCCGACCGCGAGGGTGAGGCTATTGCCTGGCACCTGATGGAGGCGACCGGCATAGAGCCCGAGCGCGCCCGCCGCGTCGTCTTTCACGAGATCACGCCCCGCGCCATCGCCGAGGCGTTCCGGCACCCGCGCAGCCTGGATTGGCCCCTGATCAACGCCCAGCAGGCGCGCCGCATCCTCGACCGCCTGGTTGGCTATCAGATCAGCCCCCTCCTCTGGGAGCGCGTGCGCAGCCGCCTTTCGGCGGGGCGCGTGCAGTCGGTGGCAGTGCGGCTCGTGGTCGACCGCGAGCGCGAGATCCGGGCCTTTGTGCCCGTTGAGTACTGGTCCATCGACGCAGAGTTGGCCAAGCGCCCACACACCGGCAAGCATCCCGCCTTTATCGCCCATCTGGCGCGCATCGACGGTCAGGAAGTCGACCTCAAAGACCAGCCGGCCGCCCAGGCGATCGTCGACGACCTGCAGGGCGCCTCCTATGCCGTGAGCAAGGTGCAGAGCGGCACGCGCCAGCGCCGCCCGGCCCCCCCCTTCACGACCAGCACCCTACAGCAAGAGGCCTCGCGCCGGCTCGGTTTCGCCCCCCGGCGCACGATGGCCATTGCCCAATCGCTCTACGAGGGCGTCGATATCGGCCCCGAAGGCACCGTCGGCCTGATCACCTACATGCGCACCGACTCGGTCAACGTGTCGGAGGAGGCCCGCGACGAGGCCCGCGCCTATATCCGAGAGCACTTTGGCGCCCAATTTCTGCCCGAGCGCCCACCTGTCTACAAGACCAAGGTGCAGAACGCCCAGGAAGCCCACGAGGCCATCCGGCCCACATCCGTCCGCCGCGCGCCGCAAGCCATCAAAGGGTTCTTGAGCCGCGAGCAGTTCCGCCTCTACGAGCTGATCTGGAGGCGCTTTGTGGCCAGCCAGATGGCCCCAGCCGTCTATGATACTCTGACAGTCGAGATCAGGGCAGGGAAGCCTCAAGACCTGGGAAACCTTCCCGAACCGGTGCCCGAAGAAGCCATGGCCCCTTGGCGCTACCTTTTCCGCGCCAGCGGCTCAAGCCTGCGCTTTGCGGGGTTCCTGGCCATCTACAAGTTAGCCCACGACGAGGCAGCCGGCGAGGAGGAAGGGGCAATGCTGCCGCCGCTCAGCCGCGGCGAGGTGCTCGACCTCGTCCGCCTGCTGCCAGAGCAGCACTTTACCCAGCCACCGCCCCGTTATACCGAGGCAACACTGGTCAAGGCTCTGGAGGAGCTCGGAATCGGGCGGCCCAGCACTTATGCAGCGATCCTCTCCACCATCCAGGACCGTGGTTATGTTGAGCGGCAGGAGCGCAATCTGGTGCCCACTGAGCTGGGTTTCCAGGTGAATGACCTCCTGGTGCAACACTTTCCAGAGGTGGTAGACACGGGTTTTACCGCTCACATGGAAGAGGACCTGGACCGCATCTCTCGCAGCGATGCCGACTGGGTGAGTGTGCTGCGCGAGTTCTACGGCCCCTTTTCGGCGCGCCTGGCGCAGGCCGAGAGGGAGATGCCAACAGTGCGCCGCGAGCCCGAAGAGACGGGTGAGGTCTGCGAGCAGTGCGGCCACCCCATGGTGATCAAGACCGGCCGCTTTGGCAAGTTCATTGCCTGCAGCAATTACCCCACCTGCCGCAACACCCGACCCTACCTGGTCAAAGTGGGCGCGACCTGCCCGAAATGTGGCGGCGAGATCGTCGAGCGGCGGACGCGCCGGCGCCGCACCTTTTACGGCTGCGCCAACTATCCCCAGTGCGATTTCACGGTCTGGCAACGCCCCGTGTCGCGACCGTGTCCCAAATGTGGCGGCCTGCTCACAGTAGCCCGCAAGGGGTGGCTGCGCTGCATACGTTGCGAGGAGCAGGTCCCGGCCGAGGAGGGCGAACCGGATGCCATCGCAGCCCAGCGACGAGCATGAGGAGGGGCCGGCCATCCCGCCCGAGATGGCACGGGCCCTGGCCGGGTTCCTCGACTATATGAAAGCAGTGCGCAGCGCCTCACCCTACACATTGGCAAACTATGGGCGTGAGGTCGCCGAGTTTCTGCGCTTTGCCGTCGCGCGCGGCGTTAGGGGCTGGGAACAGTTCAACCACAGCCATATGCGCAGCTATCTGGCCTGGCTGACAGCCAGCAATTATGCGCGTGGATCCATCGCCCGCCGGGTGGCCGAGGTGCACTCGTTCGGCAACTATTTGCAGAGCGAGGGGTGGGTGCGCACCAATCCCTTCCTGGCCCTGCATGCACCCAAGACGGGACGGCGCCTGCCCGATGTGCTCTCGGCGCCAGAGGTTTTGTCTCTGTTGGCGCAGCCCGACGAGACGACGCCCCAGGGCCGGCGCGACCGGGCGATCCTGGAGGTGCTCTACGCCGGGGGCCTGCGTGTGGGCGAGCTGGTGCGCCTCAACGTGTCGGATTTCGATCACCACCGCCGAGAGCTGCGGGTTCTGGGCAAGGGCAATAAGGAGCGCATTGCGTTGCTGGGCGAACCCGCAGTGCGGGCACTGAACGATTACCTCTCGCTTGCCCGGCCCCAGCTGGCAACGGGGCGCCGCGCCAACGGCGAAGCGCTCTTTGTGAACCGCCGTGGAGGCCGCCTGACCAGCCGCTTTGTGGCCATGCTGCTCCACGACTATACCCTGCGCGCAGGCATCGATAAGCGTATCACGCCGCATGTGCTCCGGCACACCTTTGCCACGCACCTGTTGGATGGCGGCGCCGACCTGCGCGTCGTACAGGAGCTTCTGGGGCATTCGTTGCTTTCTACCACCCAGATCTATACCCATGTCTCACGGGGCCGGGTGCGCTCCGTCTACCTGAAAGCCCATCCACGGGCACAGCGCACTCTGGAGTACTGCCGCCGGATGAGCGCTGCGCGCCTGACCCGGCCGGGCAGGCCCACAGCGGCTTGCCGGTTCGATAGCCCTATGCAGACAAACGACACCGACTACAACGAGGAGGCTTCATGACCAGCGCCCTCATCCATGAGCGCATCGCCAAAATACGTGAGCGATTGGCCGCCGATCAGGTGGATGCCTTCATGATCACCAGCGCTCCGAACATCCAGTACATGAGCGGCTTTTCCCCATCCGCACCCGGGGATGGCACACTCCTGATTACCGGCGACCGCGCCCTGGTCATCACCGATTTCCGCTATTACGAGCAGGCTGAGCGCCAGGCTCCGGATTACACCCTCTACAAACTGGAGAAATCCTTTCCGGCCGCCTTTGCCGAGCTTGTGCATGAGATCGGGGTCCACCGCGTGGCCTTTGAGAGCGCCCATGTCACCTGTGCGCTGCATCAGGAGCTGGCCGCAACCGAGGGCCTGGAGCTCGTGCCGTTTCGAGATTGGGTCGAGGATCTGCGCGTCATCAAGACCCCGGAAGAGATCGACCTGATACGGCGAGCCGTGGCCATCTCCGACGCCGCCATCGGGGCGCTGCCCGAGTTCCTGCGGCCCGGCATGACGGAGAAACAACTGGCCTGGGAGCTGGAAGCCTTCATGCGCACCCATGGCGCCGACGAGGTCTCCTTTTCCGTCATTGCTGCTGCCGGGCCCAACGGCGCCATGGCTCACGCCATCCCTTCGGACCGGCCTATCGTACCGGGAGAGCCGATTGTGCTCGACCTGGGAGCGCGCGTGGCAGGCTACTGCTCGGATCTGACTCGCACCATCTGCCTTGGCGAGCCAGGTGATGAGCTACGCCGTATCTATGGCATTGTGCTGGCAGCCCAAGAAACCGCTGAAGCGAGCATCCGCCCTGGTATGACAGGGAAGGAAGCGGACGCCATTGCGCGACAAGTAATTGCAGACGCAGGCTATGGCAGCAACTTTGGCCATGGCCTGGGTCACGGCGTGGGGCTGGAAATTCATGAGCGACCATCGGTCGGCCCCCGCTCGCAGGAACGCCTGGAGCCCGGGATGGTCTTTAGCATCGAGCCGGGCATCTACCTTCAGGGTTGGGGCGGCGTGCGTATCGAGGATCTCGCCGTGGTAACCGAAGAGGGCGTGGATGTTTTGACACGAGCCACCAAGGGTCCGGTGCTGCGTAGGTAGGTTGGCCGCCAAAAGCTTAGCGGCGGAGAGAGGGGTGCTTAGATGAGTAGAATCAGTGAAATAGCGCAACGCCACATCCTGCTTACCGTCGGGGTTGCGTTCATAGTAGGCCTGATCTTGGGCCTCGTCGTATTGGGATGGGGCGTGTGGCCGGTGCAGTGGAGCGGCAACGCTCGCCCGGCTGATCTCGACGCAGTCTGGCAGCAACACTACCTGGCGATGACGGCCGACTCGTTCTCCGTGACGGGTGACGCCGCGGCCGCTCAGGAGCGGGTACAGGCCCTCACCTCGAGCAAGAGCTCGATGGCGCAGATCACGCAGGAATTGAGCAAGTTGGCCGAGGAGCGCACCGCCGCTGGTGACGCCGACGGCGCCAAGCGCTTGATCGCCCTGGCTGGTGTTGTGGGGACCCAACTGCCAGAGGTCAGTCCCACGGTTGCAGCGGCAGCGACCCCCGGTGCTGCCGCCAGTGCGGCGACAGAGCCTCTGCAGTCACGCTTTCTGCGGGTGCTGGGGCTGGCCGTCCTCGTACTGGTGATCCTGGCTGGCCTTCTTCTGCTGGTCTACTTCCTGCAGTCACGGACGGTCAGCGAGATGCCGGCCGAAGAGCCCCGGCTGGCGACGGCCGGCGCGAGCGCCAACGTACAGGCGACGGCTGTTGCACCACCGGCCATGGTCAATGAATCCCGGCAGCCCGTCGTAGCGCCGCAGCCACAGCCGCGTGTTGCTGCACCACAGGCGCCCGTGACCACACCCGCCCCGCAGACGGCAGCCCTGGGGCCCTTTGTGGCCACCTACAACCTGGGTGATATTGACTTTGACATGTCCTTCGGCATCGAATCGCCCAACGGCGATTTCCTGGGCGAGTGTGGCCTCGGCATGGCCGAAGTCATCGGCGGCGGCGAGACTCAACGCGTGACTGCCTTTGAGGTCTGGCTCTTCGACAAGACCGATATCCGCACGGTCGCCATCGTCCTGGCCAGCGAGCACGCCTATAACGATGCAGCTCTGCGCACCAAGCTGGCCTCACGCGGCGAAATCGTGCTCGCCCAACCCGGACAGATTTTCTCGGTCAAGACCTCATCGCTCAAGCTGGAAGGCCGCGTCCTCGATATGGCCTATGGCGGCGGCGACGTCCCGTCTCAGAGCTACTTTACCGCTTTCTCAGTCGAGCTTTCGCCCACCCCTATCAGCAGCGAAGCCTAAGCACGAAGGTCACGAAGGCAGCGAAGGACGCGAAGGGGCTCGTGCTTCGCGTCCTTCGCGCTACCTTCGCGCTTTACGTTCGCTCCTCGGGATCAAACAGTTTGCGGTACTCCTCCAGGGCATAACGATCGGTCATTCCGGCCACATAGTCACACACCACCCGGTACGGGTCACCCTCGTGGTAGCGCCGCTGTACGGCTTGCGGCAGCTGATCCGGCCTCTGCAGATACTCCTGGAACAGGCTGACCACCAGGCGATGCGCCTTGACCTGCATGCGCATGACGCGGTAATGCCGGTACAGATGGCTATAGAGAAAGCCGCGAAGTTCCTTGTTCTTGGCGGTCATCTCCGGCGAAAAGGCCATCAGGTTCTTTGGATAAAGGCGAACTGCCGCCACCGAATCGATCCCTTGAGCAACCAGGGCCGCATCGCACGATGCCACCAGGTCGCTCACGGCGCTGTTGATCAACTCGCGGATGGCCCGCCGGCGGTCCATCTCCGTCAACTGTCCCGGCGTCGTCCCAATCCGTGCGCAGACCTCCTCCCACACCCGGATGCCAGCCAGTTCTTCCGGCTGGATGAGCCCCGAGCGCAGCCCATCGTCGAGGTCATGGGCATTGTAGGCGATCTCGTCGGCAGCGTTTACCGCCTGGCCTTCGAGCGAGGCGCGGCATTCGGGCTCATAGCCGCACGCATCGGCCATATCGTACTCGGTGGTGTGCTTGATAATCCCCTCGCGCACTTCCCACGTCAGGTTGAGGCCCGGGAAACCGGGATAGCGCTCCTCCAGATACTCGACCCGCCGCAAGCTCTGGGCGTTGTGGTTGAACCCACCGTGCTCGCGCATCATCTCGTGCAGGGCCGCCTCGCCTGAGTGGCCAAAGGGTGTATGGCCCAGATCGTGTGCCAGGGCGATGCTCTCCGTCAGGTCCTCGTTGAGCATCAGTGCCCGCGCTATGGTGCGCGCGATCTGTGCGGTTTCGATGGTGTGCGTCAGGCGCGTGCGGTAATGATCGCCCTCATAGTTGATAAAGACCTGAGTCTTGTACTCCAGCCGCCGGAAAGCCGTCGTGTGCACGATTCGGTCCCGATCGCGCTGGAATGCCGTCCGGTAGGCATGCTCCTCCTCCGGGTAAGTTCGCCCGCGCGTCTCCCGGCTCTTGACGGCATAAGGCGCCAGGATGGCGTACTCGTTATCCTCCAACCGTTGGCGAGTGGCAAACATGGCACAGTTGCTCCTGTCGAATGGCCGGCCAAAGGCAATACTCAGAATGTAAAGTAGAGGATATGCTGTTGCCGGGCGCTGTCAAGCAGCCGCGTTGCCCGGCTTGGGCCCGGGCGCAGTGATGCTCCATACCTGCTCCCTAAGAAGGGTTCGTGCTGGGCATCTGCGCAGCGTGAAACCCGGCAGCACCAAACTTGAGGGAAAGGCCAGGACAGTGTAGACTCTATACAGATACTGTAAAGGCAGGGGGGCATGAGCGGGAGCACCCGTAGCATCATCCACATTGACCTGGATGCCTTTTTCGCCTCGGTCGAGGAACTCCTCGACCCGAGCCTGGCCGGCCTGCCCATCATCGTCGGCGGCGATCCCAGCCGGCGCGGCGTCGTTTCTTCGGCCTCATATGCGGCCCGGGCCTTTGGCGTCCGCTCCGCCATGCCGATGGCCCAGGCCCTGCGCCTGTGCCCACAGGCCATCGTGCGCCACGGCCATCACGCCCAATACGAGCGTTACTCCAGCCGGGTCATGGCCATTCTGGAGGGCTATACGCCGCTGATGGAGCAAGTCTCGATCGACGAGGCCTTTCTCGACGTCACGGGCTGTGAGCGCCTGTGGGGCCCGGCGGAAGAGATCGCACGCACCATCCAGCAGCGCGTGCAGGCCGAATGCGGCCTGCCTTCCTCCGTGGGGGTGGCAGCGAACAAACTGGTGGCCAAGGTTGCCTCCGATCTACGCAAGCCGCGCGCCCTGGTGATTGTGCCGCCCGGTCAAGAGGCCGCCTTTTTGGCGCCCCTGCCGGTAGAAAAGCTGTGGGGGGTAGGTGAGGTAGCGGCGCGCCGTCTGCATAGCCTCGGCATCCGCACCATAGGCGACCTGGCGGCGATGCCCAAACAGAGCCTGGTCTACGCCTTTGGCAGCCAGGGTGAAGCACTGTATGAGCATGCCCACGGCATCGACAACAGCCCCGTGGTGCCCGAATATCGGCGGCGCTCCGTCAGCACCGAGCACACCTTTGCCCGCGATGTACGCGACGCCGAAGAACTGGAGAAATCGCTCCTCAGTGCCAGTGACGAGCTGGCCGCACGCCTGCGAGCGCACGGCGTGCAGGGGCGCATCATCGGCATCAAGCTGCGCTTTGCTGATTTCACCACCATCACCCGGCAGACCACACTGGAGCGCCCCACCGACTTGGCGCCGGCCATCTTCCAGCAGGCCCGTGAGCTCTTCCGCAAAGCCTGCAAGCCCGGCACGCCGGTGCGCCTGCTCGGCGTCAGCGCCGCCGGCCTGGCTGAGACGCCAGCTTATCAGATGAGCCTGTTCGGCGATGATGAGGGACGCTGGGCGCGCCTGAGCCAGGTCATTGACCAGATTCACAGTCGTTACGGCGAGCAAGCGCTGCGCCGGGCCATTTTCATCCCCCCGCCACAGGAGCCCACAGAAAAGCAAGGCGACGGGTAACATTCATGCCGGTTTCAAAATGCTCTCGCCCAATGGGGCTACCTCCTCGCCCCAGAGCGAGAGCTGAACCGGCGGCCGCCGCCCCGCCAGCAACACAAAGGGGGCTGCCCGACCCACCGTCACGCCCAGCCGGCCCAGCGTCTCGAGGTCTCGCAGGGCGCGCTCGCGCCGCGCAGCCAGGATACGCCCGGCTGAGCGTGGCCCGATCCCCGGTACGCGCAGCAGGTCTTCGCGCTCGGCCCGGTTGATCTCCAGCGGAAACCGCTCGGGGTGCCTCTGGGCCCACAGCAGCTTGGGGTCTCGCGTGAGGGGCAGGTTGCCCTCGCCATCAAAGATCAGCTCATCGAAAACGAACCCATACTGGCGCAGCAGGAAATCACTCTGATACAGGCGGTGCTCACGCAGCGTTGGGGTCGGGGGGAGCCCTTCCAGGGGGGTGCCGGGCACAGGTTGAAAGGCGCTAAAGTAAGCGCGCGCCAGGCGCAGCTCGCGATAGAGGCGGCTTGTCGTCAGCAGGATCTCCCGGTCGGTCTCGCCCGCGGCCCCGACCACAAACTGCGTCGTCTGCCCCGTGCTGATCGCCCCAGGCTCATGCATATAAGCGTCAGCCCAGCGCATGCGCTGCAGCAGATCCTCCCTGAAACGCTTGCTGCCGCTCAGAATGGCCAGACGGGCGGGGTTGGGCGCCTCCAGGTTCACCGAAACGCGCTGCGCCAGCCGGGTAGCGCGCTCCACTTCTGCCTCCTCAGCGCCGGGCAGGATCTTCAGGTGCACATAGCCGCGAAAGCCGTACTTGAAGCGCACAATCTCCACGGCCGCAATCATGCGCTCCATCGCCTGCGCGCTGGAGCCATACACCGCCGAGCTCAGGAACAGCCCGCTGGCCAGATTGCGCCGCACCAGCTCCGCAAAGGTCGCCGCCAGCTCCCCCGGCTCAAAACTGGTCCGCGGCCCGTTCCGGCTGCTGCGGTTGGCGCAATAGCCGCAATCGCGCTCGCACGCGTTCGTCAGCAGCACCTTGAACAGGTTCACACGCCGCCCGTCGGGCAGCGCTGC
>DAOTVS010000053.1:0-20136 GCA_034436375.1 Anaerolineae bacterium | reverse complement strand
GGCACACACCGACCGCCAGACCCTCAAGATATAGCCGGGTGTATGGCAGCGCAACACACCCGGCCACGATCCAGAAGCAAGCAGGAGGGATAAGCCATGGCACGTTCAATCAACATTCTGGGTATCGTCGGCTCGCCGCACAAGGACGGCATGACGCACGAGCTCGTACAGCAGGCGCTGGCCGGGGCGCGGGCGGCGGGCGCGGAGACGCAGATCCTCTACCTGGCCGATGAGCCACTACAGCCGTGCATCGGCTGCGGGGGCAACTGCTGGGATACGCAGGCCTGCCTGCACGACGATGCAGCCACGACTCGGGCAGCGCAGCTGCAAGCGGCCGACGGGCTGGTGATGGCGGTGCCCGTCTATTGCTGGCAGCTCAACGGCCTGACCGCGCTCTTTATCGATAAGATGCGCTGGGATACGGGCTCAGTGATGGCCCCACACAACACGCGCGCGGCTCTCGGCATGGCCTGCGCCGGCGGCTCGGGCACGGGGTGCGTGCTGGCGCTGCAGGCGCTCTACCGCTATTTCTATAACTGGGCCTTCCGCGGCCTGCCCGGCCTGCCGGTGACGCGCTTTAACTTTCGGCAATCACTGGCGGATGCGCGAGCCGGGGGCGAGGCGCTGGCGCAGATGGTGCGCGAGGGAGCGCCCGCCTTCAGCAGCGTGGGCGCGGCGATGGCGCACCTGGACTCGCTCCCCTACATGCGCTATGGGGCGCTGGATGAGCTGGCGCTGATCGTGGAGCAGCTCAAGGCGGGGCTGGGAGAGGGCCAAAGCCCTCTGCAGAAAACCCTGTGGGAAGAGGCCGCAGCGGCAGAGCTGGCGCTTCGCCAGGGCGACCGGGAGCGCGCGGCAGAGCACCTGAGCCGGGCCTACGCGGCAGGGAATGAGGCCTGGGAATCCTGAGGACGCTG
Source organism: Anaerolineae bacterium (assembly GCA_034436375.1). GTDB lineage: Bacteria > Chloroflexota > Anaerolineae > SpSt-313 > SpSt-313 > DAOTVS01. The sequence goes on along the minus strand of DAOTVS010000053.1, from coordinate 19,219 downwards.
TCAACGGATTTCCGGCACGGATTGCACGGATTACCTGGATGCCCTGGCTGAGGGATCATGCCTCACAGGCGCCAATGCAGTTTTCCGCTTCAGCGAGGCACCTCACTATGGTACGAACGCAATCCGTGTAATCCGTGTCAGGAATCCGTTGCCAGCCCACCCTGCACTTTGTACAGCCCCGCTTCATCCGAGCCCAGGAGCCCCGCCTTCAATGAGCGATAGTCGACCGGGGAGAGACCGGCGATCTGCTCGGGCGAGAGGATGCGCACGCGGCGGGCCCGGTCGAGCTGCTCCGCAACAGCGTCGAGGGCTTCGCTGCACGTTTCCCAGCCGAGTCCATCAAGACGGCTCAGGTCCAGGGGCAGGGTATAGCCGCGCAAAGTCTTTTCGCCGGCAGCGTTGAAAAAACTCTCAAAGTACGACATGATCAGCTCGCGCAGAGAGCGATAGACCGGCTCGCGGTAGCGCAGACCGGAAAAGTTCGATTTGGCCACCGCTCCCCAAAAGCGGCCACGCTTGAAGGGAGCGACAAGGTGATCGTCATCGCGCTCGTTGGGGAGCATCTCGACGATCAGTGGGGGGTCGCCGAGCCGGCGCAGCATGGCCGCCGCAAAGAGGGCGCCGTCAAAGCAGTGCGCCCGGCCGTCTCGCAGTACAGCCAGGGGGCAGCGGTAAAACGGATCAATACTGTAGGGGATGGCATCCAGAAAGGCCTGGATGGCCTGCGGCGTGCGCAGCGAGGCGACCAGATCCCGCTCGGCGGGGGTGAGGGATTGTTCCAGGGTAACCAAACTCGCACCAACCTTGGAAAAAGAACGGGATGGAAGCGCAGGTGAACGCGGATAAACGCAGATAGAGTCTCTATCCGCGCGCGGATTCTACAGAGGCTGGCGGCACTTGTCAACAGCTAGTATTGAAAATAGCGCCGGGGCCCTTCCGGGCAATTGCCGGCTGGCCCGCTCCGCCCAAGCCCGGCCTTATCCCAGAGGGTGTGGGTCTGTGGGGCGGCCGCTGCGCAGCCGCCCCACAGACCCACACCGTACAGAAGGCCTGTTCCGGCCACGCGCGGAGCATGATGCCCGGAAGCCGAAGGGCGTTTTCATCGCGGTTGTGCCCAATCGGGCCTGGGGGACCAGCCCCGGGCCGCTCCGGATCACCCGCTTCGCTCTGCCCGGCCTCAACCGGGGTGAGAAGCGTGCAACGCTTGGTGCCCGGCCGTATCCGACGTCATGGAACGAGCGGATCCAGCTGCCACGACCATACTGCTGCGCTCGGCTGAGGCTCACCTCCTGGCTAGGGCAGCATGGCGCGGAAAAGCTGGCCGGCGGGGTCGGGGCGCCAGGAGTGGAGCACTTTCATATAGTTGGCGCGCTCAAACGCGGCGGGGTCAGCGACATTTTGCTGGCTCATACTGCCCTGCATCTCCACTACCGAAGCATACTCCCGCTCCGCCATCCACGTTGACAGGCCCGCCAAGATCTCACGAATACGGCCGATGCCGTTCTGCAGGAGTTCCGAAGCCATCTGGGTGACGCGCGCCCCAGCCATGAGCCCCTTGAGCACATCCTGGTAGGTGTGCACGCCCGTCGTGATAGCCAGGTCCGCCGGCACTCGCCCATAGAGGATGGCCACCCAGCGCAGGGGTAAACGCATCTCCTCGGAGGTGCTCAGGGTCAGGTGCGGCACCACCTCGAGCGCTTCCAGGTCCAGGTCGGGCTGGTAGAAGCGGTTGAAGAGCACCAGGCCGTTGGCGCCCGCCTCGACCAGGCGAGAGGCCATGTGACCCATGGCGCTCCAGCAGGGGCCAATCTTGACCGCGACTGGTATGGAGACACGCCCCTTGACCTCGCGCGTGATCGCGAGCACCCGTTCCTCGGCCTCCTGAGCCGTATCCTTGATCTGGGTCGCCACATAGTAGGGGTTCAGCTCGATGGCATCGGCGCCCGCTTGCTGCATCTCGGCAGCATACCGGGTCCAGCCGCCGCAGGAGATGCCGTTCAGGCTGCCGATGATGGGGATCTGCACGGCCTCTTTGGCGCGACGGATGTGCTCCAGGTATTCCTCGCTGCCCAGCTTATACTGCGGCTCCGTGGGCACCCAGGTCAGCGCCTCGGCAAAGGCTTCAGTCTGGTACTCGAGATAGTGATCGAGCTGCAGACTCTCCAGGTGCTGCTGCTCCTCAAAGAGCGAGTACATAACGACCGCCGCTGCGCCCGCATCCTCCAGGCGGCGGATCGTATCCACATGGCGCGACAATGGCGACGCCGAGGGCACGATCGGGTTCTTGAGCTTGAGCCCCAGATAAGTTGTGCTCAAGTCCATGGTTGCCTCCTATTCACGCCCTTTCCAGTTCGGGCTGTGCTTCGGCCACAGGTCTGTGCGCGAGATAGTCATAGAGCTGCCAGCGCTCGCGGACGTGCTCCTGCGCCTCGGCGAGCAGGCGTTCGGCCTGATCGGGGTCGCTCTGTGCGAGCATGCGGTAGCGGTTCTCGCTGTAATAGTACTCGCGCAATGGGATGCTAGGCGCTTTGGAATCGAGCTGCAGCGGGTTTCGCCCCTGTGCGCGCAGGCGAGGGTCGTAGCGGTAGAGAATAAAGTGGCCGGAATCGACCGCCCGCTTTTCCTGCGCCGCCGAAAAGGTCATATTGAATCCCTGGGCGATGCAGGTCGAATAGGCAATGATGAGGGACGGGCCCGGGTACGATTCGGCCTCCTGGAAAGCACGGATAGTCTGCGAGTCGCTGGCGCCCATGGCCACCTGAGCCACATAGACGTAGCCGTAGCTCATCGCCATCATGCCCAAATCTTTCTTGGGCGTGCGCTTGCCGCCCACGGCGAACTTGGCAACCGCCCCCAGGTCGGTCGACTTGCTGGCCTGGCCGCCGGTGTTCGAGTAGACTTCGCTATCGAGGACGAGCATGTGCACGTTGAGGCCCGTCGCCAGCACATGGTCCAACCCGCCATAACCGATGTCATAGGCCCAACCATCGCCGCCCACGGCCCACACACTCTTGCGCACCAAAAAGCCGGCGATTGAGAGGAGGTTCAGCGCGTCGGGGTCCCGGGCGCCCTCCAAACGCCGCCGCAGCTCGGCCACCCGCCGGCGCTGGGCTTCGATGCCATCGTGGCTCTCTTGATCGGCATGGAGCAGCCCATCGGCCAGCTCGCCCCCCAGGCGCGGGCGCAGGCGCTCCACCAGCTCGCGGGCGAACTGGGTCTGCTTATCCAGGGTCAGGCGGAAGCCCAGGCCAAACTCGGCGTTATCCTCAAAGAGCGAGTTGCTCCAGGCCGGGCCGCGCCCCTCGTGGTTATAAGCATAGGCCATGCCGGGCAAGTTGCTGGAATAGATGCTGGAGCAGCCCGTAGCGTTGGCGATATACAGGCGGTCGCCGACGAGCTGCGAGAGCAGGCGCAGATAGGGCGTCTCGCCGCAACCGGCGCAGGCGCTATGGAACTCGAAGAGCGGCTGCAACAGCTGGACGTTTTTGGTTGTGTCGTAGCGGAACGCCGCGTTGGGCGTCACGCGGGGCAGGCGCTTGAAGAAAGCCCAATTCGCCACCGCCTGCTCACGGATGGGGAGCACAGGCTCCATATTCAGGGCCTTGCGGCCGACGGCGCGCTTGTCTTTGGCCGGGCAAACCTCCACACAGACGCCGCAGCCAGTGCAATCCTCGACCGAGACGGCGATGGTAAAGCGCTTGCCACTGAGCTCCGGCTCGCGCCAGCGGGCTGGGAGCCATTGGAGCGAGGGGGCAAGGCCCGCTGGCCGCCGCAGTTCCTCGGTCGGCGGCAAGTGGGCGCCGAGTGATGGCCTTTCCTCCATCCTGGCAGGGGGCTGGGCGCCCGGCAGCGTGCAGGCTACCCCTTCTGCGGGCGGTATGACACTGGCCGGCAGATGGCCTTCCCCTACGGTGGCCAGCACATTGCCCCCCAGCCGACGCTCTTCCACCGGCGCGTTGCCCGCGGGCAGCCCCCGACCCTGTGCCGCCAACAGGCGCTCCCAATCCTGCTCATCGACCACCTTGGCGCGCACGACCGCATGTGGGCAGTAGAGCGAACAGCGCCCACACTGGATGCAAACCTCCGGCGCCCAGACAGGCACCTCAAGGGCGATATTACGCTTTTCATAGCGCGTGGTGCCGCTGGCCCACGTACCGTCCACGGGCATGGCGCTCACCGGTAGCTCATCGCCCCGCCCCTCCATCATGGGGATCGTCACCTTGCGCACGAACTCGGGCACGCCGGCCTCGGCTTTGGAGCGCGGTTCGACCGTGCTGGTCGCCTGCGCGGGCACAGGAATCTCATAGAGCCCCGACAGCGAAGCATCCACGGCGTTATAGTTCTTTTGCACCACGGCCTCGCCCCGCTTGCCGTAGGTCTTGACGATGCTCTCTTTGATGCGGGCAATGGCCTCCTCGCGGGGCAGAATGCCGCTGATGGCAAAGAAGCAGGTCTGCATGATCGTATTGATCTTGTTGCCCATGCCCGTCTGTTGGGCCACAGCATAGGCGTTGACCCCATAGACCTTGAGCTTCTTGGCGATGATCGCCTCTTGCACCGGGCGCGGGATCTCATCCCAGGTGCGCTCTGGGTCGTAGGGGCTGTTGAGAAGGAGCGTGGCCCCATCGGCGGCGCTATCGAGGATGGGGAAACGCTCCAGAAAGCCGAACTGGTGCACCCCTATGAACCCGGCATGCTGGATCAGGTAGGGGCTGTGGATGGGCCGCGGCCCGAAGCGCAGGTGCGACACGGTGTGCGCGCCCGCCTTTTTGGAGTCGTAGACAAAGTAGCCCTGGGCGTAGTCAGGCGTTTCCTCGCCAATGATCTTGATGGTATTCTTGTTAGCGCTCACCGTGCCGTCGGAGCCAAAGCCCCAAAAGACGGCGCGGGTCACGTCGGGCGGCTCAATGTCGAGATAGTGGTCATAGTCGAGGCTGGTATGCGTGACATCATCCTCGATGCCCACGGTAAAGTTGTTCTTGCGCCGGCCCTCCATCAAGTTATCAAACACCGCCTTGGCCATGGCCGGGTTGTACTCCTTGGAGGAGATGCCATAGCGCCCGCCGACGATCACCGGCGGGTGCTCAGCCAGGGCGGGGTTATCGCGCTGGGCTGAGCCCAGGGCCGCGCAGACATCAACATAGAGCGGCTCGCCGACGGCCCCCGGCTCTTTGACGCGATCGAGGACGGCGATAGCCCGCACGGTGGGCGGCAGCGCCCGCAGAAAGTGAGGCACGGAGAAAGGTCTGAAGAGGCGCACTTTGAGCACGCCCACCTTTTCGCCATGCGCATTCAAATAGTCCGCCATCTGCTCGGTCGTCTCGGCGCCGGAGCCCATCACCACCACCACGCGGTCAGCATCGGGCGCGCCGACATAGTCGAACAGGTGATACGAGCGGCCGACCCTGGCGGCGAAACGATCCATGACCTCCTGCACAATACCGGGCACGGCGTCATAGTAGGGGTTGGCCGCCTCTCGCTCCTGGAAAAAGACATCGGGGTTCTGGGCCGTCCCCCGGATAAAGGGATGATCGGGCGAGAGGGCACGCCGGCGGAGTTCATGCACCAGACGATCGTCGATCAGGCTGCGAATGTCGTCATCACTGAGGCGCTCGATCTTCATCACCTCGTGCGAGGTGCGAAAGCCATCAAAGATGTGCATAAAGGGCACGCGCGCCTGCAGCGTGGCTGCCTGAGCGATCAGGGCCTGGTCCATGACCTCCTGTACCGAATTGGAGAAAAGCATCGCCCAGCCGGTGGCGCGGACGGCCATCACATCAGAATGATCGCCAAAGATAGAAAGAGCATGGGTAGCCACCGTGCGCGCGGCAATGTGAAAGACAGTCGGGGTCAGTTCGCCGGCAATCTTGAACATGTTGGGCATCATCAGGAGTAGACCTTGAGAAGCGGTAAAGGTCGTGGTGAGGGACCCCGCCTGGAGCGCGCCATGCACGGCCCCCGCCGCGCCGCCCTCAGATTGCATCTCGATCACCAGGGGCACCGTCCCCCAGAGATTCTTCACACCACGCACGCTCCACTCGTCGGCGTGCTCGCCCATCGGTGAAGAGGGGGTGATGGGATAGATGGCAATAACCTCGTTGGTCTTGTGGGCCACATAGGCCGCTGCCTCGTTGCCGTCGATGGTCACCGGCTGACGCACGCTGGCCATATCAACACCTGCCTTCCAGCCCTCCCGACTGCTGTCGGTAGCCAAGTATTGCGAGAGTGCTGCCGTATGGTTGGTCACTCAGATAATACGGCGGGGCCTGCACAGGGTCAACCCGATTCTGTAAGGAAGGTGTATACTGAGTTGTACGGAGGTATTCCCCATGTGGAAGGAATTGGAAATGCCTGTGCGATCTCAGTACAACCCGGCATCGCCGGCCAGTGAGCTGCTTCGCTCTACGGTACGCAACCTGATCCTGGCTATCGGCAGCGCCTACCTGGCCTTGCACCTGGTTGCGACCACAATCGCGCCCGACGAGCTGGGCGCACGAGTCTGGCTGGTGACGGGGGTCATGCTTTTCACCACCCTCGTGTCACTACGCCTGCTTTCCAACCACGCGCTGTTGACCCAGGCCGTCTGGCAGGCAGGGCTGGCGACAGCGATCGTGCTGGCGGTGGCGCTTTTCCGCCAGCCTGCCCTGGCCTTCTTCCTTCCCCTTCTTCCCCTGGTGGCCGCAGCCGGAATAGGTTGGTGGGCAGGCGCCCTGGCCGAGGGGCTCGTGGCCCTGCTCGCTGTAGGCCTGTCGCGAGGCCTGCTCGGGCCTCCTCTCCCAATCCTCCACGCTGCGATCATTGCCGTCAATGGCGCCGTTGCTGCGCTCATCGGTTGGGCAGTGACGCGCAGCCTGCTCACCACAACTTATTGGAGCCTGTACTATTGGGAGCAGGCGCGAGCCAAGATAGAGGAAGCGCGCGATCAGCGGGTGGAGCTCAAGCAGGTTCAGGAGGACCTGGTCCACAGCAACAGGGAGCTGGCACGGCTTTCTGAGCGGCTGAAAGGCATGTATCAGGTAGCCGAGGAGGCGCGCCGTGCCAAGGAGGAATTTGTGGCCAATGTCAGCCACGAGCTGCGCACGCCCCTCAACATGATCATCGGCTTTAGCGAAATGATCACGCAGACACCCCATGTCTACGGTGACCGGCTGCCCGCGGCCCTGTTGAGCGATATTGCCACCATCCATGCCAACAGCCAACACCTGGCCCGCCTGGTGGATGATGTGCTGGATCTCAGTCAGGTGGAGGCCGGGCGTATGGCTCTGAGCAAGGAGTGGTCCTCAGTATCGGAGCTGATCCGGGCGGCGACCGAGGTGGTGCGCCCCCTGTACGAAACGAAAGGGCTCTATCTCAGGACCGAGGTGCCCCCCAACCTGCCGCCGATCCTCTGCGACGTCACCCGCATACGCCAGGTCGTTATCAACCTCCTCTCCAATGCCGGGCGCTTTACCGAGTGCGGCGGGGTGTGCGTATCTGCCCGGCGCGCAGGCGAAGAGCTCGTGATCAGCGTGGAGGATACCGGCCCGGGCATCTCGCCGGAAGACCAGCGCAAGCTTTTCGAGCCTTTCCAGCAGGTCGATGGCTCACGACGGCGCCGCCACGAAGGGAGCGGCCTGGGGCTCAGCATCAGCCGGCGGTTTGTGGAAATGCATGGCGGCCGCATGGGGCTGCAGAGTGAGGTCGGCAAGGGGACTTGCATCACCTTTTCACTGCCGCTGGGCGTTCCTGTGCCGGCCGCACCAGGAGTACCGGAGTACCGGCGCTGGTTCAACCCATACCAGGGTTACGAGCCCCGCACTCGTCCCTCCAGGGCGCCTGTGGCCACCGGCGCTTTGGCGCCCCGCCTGGTCGTACTGGAAAAGGGCGAGGCATTGCAGCGGGTGTGTATTCGCTATCTCCAGGGATATGATGTGGTGACGGTTCACGACGGCAAGGCAGCCCTTGCCGAGCTGGACAGATCACCCGCCCACGCCCTGATTGTGAATGCGTCGCCGTACGAGGAGCCGCCGCTCTCCGCAGACTGCCTCTCTCGCCTTCCTCATGATACGCCCGCCATTGCCTGTTGGGTGCCCGGAGAGGAGGAGGCGGCGCGGCGCCTGGGTGTGGTGCGCTACCTCGTCCGGCCGGTGACGCGCGAGACGCTACTCGCCGCGATAGGCGGGCTGGGGCAAGTGCACAAGGTCCTGCTGGTCGACGACGAGCCCGATGCCCTGCGGCTCTTTGCGCGCATGCTCGCCTCGACAGACCATGGCTACCGGATCTTGCGCGCCAAAAACGGAGAGCGCGCCCTCAGCCTGCTGCGTCGGGAGCGTCCCGATGTGATGTTCCTGGACCTGGTCATGCCCGGCATGGATGGCCTGCAGGTCCTGCTGGAAAAGGGCCGCGACCCGGCCATCCGCGAGATCCCAACCATCGTCATCTCGGCCAAGGACCCCATGGGCGAGCCGATTGTGCGCAGCGAGCTGACCGTGACCCGCACCGGGGGCCTGGCTGTGGGTGAGCTTGTGGCCTGCATCCGGGCGCTTACTGAGATTCTCTCGCCAGCAGCGCCACCTGCTCGTCGAGCGCAGCCAGGAACGCCTGCCGGGTGAGCGGCTTGGTGAGGAAAGCGCTGGCGCCTAGAGATAGGGCCAGCTCTTCTTCCTTCAGGATGGTACAAACGATGACCGGGATATGGCTGGTCAGGGGGTGGTGTCGGAGCCGCACCAGCACCTCCCACCCGTCGATGCGGGGCATCATCACATCGAGCAGGATAATCTGTGGGGCAAGCCGCTGCGCCAGGGGCAGGGCCTGATCCGGGTCACGCGTACCGACCAGTCGGTAGCGGGTGCCTTCGGCGTAGCGCTGCCACAACTCCAGGGTGCCGGCGTTATCGTCGATGGACAGCACCGGCAGCTGCTCCAGGCCCGGTAGGGCCAGCACCGCAGAAAAAGCATTGCTGCCGGCAGCGACTGCCAGCTTGCCCCCGCATATGTTGGCCAGTTGATACGCCATCTCCAACCTGGAAGGCTCATCTTCAGCCGGGGGCGCTTCGCCACTGCACTGCACCCGGGTCTCTACTTCCCATCCCTGCGCCTGAGCAGAGACGGCCACATCGCCATTTGCCTCGGGCTGGCCGGCGCGGGAGATGGCCACGCCCAGCAGGTTGAGCAGAACCTGCCGCAGCCCTACCGGGTCAACGGCCAGCGGCGGCAGGTCTGCTGGCGCACTGATCTGCAGACGTACCCCCCGCCGGTCGGCGAGGGGCCGCACCAACTCGGCCACCGCCAGCAGGGTGACTGCCAGGTTCGCGGACCGGAAGGCGGCGCCTCTTTCAGCCACGCCAACTCCTCGCTCACTGCAGGGTACGCGTGGGCCGGGGCGTCTTCGGCCGACGGAGGAGACAGGGAAGGCTTTTCCAGTCCATAGCGCTCGCACAGCCTCAGGGCGATGGCCTCAAAGGCAACCTGTTGCTCACGCCGAAGCTGGCGCACGCTCAACCCCAGTTGCTGAGCAACCGCCTCCTGCTCATAGGCCTCGATATAGCGGTAGTATGCAGCCTCATAGACACGCCAGGCATGTGCTTCCGGGGGTGTATCTGGCGGGGGCTCCAGCGACGCGATGGCGTCGGTCAGAATGCGGCGCACGGCTGCCGGGGTATCGAACCGGTCGGCCACGCCGAGCATGCGCGCCAGGGGGCTCTTGCGCAGGTAGCCGGGATCCTCAAGATGGTTGAGCGCATCGCGTATGAGTTTGAGCCACTGTTGCCTGTCGGGCTTGTCCATTTCTTGTCCCCGCTTTGTCCCTGCCATGTCCCCACTGGCCCCACACAAAAGGCAAATCGTGTTATATTATAGGCCAGCCTGGCACGCATGGCAATGGACGCTGACGGCGATGCCAGTGCGGCCCTTGCCTCCTGACCTGCTGTGCCGTTGAGTGGTTTATGGCGTCTCTTCCATGAGATATCAAGAAAGGAGCATCCCATGTCGGAAATCGAACGGAAAAGGGTTACGCGGCGCAGTTTCCTGCGTCTCGCCGGAGCTCTCGGGCTTTCGGCAATGGCTTCCTCGATCCTGGGCGCCTGCTCGCCCCAAGCTACACCCGCCGCGCCGACAGCCGCCTCTGCGGCTACCGAAGCCCCAGCCGCAACCCAAGCCCCGGCGGCCACGGCGGTGCCCGCGGCGACCGAGGCCCCTGCCGCCTCCAGTGGCGGCACGGTCAAGTGGGCCGAGTTCTACATCGGCACCGATGCCAGCACCAAGCTCAACCAGGATTGGATTGCCAGCGTCGTGAAGCAGTTTGAGGACGAGAATCCGGGCTGGAAGGTCGAGCAGGAAGAAATGCAGTGGGACCAGATCGACGAAAAGTCGATCATCGACCTCAATGCCGGCGTCGATCATGACCTGATGTACAGTTCGCCGCAGCTCATGGCCAAGCACGCCAAGACCGGGGATTATATCGATTTGACCGAATACATCAAGACGCTGCCGCAGAGCGAGGTCGACGACTTGAGCTGGAGCCCGGGCTGGAAGTCGGCCACAGTCAATGGCCAGCAGATCGGCATCGCCACCGGCGTCCACACTCGTGTCACCGCCTACCGGCGCGACATGTTCAAGGATGCCGGGCTCGACCCCGACAAGCCCCTGACAACCTTCGATGACCTGGTTGCGGCCGGCAAAAAGCTGACCAAGGCCGACCAGGACCTGTGGGGCCTGGCCATGTATCTTGGCCCGCAGCGCGGCACCATCGAGCTGTACTATGGCACGCTGGTTTGGGGCCTGGGCGGCGAGTACTTTGATGAGAAGGCGCAAAAAGCCACTTTCAGCAGCGAGGCCAGCATCAAGGCTGTCCAGTGGCTGTCGGACGTGATCTTCAAAGACAAGATCACCCCCGAGTATGCCTATGCCCCCGATGGCGACTATAATACCCTGGTGCAAACGAACTTTGTGCAGGGCAAGGCGGCCATGGCCATGGGCTTTGGCAGCTACTGGATCGGCGCCCTTGAGCAGGCTGGGTTCATCAAGGGCTGCTTCCCCGCCAGCGCGGCCTGCGCCCCCGACAAGGCAGGTATCATGCCCATGCCGGGCCCGGCCTTTACCAACGCCTGGTGCCTCTCGATCCACAAACTCAGCAAGCACGCGGATGCCGCATGGAAGCTCATGCAGGTCATCCTCAAGCCCGAAAACCTGAAAACCTACCCGGATGCCGGCCTCCCGGGCCGCCTGTCGGCCTGGAAAACGCCCGAGTACAGCTCGCCTTTCTATAAGACCTGGCTGGATGTGGCGCAGAAGGGGCGGGGTGTGCCGGCCACGCCGTACTATGCCGAAATGGCCGATACCGTCGCGGCGGCCCTGCAGGAGATTCTGTCCAAGAAGGCCGATATCGCCACGACCCTGAAAAAGTACGAAGACGAATGGAACGCCAAGTACGCAGGGTGATCGCTTCGGCGCCTGATGTAGAGTGGGAATAGGGTGGGGCCCCTGCCCCCACAATTCCCGTGTAGCTCGATAATGCAGTTGTTTGGCATCGTCGTGATGGCTTTAGCCATTCGTCTCCTTACGCCACGCGGAGACGAGTGACCTGGCATCCTGGCTGATTGGCGCCGGTAACTGGTGCTTGGCAACAGGCGATCTGTGCCGGCGCCAATCAGCTAGAATGCCAGGTCACCACGACGATAAGCCTGGTTGACCGGCACGTTCCACTGAGGGAGACCGCTCATGACCTTGTCTAGCACCCTACGGCCGGGCCGCGCGGCGCCGGCATCACGCGGACAGCGCCTGTGGCGCCAGCTTCGATCACATGCCCTGCCCTATATCTTCCTGGCGCCCCTGGTGGTGCTGCTGCTGGCCTTTCTGGCTTTTCCGTTTGGCTCCCTCATCTACTATTCGTTACACCGCGTCGACCTTGGGGGCAGCGCCAACTTTATCGGGCTGCGCAACTTTGTGATCCTTTTCCATGAGCAGCGCTTTGTGCAGAACCTGACCACCTCAGGGATCTATCTGGCGGGCAACCTGGCCATCTCGCTGCCGCTGGCCTATTTTGCGGCATTGCTTATCAGCTCCAATCGGCGGGGGGTCGGCGTGCTGCGCACCCTCTTCCTCATTCCCTGGGTGCTGGCGCCCATCGTGACCGCCGTTCTTTTCAAGACGCTGATGAACCCCTCGAGCGGCCCCATTACCTTTGCGCTCAAATGGATCTTCGGCCACCCGGTCTACCTGACCCTCACGGATTGGGGCGCCCGGTTGCTCATTATCCTGCACTCCGCCTGGCGCAGCTTTCCACTGGAGATGCTGCTCATTGCCGCCGGCATGACGGCCATACCCGTCGAGTTGTACGAAGCATCTCGCGTCGACGGCGCCGGGCCTTGGAAGCAGTTTCGCTACATCACCCTGCCCCTCACCCGCACGCCTCTATTCTCGGCGCTGCTCTTAATCAGTGTCTACACGATCCAGGATGCGGAGGGGGTCTATGCGTTGACCCAGGGCGGCCCCGGTTATGGCACCGAGGTCACCGGCGTGCGCCTGTTCAAAGAGGCCTTTCTCTACTTTAACATCGGGCTGGCCTCGGCGATCGGCCTGGTCTTGATCGTGCTGTCGATCATCCTGATCGTTTTCTATCTGCGTATCCTGGGACAGGGGGAGAGTGCCTGATATGCGCCGTACACGTTTGCTGTTTGCCTGGCTCGGGACGTTCTTTGTCGCCGTCGTCATCATCTTCCCCGTCTACTGGGGTCTGCGCACCTCGCTGGTGGCCAACGCCAACCTCGACCTCTTCCCGACCCAGTTTACCCTGGACCACTATCGCGAGCTTTTCGCGGCGGGCTTTCTCAACAACATCAAGAACAGCCTGATCGTCTCGCTGGGCACGGTGCAGTGGACCCTGCCCATCTCTCTGTTGGCCGGCTACTCGCTGGCTCGCTTCAACTTTGCCGGCAAGCGCTTCAGCGTGGTGCTGCTCGTGTTGCCGCTCCTGCCCGCCATCGCCGTGCTCGTGCCGCTGATCCTCTACATGCGCGTGCTGGGCCTCTACAACACCCTGAGCGCGGTGATCGTAGCCAGCACCGTGTTCTCGTTGCCCTTCTGCACCTGGATGATCCGTGGCTTTATGCTCTCTATCCCTCGCGAGATCGAAGAGGCCGCGCTGATCGACGGCAGTGGACCCTTGCGCGCCCTGTGGTCCATCGACATTCCCCTGGCAGCGCCGGGCCTTATCGCTGTGGGCATTTTCAGCCTCATCAACGCCTGGAACAACTATCTCTTCTCGTTTGCCTTTACCACCAAGCGCGCCCTGCAGGTGGTGCCTGCGGCGCTCCTGGGCTTTATCACTGCCTGGGGCCAGAACTATGGCGGCATGAACGCCGCGGCCGTGGTGGCCATGATGCCCGTCCTCATCTTCTTCCTGGTCTTCCAGAAATGGTTTATCCAGGGTATGCTGGCCGGGTCCTCCAAGTAGCCGGCCGTCGGTAAGCCGGATCGGTCACGTTGACAAATTCGATGCCCCAGCAGCGGGCCAGGTCCTCCACCAGGTGGGCGACGTGGCCCAAGCCGAGGGCAAAGTGGTGTGTGGGGCCCTCCAGGCTCCAATTCTCCACAAAGCGGCCCACGCTGGGCGCAAAGCGACAGCGCGTGTTCGTGTTGCCCGTGGCGGGGATGGGACCGGGGAGCGATTCGCCCTCGGCCACCACAAACTTGAGGCGGCCATCATAGGTCTGGGTCAGCCCCACGCAGGTGACCGGGCCATGCTTGAGCTGAAACTCGACGCTCACGCCAGCGCCGCGCTTGCCATGGTACAGCGTGAGCCCGCGCAGCACCGGGCGCCCCTGGGCCAGGGCGATGTGGTGCGGCCCGTCGTGCCCCACCAGCACAATGTCATGCTCGAAATCGCAGGGGTGCAGCTCGGCAAAGCTGCCGCCCGCCTCCATGCGGTCCAGCAACAGCATGGCCAGGCACGTGCGGATGTCCAGCTCGCCGGCGATCGGTATGCCTCGCCCAATCAGGAGCGAGCTGCCGACGATCAGCGATGAGCCCAGGCGCTCGTTGGCATTGCCGCCCAGCCCCCGGTAGTAGTAGGCAAGGCCCGTCAGCCCAAAGGAATCGACCAGGCGGTCGAGCCCGCAGGCCACGCGCGCCGCCCAGGCCAGATCCTCCAGCTTGGCCGGGCCGACGATCGGGTCGGCGCCTGGCTCCGGAAAGATAAAGTGGCTTCGGATCTCCTCCAGCTTGGCTTCGACCTCCGGCGCCGTGACCTGGTCCACCATCGCCTGGAGGTCATCCAGCTCGATGTGTTGGCAGTGCAGGCCGAACTGGGCATCGAACAGGGTGGGGTCTGAATTCATGTCTAGCATGCCCTCATAGACATGCCCCATCACACCGATCCGCGCTTCCCGCAGGGCAACATAGGCGCGGGCCACCCGACACCAGCCCGCAATGCGCTGCCACGTGGCCTCGTCGTGCAGCGTGCCCACCACCAGCCCGGGCAAGGGGATGCCGGCGCGAATCAGCGCATAGCAGACCTCGGGTAAGCTGGTTTGGTTATCGTGCTCGAGCTGCATGAACGTGGTGCCGTGCTCATAGTCCATGGCCGCGTGCGGCTGCAGCGAGAGGATCACCAGCGGCACGCCCGCCCGCTGCACCACCGGCAGCACCGTGCTGCTCAGCGCATAGGTGCTCATGGTGCACATCAGGAACTGCACGCCCCGGCGCCGGAACTCGTCGCCCGTCTGCACTGCCCGTTCGGGTGCATCCACCAGCCCGCCGGAGATGACCTCCACACCATACTGCCCCAGGCGTACCTCGATCTCCCGCTGATAGCCGAGCAGCTTTTCCTCAAGCCCAGGGAATTGGTCCCAATAGAAACCGCACCCGCACCCGAAAACACCGATCCGGGGCCGCGCATTCACTCTGTCTTGCATGTTTCTGCCTCCACAGCCTGTGCATCACAGAAAGCACAGCGGGCCGGGCCTATCACTACAGCCGTACTTACCCATCGGGGCGCGGATCCCATCCGGGCATCGCGCTTCGCACGCGACCGGAGTGGAGCCATTCGGGTCAGAGCCGGGCAGGCGCACAGCACCTTGGCCGGCTGTTACCGGGAGCCGGCTGGATCAAGTGCGGTTGCACTACTATCCTACCGTTATAAAAGCCCTGGGTGATGGCCGGGCATTTCGCGCCGCCTCTGCCCGGCCTTATCCAGGGCTCATGCCGGCCTGGTGCAAGTGGAAAAGCCGGCTCAGCGCGCCGTGGCCCATAGCGTGGCGCAGGCTCTTAGCCTTTCGCCGCCCACAGGCCTGCCAACAGCTTGCTGCAGGTGCGCACCAGGATCTGCGAGGCCTCCGGATCCACCTGGCAGGCATGCGTCACCTCATAGCCACCCTCCGGATAGGCCTCGGGCACTGGCACATAGCCGATGGAACCATTGGTATAGCCGGCGAAGAACGTCGCTGGGAAGGGCGAGCCGCCCTTGACCTGACGGCCCAGCTCGTTAAAGATCTCGCCCGGCGCTGTAGCCCAGGCCAGATCACCCAGACGGTAGGCCTGGAACTCAGCGCTGATCGGCTCCAGTGGCGGGCCGCCCTGCCACGAAGCGAGGGCCGCCTGCGCCCGCTGCAGGCGCAGCTCGGCCCAATGGAGAGCACCGGCATCCTCGCACTCGGCCCGTAGGCGCTCGACCTCGGATGTGAGCTCGGCAACCAGCGCTTCCGCCTGTGCAGGCGAGCCGTAGCGGTAGCGCGGCAGCTGCTCGGTCTGCGTCGCGCTGCCCACACCGGCAGCTTCTGCAGGGGTAATCGTTTCCCAAACACGCACGATCTCACACCCCAGGCGCGTACCCAGCGAGCGGGCCGGCTCGTAGCAGTCCTCCATGCGGACAGCATTGATATTGCCGCATGCCCCCTGCAGAAACAGCAGCGGCGCCCCCGTCAACAGCTCCACCACCCGGCGCGCCTGCCCAGGGTAGTCGGCAGAGACGAAGCGCATCTTCCCAGCCTGAGAGACGGGGTGCGTGGCAAAGTTAGCGATGGTTCCCAGCGGTTTGCCGTCCGCATCGCTGATCCGGCAGACGCCCAGCGCCCGGTCGATGGGGCCCTGCGGGTTTTGACCCAGGATGATGCGGCCGTCGGGCAGGCGCTCACGCCGGTTGACGCCGATATCCGACTGCCCCCAGCCGACCCCGATCCGGGCGGGCTGCTGGGCCTCGGCGGCCTCCTGCACGATGCCGGCCAGTTGGTACTTGAGATCCGCCAGGTAGGCGGCTACATCCGGCCGGGTGCTCTCGGTGTTCGTGTCTGGGCCGTAGTGAGTGTGCGTGCAGGACACGGCCACGGACTGCACCGGGATTCCGGTACGGCTCTGGACCTCCTGCCGCACCGCCGTACTGAGCGCAGCCGGCACGTACAGCAGATCGCAGGAGACGATCGCGATGGATCGCTCCCCATCAGAGGCCACCATCGCCGTAGCATAGAGCGGGTCATGGATGCCGATGGCCGGCCCTCGCCCTGCAAAGCCGATCAGGGGAATCCCCACCGGCGGCGTGATGTCCGTCCGACTGATCCCGATGCGTAACATAGCCTCCTCCTCTCTCACCCTTGCCAGGTCTGACAGCAGCCAGGATAATGGCCGGGCACTCTGCTCCGCCACCACCCGCCCCATGCCCTTCAAGGTTCCATTCCGGCATCGTGCGGAGGTGCAGCCCCGGAACCATTGCCTCTATGGGATACAAGCTGCCGTATCAGGGGCGGACGAGCTCCAGCGCCACGGCATCGTTCGCCGGCACGGCGCAGCGCAGAACGCCCTGCTCCGCCCACGGCTGTGCACCGTAGAGTGCTCCCTTGACCTGCCATCCCGCCGTCAGGGTGAGCGACTCTTTAACCGGCTCCGGCGAGTAATTCACCAGCACCACGACCCGGTCGCGCTCATCCAATACATGCTCGGTAGCGCCGATAAAGGGCGACGTCTTGGCGACGGCCCGGCCCTGCACGGCCTCGCGCGCAATCCAACGGTACACCTGCCAATAGGGCAGGGCCTCTGGAGTATGAAAAGCGCCGGGCTGGGTCGTCAACTGCATCTCCATGGGGAAAGTCAGGAAATACACCTTGCCCCGACCATACTCGGCGCAGGTGAAGCAGGGGTTGCCGTCGGCCTCCGCCCCGAGCACGGTAGCGCGCGTAGGGTAGAGCGTCAACGAGAAGGGGCCGCCCGCCTCGAGCACCGGCTTCCCTGGCAGCCCATCCATGGTCGCAGCCTGCGCGGCGGACCGGCGCTGGCGGGTCCTCACCTCCAGGCCGGTGATCTCCTCAAAGGGGCTCAGCAGCCCATCCTGGTGCGAGATGTAGAGCGTGGCCCCCGCTTTCACCCGCTCCATCAGCTCCAGCCAGCGGTGCCGGCAGATCACCCGGTGTCCCGAGATGCAGGGCAGCAGGTAGAGAGACGAGTCCTTGAGCGGCTGCGTCTCGTACTGGAACTCCAGGTCCAGCCCGGCCTGCTTGGCCAGGACAAAGCTGCTATAAGCCACGCCCCATTGGTCTTGACCGTCAGAGAGGATGCACACGGCCTCGCGTGTGCGCAGGGGCAACTGCGGGAAGGGCAGCCCCTGCAAAAAGCGGCGAAAGGCGGCCAGCTCGCCGGCCACCAGCTTGGGCGTCCCATCCACGCGGAAGAGCCCCAGCTCACGCTCCACGGCGTGCCAGTCATAGGGCGCATGGGAAAGGAGCACCTGCTCGTTGGCGCACCACCAAAAGAGCCCGTGGCAGTCGTTAGCCCACAGCGAAAAGAGGTTCGTGCGGATAAAGTCGGCGGCGATGCGCTCGCTGGCGATCATCGGGCCCAGGGTGCCGATCTCCTCACACAGGCAGGGCTTGCCGCCCACATCGGCGTACAGGCGCGACTCGGCCGTGGCGTGCAAGCAGGCGCGGATGGTGTTCAACGGGTCCTGATCGCAGTGCGGCGTAAAGACGGGGTAGGGGTGGGTGGTCAGCAGGTCCGTCAGCTCGGCCTGGTCTGAAACAGTCCAGGAGCGGGTCGGCCCGACGCTCAGCCCGTGCATGCCCGAGACGATGGGACGCTCCGGGTCGATGGCGCGGATGGCGTCCACAATGGCGCTCGTCCAGACATAGGCCTCTTCGCGCGTGGCGCGGCCCATGACGTTGCACTCGTTGCCCAGGTCCCAGGCGACGATGGCCGGCTCGTCCTGGAAGCGGCGCACAAAGTAGCGCACAAAGCGCAATTCCCACAGGATGGCCAGGGGATCACTGATGGGATTGTGGCCTTCCAATGCCGGGGGCACAAAGAGGCGCCCGCTCATCCACCCGGTGATCAATCCCACTACCAGGCGCAGCCCATGCTTGCGCGCCAGGCCGCAGAACTCGGCAAAGTGCTCGATCGCCGTCGCCGACATCCCCGCCTGCCCCGCCTCATCATCGGGCAGGAGTTGCTCGCCGTGACGGATTTCCGCCGGCGCCCCGCCCCCCGTGCGTAGCAGTGCGATGGGCTGGAAATCGGGCCAGAGCGGAAAGGCGCGCAGCACCTGCACCCCCGTCGCCGCCAGGCGGGCGAAATCCGCATCGACCACATCTGCGCGCCAATCGGCCCACATCGCCGTGCCCGCGTGCGCCGCCCAATAGTTCACACCCAGGGTAAAGCTCTGGGGATCCGTCAGGTTGAGATCGGGTTTCACGAGAGGCCTCCCAGGTATGATAGGCATGAAGACTTCCGAAGTCTCTAAAACCTCGGAGGTCTACTTCTACCGAGATACGGGTAGCATACTACCAAGACGCTCAAATGCGTAATTCGTAATGCGTGATCCGTAAGGTTCCCGTGGTGATAGGCGTGCTGCTTCCTTCCATGCCTGCCGGCAGAGGCTCGGGGCGAGCGCCACGCGCCGCACCAGGAAAGCCTTACGGATCACGCATTACGTATCACGCATCACGAAAACTGCGTCAGCAGATCCCCATGCACCCTGATCAATTCCTCGATCGCTGCCAGTCCCGCCGCCTTGTCGCTGATGGCGGGGTCGGCGCGCACGGCCTCGGCCACCAGCGCCCGGTCGCCCGTGGCCGCTGCCTCGGCCACCAGATCGTGCACGTGCGAGACCTGTGTGCAGAGCTCGGCGATGCTTGGCGGCAGGGGGCCGATGCCTACGGGGCGGATCTCGCCGTCCTCCACCCAGGCCGGCACCTGCACGATCGCTTCCTCCGGCAGCCCCTCGATGGCACCCCGGTTGGGGACGTTGATCATATCCAGGTAGC
>DAOTVS010000052.1:0-34647 GCA_034436375.1 Anaerolineae bacterium | reverse complement strand
CTCAAGAAGTGCTGGGAGAAGGGCTGGCTCTACCGGGGCGCGGATGTGATGCCCTGGTGCCCGCGCTGCGAAACGGGCATCAGCCAGCATGAGATTGTCACTGACGGCTATGCCGACCTGGTGCACCGCAGTGTGACGGTGCGCTTCCGCTTGCGCGGGCGGCCTGGCGAGTCGCTCCTGGTCTGGACGACTACGCCCTGGACGCTGAGCTCCAACGTGGCCGCGGCGGTAGGCCCCAACCTGACTTACGTCAGGGTGCGCAATGGCGATGAGATCCTCTACCTCTCCAAGGGGGCGCTCTCGATGCTGCGCGGCGAATATGAGGTCCTGGCCGAGCTCAAGGGCACCGAGATGGAGGGCTGGACCTACGATGGCCCGTTCGATGACCTGCCGGCGGCCCAGCGCATCGGCGGCTTTACTGATCTCAAGGCGTTGACCCAGGGTGTGACCCAGAGTGCGGCTCAGGCGCACCGGGTGATCCTGTGGGATGAGGTCGGCGAGGCGGAGGGCACGGGCATCGTGCACATCGCCCCCGGCTGTGGCGCCGAGGACTTTCAGTTGGGCAAGAAGTACGGCCTGCCGCTGATCGCCCCGCTGGATGAAGAGGGGCACTTTGTGGAGGGCTTTGGCTGGCTCTCTGGGCTCCCGGTCGCCGAAGTGGCCCAGCCGGTCTTCAACCGGCTCAAGGAAAAGGGCCTGCTCTATCGCGTGGAAGAGCACGCACACCGCTACCCCGTATGCTGGCGCTGCAAGACGGAGCTGGTCTTCCGCCTGGTCGACGAGTGGTTCATCCGCATGGACGACCTGCGCAAAGATATGATGGACATCACGCAGCAGATCCGCTGGATCCCGGCCTTTGGCCTGGAGCGAGAGATGGACTGGCTGCGCAACATGCACGACTGGATGATCAGCAAAAAGCGCTACTGGGGCCTGGCGCTGCCCATCTGGGAGTGCGTTGACTGCCATCACTATGAGGTCGTGGGCGATGAGGAGGAGCTCCAAGCGCGTGCGATTGCCGGCTGGGACGAATTCGCCGGGCACACGCCGCACCGGCCTTATATCGATGCCGTCAAGATCCGCTGCCCGCAGTGTGGCGGCACGATGAGCCGCATCGCCGATGTGGGTAACCCCTGGCTCGATGCCGGCATCGTCAGCTTCAGCACGCTGTCCTATCGCAGCAACCCAGACTATTGGCGCCGCTGGTACCCGGCCGACTGGATCAGCGAGTCGTTCCCCGGCCAGTTCCGCAACTGGTTCTATAGCCTGCTGGCCATGGCCGCGGTGATCGACAAGACCCCGCCTTTCCTGCAGAATTTTGGCTACGGCACCCTGATGGCTGAGGACGGCCGGCCGATGCACAAGAGCTGGGGGAACTCGATCGAGTTCAACGAGGCCGCCGACAAGATGGGGGTGGATGTCATGCGCTGGCTCTATTGCAGCCAGCGGCCCGAGGCCAACCTCCTCTTCGGCTATGGCCGCGCCGATGAGGTCCGCCGTCGGTTCTTGCTGCCGTTGTGGAACGTCTATAACTTTTTCGTCACCTATGCCAAGTTGGATGGTTGGGAGCCGTCGCCGGAGGGCTTTAATCCGGCGGCGCCCGAGGGCGAAACGCCCAAGAGCAACAACCTCCTCGATCGTTGGATCGTGGCGCGCCTCAATGAGGTTGTGCTGCGCTGCACATCGGCGCTGGAGGAATCGGACCCGTACGGGGCGACGGTCAGCATCGATTCTTTCCTGGAGGACCTGACCAACTGGTACGTGCGCCGCAGCCGCCGCCGCTTCTGGAAGAGCGAGCACGACACCGACAAGCAGACGGCCTATGCCGTCCTCTACTATGTGCTGGTGCGTTTGTGCCGGCTGCTGGCGCCGTTTACGCCGTTCGTCACCGAGGTGATGTATCAGAACCTGGTGCGTGCTGTGCAGCCCGCAGCCCATGTCAGCGTGCACCACTGCGACTGGCCGGAGGCCGATCAGGCGGCCATCGACGCCGATCTGTTGGCGCAGATGGACCTGGCCCGCCGGGTGGCGGCGTTGGGCCTGGGCGCGCGCGGCGCAGCCAACATCAAGGTGCGCCAGCCGCTGGCCAAGGCGATGGTCTTTACCGGCAACGGCTATAGCCCACTGCGGGAGGAACTGGCCGCTGTCGTGCGCGATGAGCTGAACACCAAGGCGCTCGAGTTTGTGACCGACGAGTCGGCCCTCGTGACCTACCGGGTCGTGGCCGATGGCAAGCTTCTGGGTCCGCGCCTCGGCTCCCGCTTCCCGGCGGTGCGCGCGGCGCTGGGGCAGCTGGACCCGGCGGCCGTCGTGCGCCAGGTGCGCGCCGAGCAGCCCGTGACGCTCGAGGTGGCCGGTGAGCGGCTGGAGCTCGCCCCTGACGAGATCATCGTGCACACGCAGCCGGCTGCCGGCCTGACTGTGGCCAACGACAAGGGCATCACCGTGGCCATTGATACGGTCATCACGCCAGACCTGGCCGCTGAGGGCCTGGTGCGCGACCTGGTGCGCTATGTGCAGACGCAGCGCAAGGAGGCGGGCTATCAGATCAACGACCGCATCACCGTGGGGCTCTTTGGCCTGCCCGACGCTGCCGGCACTGCCTTGAGTGGCCTGCAGGAATACCTGTGCGAGGAAACGCTCTGCAGCACGCTCCTCACGCAGGACGACGGCCAACCGTGGGACCGCGAGGAGCGCGTGCGTGTGGCCGGGGCCGAGGTGCGCGTCGCCGTGAGAAGGTAGTCTGAGTTCAGGGGGCAAAAGAAGGGGAGGGACGCGGAGATTGCATTTCCGCGTCCCTCCCCTTCTTTTGCCCCCTGAACTCAGACTGGTTCAAAACTGGCCAAGCGGTCCAGCGCCGCCGGCCCGGCCATCGCTTCCACCAGGCGCACGAGCGAAATGCGCTTGCCGGCCATCTTCTTGCGCTGCTGCGCCATGAACGAAAAGCGGAAGGGCGAGCGGGCCTCGAGCGCGTCGAGGTATTTCCGGCTGTAGAGCCGCCCCGCCTGCCCGGCCGCGGTCGTGACGAGCCCCAGCGTCCCCAGCTGCATCAGCTCTTTGAGCGGCTGCGCACCCGGCGCAGTAAAGCATCCCAACTGCGCGAGCACCCCGGCGCCGAACTGGAGCGTGCGCGTCGTGACGGCGTCCAGCGGCCAGCGGTGCGCCGTCTGGGCAAAGACGGTCAGGCGCCCGGCGCGCTCATCCTCCACCACATCCTGCAGGTCATCGACCAGTTGCACCAAGGCGCCCCAGTCAAAAAGGAAGCGGGCCTGCGCGGCGCTCAGGTCGCCTGCTACCAGGTAGCCGTCGGCCAGCACCGAGGCGCCGCCCTTTTCCAGGCTGATGCCGAGCACATCCACCTCATAGGGTGAGGCGCCCGGGTGCACCAGGCCGATCGAGCGGTCCTGCGCCCGATGTATGGCCCGCAGGCTGGCTTGCACCAGCGGATAGCGCGTGCGCTCGTACTGGCCCTCGATCATGGCCACCAGGTCGAATATGGCCTGCTCCGCCGTGTTCTCGGGGCGGACCTCTTCCCCCTCCAGGCGCCGCCGGAAGCGCTCGTCAAAGGCGAGCTTGGTCTCGGGTGCGACGGCGGGGTCGTCGAGATAGTTGTCGGTGTAGGGGTAGAGCATGCTGTAGGCAAAGACGGCCGGCGTCACCCGCACCGGTAGCCCCAGCAGCACCTGCAGGCCGTTCATGGTCCACACGTTGCGCAGGGCCTGGAAGATATCCTCGCCGCTGATCTGCGGGTCGAACTGCCGTGCCCGGCGGGCGAAATCGGCTCCGGCCTGCACAAAGCCGCCTTGCAGAAGCGCCGACAGGTGGCGGTCAGCCAGGCCCAGGCCGGTGCGGGCAAAGGCGACAAAAGCGCCCGTGAGGCGCTCCTGCACGGCACCGAGCCCCGGCTCGGTGCGGGGCAAGCGCTTGACCTCCGCCGTCACGGCCTCCAGAAAGCGCGCCAGTTCGCCCTCGGCGGCCTGCTGCTCACTGGTGGAATAGGTGCGCGCAGGCGGGGCAGGGGGAGCCCCCCACCAGAGCACGCTGCACTCGCGCACCAGCGCCTGCACGGCGGCAGGCATCGAATCACCCAAAGCGCCTATCCCCTCGCTACCCATAGACAGAGTCCCCCTTCGATACGAGGTACCTGGCTTGTAGTGAGGGAGAATGTGCGCCGGATGGCGTGAATACAAGCTTCTCTGGCTTGATATACGCTTCACGCCATCCGGCGCACATTCCCCCTCACTACGAACCTGAATCCCCTCACAAGTCCGTCGGCGAGCTGGAATGCCATCATTATACCCGCTATACGTCCGCAGGGGGGTGCCGGTTTCAGCGCCTGGGTCCACGCCAGCTTACCGCTTCGCATTGACCCCGGCCACTACCCGGTCGCCCCGCTAAAGGCCGCCACTACGTCACTGGCCAGGGACACTACGTCCACTTTGCAGCAAATACTAAAGGCTGCTTGAGAAGCAGACCTTGGCAAGAGAGCAACTAGGCAGTACAATAAGCATGTTGCTCTGTGGTAATGTCACCTCACAAGGAGGGGACCGTGTCAACGCTCAACCTGGGTTTGATCGGCTGCGGCTCGCTGGGCAAGGTGCATGCCGGCTGCGTGTCGCGCATTCCGGGGGCGCGCTTCACCGCCTATGCCGATATCATCGAGACGGCGGCGCGCTCCATGCTTGACGAGTTTGGTGGCGAATATGCCACGGGCAATGTCGACCGCGTGCTGGCGGACCCTCACATCGATGCCGTCTATATTTGCACCCACCACGATTCCCATGCGCCCCTCGCCATTGCCGCCGCCCGCGCCGGCAAGCATATCCTGATCGAAAAGCCCCTGGCCCTGACAATTGAGGAATGCGAAGCCGTCGCCGAGGCCGTGGCGCACTACGGCGTGACCCTGATGCCCGCCTTCAAGATGCGCTATTATCCCCTGGTGCAGCGGGCGCATACCTTTATTCCGCAGCCGCTCATGCTGGTTGGGCAGATGATGGATAACCGTTGGGCCGATGATAACTGGGCGCAGGACCCGGTGCAGGGCGGCGCCAACGTGCACAGCCAGGGCTGCCACACCACCGACCTGCTGCGTTACTTTGCCGGCAGCGAGCCGGAGCGCATCTGGGCCAGCGGCGGCACGATGACCCACCCGGGGCACCCCTCCATCGACCAGTGCGCTGCCTCGATCCGCTTTGCCAACGGGTGCGCGGCTGCCTGGGTCCAGGGCGATGCGGCTATGGGCCAGTTTACCAGCAAGTTCTTCTTCGAGCTGTTCGGTGCAGGCCGCAGCGTGCAGCTCTACGACCGCCTGCGCAAGGCGACCTTTTTCGACGGCCAGCGCACCTGGACGGAGGAGCGGGCGGAGGAAGAGGGCTTTCAACTGGAAAATGAAGAGTTCGTGAGCGCCCTGCGCGAGGGGCGGGCGCCCGCGCTTACCGCGACCGACGGTCTGCAGGCAACCCGCATTGTGCTGGCCGCCGACCGGGCCATCCGCACAGGGGAGGTACAAGCGCTATGAGGATCGGTATTGTCGACCTGGATACTTCGCACCCGGCAGCCTGGGTGCCCATCGAGCGCGAGCTGGGCCACACCGTGCTGGGCGTGTGGGACGGAGGCTCGGTACACCCCGCTGGCTATGCGGAGCGCTTTGCGCAGGAGCACGGCATTCCGCGCGTGTACGGGTCGCTGGCCGAGATGGCGGCCGAGGTCGACTGCGCCATCATCCACGGCTGCGATTGGGACACACACGTGGCCAAGGCGCGCCCTTTCATCGAGGCGGGTAAGGCGGTGCTGGTCGACAAGCCCCTGGCCGGCAACCTGGCCGACCTGGAGCAGATGCAGCGCTGGGTGCAGGCTGGAGCGCGCCTGGCGGGCGGCTCTTCTCTGCGCTTTTGCGTCGAAACGCGCGCCTGGCTGGCCAAACCAGAGGCGGAGCGGGGTGTGCCCCACACCGTCTTTTGTGGCTGTGGGGTGGATGAGCTCAACTATGGCATCCACGCCTACTCGATGCTGAGCGGCATCCTGGGCCCGGGCGCGCAGAGCGTGCAGCACCTGGGCGATGGCCCGCAGCGGCGCACCCTCGTGCGCTGGAAGGATGGCCGCCTGGGTATCGTCGTCGTGGGAGCGGCCAAGGCCTGGGTCCCCTTCCACGCCGCTATTGCCACCGACCGGGGCTATGCCCACTATGTGGCCGATGCGGGCGGGCTCTATCGGGCCCTGCTGGAGGCCGTGTTGCCCTACCTGGCCGGTGAGGTTGCGCAGCCGCCGGTGCCTTTTGCTGAGCTGATCGAGCCCGAGCTCTGCGCCCTGGCCGCCCGCCGCTCGTGGCTGGAGGGCGACCGTGCCGTGGCCCTCTCGGAGCTGCGGTCGGATGACCCCGGCTATGACGGCCGCACCTTTGCCGAGGGCTACCGACGAGCCCGATACCCCGGATGATGAGCGGCCGTCCCCCTGCCTGGACGGACGAGCAGCGCCGCATCTACGGCGAGTTGCTTACCGTGCTCGGCCCGGACCTCCTGCGCCAGGTGGGCCGGCGCGGGGGGCCGGGGGCGATTCTGCTCAGCCTGATCGGCCGGGCGCTGGTCCTCGGCCATGCGGAGCCCGGCCCCGATGGCACCCGGGTGGCCTATGTGCGTAGCTTTCCACACGGCACGCTGCCGCCCAATACTGGCGGCTGGACGTGGGGCAACGTCATCGCCATCCTGCCCGAAGACCGGGATAACCGGCCGCGGCTGCTACACGAATATGTGCACGTGCTGCAGTACCGCCGGGAGGGGCTCCGCTACCCCTGGCGCTATCTGCGCAGCGGCCTGTACAACTGGGAACACAACCCGTACGAGGTGCAGGCTGTACGAGCGGAGGAATACTATATCCAGTATGCCTGGCTGCCGCCGTTGTGGGAAATTGCCGGGCTTCAAGCGTAGCGTGCACCCGGCGTGAGCCTTTGGGGGTAGTTGGGGTTTGGCAGCGCCGGTATTGCCGCTGCCAAACCCCGACTAGCCGCCCCGATTGAGGCCGGCCAAGGCGGAGCCCACTACCCGGCGAGGGCCGGGCCAGTGCTGGTGCCATGTCATGAGCGACGGATCACGCACACACAAGGAGGAAACCCATGGACACCTTGCAAGCAATATTGGCACGGCGCAGCGTGCGCCAGTACCGGCCAGAGGAGATTCCCCCGGAGTACCTGTACCAGATTCTGGAGGCGGGGCGGCAAGCGCCCTCGGCAGCGAACCGCCAGTCGTGGCATTTCGTGGTGGTGAGCGACCCGGCGCAAAAGGAGCGCGTGGCCGAGGCCTGCAACGGCCAGATGTGGATGGCCCAGGCCTCCCATATCATTGTGGCGGTCGGCCTGCCGCAGGTGAGCGCCAAGTGGTACAAGGTGGATGTGGCCATCGCCCTGGAGAACATGGTTGTGGCTGCGCGCAGCCTGGGCTACGGCACCTGCTGGGTCGGCGCCTTTGACCAGCAGAAAGTCAAAGCCGTGTGCGGCATCCCTGCCGAGGCTGAGGTCGTCGCCTGTACCCCTCTGGGTGTACCTGCGGGCGAGTGGCCCGCTGCCCGTGCGCGTAAGGGGTGGGATGAAGTATTCTCGGCAGATCTCTGGGGCCGCAAATTAAAGTAAGGCATGCAGCAGAGCGCCCGGCGCTTTTGGCGCCGGGCGCTCTGCTGCATGCCTTACTTTAATTTGCGTTTCACATTATACACTTTGCGCATATAATACGGTCATCATTACACCAAGAGGCAGGCCTGCTATGCACACCCAACCTGGCCCGGGTCTCCTCCCCGATCCGCTGGCGGACCGGGTGCAGGCGCTTGTCTCAGCGCCGGCCTCGGCGTCCACTCTTTTCCTATCCGGCCCTGCTGGCAGCGGCAAGACGACCGCTGGTGTGGTCCACACGTTACGCCTGCTGGCCGAGGGTGTGCCGGCCGACTCCATCCTGGTGCTGGCGCCTCAACGCACGCTGGCCCGGCCCTACCTCGACGTGCTGCGCTCGCCCCTGGCCCCGGCCGGCGCGCAGGTGGATGTGTTGACCATCGGCGGCCTGGCGCAGCGTGCGGTGGAGCTTTACTGGCCACTCATCGCCGGGCCAGCCGGCTTTGCTCACCCGGAAGAACCGCCCCTCTTTCTCACCCTGGAGACGGCTCAGTATTACATGGACCGCCTGATCGCGCCCTATGTGCAGCGCGGCGCTTTTGGCGATGTCACCCTCTCGCGCCAACGCCTGATCAGCCAGGTGCTGGATAACCTCAACAAGGCCGCCATCGCCCGCTTTCCCTATACGGAGATCGGCGAGCGCCTGAGCGCCGCCTGGAGCGGCGAGTCGGCGCGCCGCACAGTCTATCGCGAGGTGCAGGCCTGCGCGGAGGAATTCCGCCGCTTTTGCCTGGCGCACAACCTGCTTGACTTTTCTCTGCAGATCGAGCTTTTCAGCCGTTATGTACTCTCGCTGCCCCAGGCTGCGCTGGCCCTGCGTGAGCGCTACCGGCACCTGGTGGCCGATAACCTGGAAGAGGATGTGCCCCTCACCCACGACCTGCTGGCCGACTGGCTCCCCGGGCTCGATTCGGCCTGGCTGCTCTACGACGAGGACGGGGGCCTGCGCACCTACCTGGGCGCCGACCCGCAGAGCGCCCTGGCCCTGCGCGAGCGCTGCGCCGCTCACGTGCGCTGGGGCGACTCGCTGGTCACCCCTGCACCCCTCAACGCTCTGGCGAGTGGCCTCTCTCGCAGCCTCGGCCTGAGCGCCGCCGACCCCCCGGGAGACCCGCGCCCGGCCCTTGTGTTGCTGCATGAGAATTTCCAGACAGAGACGATCAAGTTGGTAGCCTCAGAGATCGTCCGTCTGGTGGCGCAGGAGGGCGTGCCGGCCGGTGAGATCGCCGTGCTGGCTCCCTTTATGGGCGATGCCCTGCGCTTTGCCCTGATCACCGCCCTGGAGCGCGAAGCGGCAAAGCAGGCTTTGCCTGTGGGGCTCGCCAGCTATTCCCAGCGCCCCTCCCGTGCCCTGCGCGACGAGCCCGCCACCCGTTGCCTGCTGACCCTGGCCCGCCTGGCGCACCCGGCCTGGAACCTGCCCCCCAGCCGGGTGGATGTGGCCCATGCCCTCGTCGCCGCCATCGCCGAGATGGACCTGGTGCGCGCCTGGCACCTGACGGCCATCGTCTACCGCACCACGGGCGACGGGGTAGCGCTCACGAGCTTTGAGCGCGTGCGCCCCGAGGAGCAGATGCGAGTGAGCTACCTGCTGGGCAACCGCTACGAGGTCCTGCGCCGCTGGCTGGCCGCCTATGCCGAAGGCCCGACCCTGCCGCTGGACCATTTCTGGGCGCGCCTGTTCGAGGATGTGCTCTCACAGCCCGGATATATCTTTGCGCGCCACCGCGACTCGGCCGCTGCCGCCGCCCACCTGATCGAATCGGCACGCCGCTTCCGCCAGACGGTTGGGGATGGCGACGAGCTGGCGCCCGCCGCCTCGTTCATCAGCCTGGTTGAGCAGGGGGTCATCGCCGCACAGGTGCTGCCCCCGGCCGATGAGTTGCAGCCCGAAGCGGTGCTCCTGGCGCCGGCCTACACCTTTGTCATGGGCAGCCGGCCGGTCGAGGTGCAGTTCTGGCTCGACCTCTCCAGCAGCAATTGGGGACGGCGACTCTACCAGCCCCTGACGCACCCCTACGTCCTCACCCGCCGCTGGCCTGTGGGCAGGCCCTGGACCGACGCCGACGAGGACCTGGCCAACCGCGAGATGCTCTACCGCCTGGCGGTGGGGCTCATCCGCCGTTGTCGGCGCCGCATCTACCTGGCCGACTCTACCTATAATGAACGCGGGTTCGAGGAACATGGCCCACTGCAACAGGTCATATTCCGCACGCTGCGCCGCGTGGCCCGCATGGAAGCGGAGGCTGGCCATGTTTAGGCCTCGCCCTGGTCAGCGCCAGGTGCTCAAGTACCAGGAGCGCGGTGGCTACCTGGGCGTGGCCGCCGTGCCCGGCTCCGGCAAGACGCAGACCCTCTCTGCCCTGGCCGCTGACCTGGTCGCCCGGCACATTGACGAGAACCAGGAAGTGCTCATTGTCACCCTGGTCAACTCGGCGGTGGGGAACTTTTCTGCGCGCATCGCCCGCGAGCTCAAGGAGCGAGGCTTGCCGCCCAACTCGGGCTATCGCGTGCGCACGCTGCACGGCCTGGCCCACGACATTGTGCGCGAGCGCCCCGGCCTGGTGGGGCTGGCCGACGATTTCTCCATCATCGACGAGCGCGCCGCCGGGCAGGTGCTGGACGATGCCACCATGACCTGGCTGCGCACCCACCCCGATTTCCTGGATGCCTTGCTGCGCGAGGGTCTGGAAGGCCCCAGCCTGGTGCGGGCGCGCACCGACCGCTGGCCCGACGATTGCCGCGAGATGGTGGGGGCCTTTGTCGCCCGCGCCAAGGACCGCCGCCAGCGCCCCGAGATGCTGCTCAGCCGCCTCTCCCTTTGCGGGCCCGAGTTTGCCCTGGCTCGCCTGGCCACCGAGGTCTATGCCGATTACCAGCGCTCCCTGAGCTACCGTGGCGCGGTGGATTTCGCCGACCTGGTGGGCTATGCCATCGACGCCCTGCGCCAGGACCCCGATTACTGCGCCCGCCTGCGCCGTCGCTGGCCCTTTATCCTGGAGGATGAGGCCCAGGATTCCAGCGCCCTGCAGCAGGACCTGCTGGAGATGCTGGCCGGCCCCGGCGGCAACTGGGTGCGTGTGGGCGACCCCAACCAGGCCGTCTACCAGACTTTTACCACGGCCAACCCGGCCCTGCTGCGCGGCTTTTTGGAGCGGCCTGAAGTGACGCCGGTGGAGCTGGACCAGTCGGGCCGCTCGGCGCTGGGCATCATTGAGCTGGCCAACGCCCTGGTCGATTGGACCGTGGATGCGCACCCCCTGCCCGCGGCGCGCGCCGCGTTCCGCCGCCAGCACATCCACCCGACGGCGCCCGATGACCCGCAGCCCAACCCCGCGGACCGCTGCGAGATCTTTGTCTTTGATTCTCCGCTCAGCCCCGAAAAGGAAGTGGACGCTATCGTCACCTCGCTGGCGCGCTGGCTGCCCGAGCACCCGGAGGAGACGGTAGCCGTCCTCGTGCCCGATAACGCCCGCGGTGGCAAGTTCTCTGCGGCCCTGCAACAAAAGGGCCTGCCCTGTGTGGAGCTGCTCAATGTTACCAGCTCCACCCGCGATGCGGCCGGGATCCTGAGCGACGTCCTCTCGCTGGTGGCGCAGCCGGAGGACCGCAACGCCCTGCGACGTGCCTTCATTGCCTGGGAACGCGCCCACGATGAGCGCGCTGGAGGCGAGTCGCTCGCGGCGCGCTTTATCGGCCGCTGCCGCGAGCCGCAGGCCTTCCTCTGGCCGCATGAGGAGGATTACCTCCAGCAGGGCCCCGCTGACCCCGCCAGCCGGCAGGCGCTGGCCGCCTTCCGCGCCGATGCCCAGCGCTGGCAGCGGGCCGCTCTGCTGCCGGTGGACCAGCTGGTGCTGACGGTCGCCCAGGACCTCTTCAGCGCCCCGGCTGAGCTCGCCCTGGCCCACCAGTTCGCCGTCGTCCTGCGCGGGTACGCCGACGACAACCCCGAGTGGCGCCTGCCCGAGCTGGTGCACGAGCTGCGCGAGATCGCCACCAACCCGCGGCGCAAGTTCAACGCCATCGGCGAGGATGACAACGCCTTTGACCCCACGGCGCACCAGGGCGAGGTCGTGATCGCCACCATGCACAAAGCCAAGGGGCTGGAGTGGGACCGCGTCTACCTTACGGCCGTGAACAACTACGACTATCCCGCCGGCGGCGAGCACGACACCTACCGCGGCGAGCCCTGGTACATGCGCGAGGGGTTCAACCCCACCGCCGAGATCCTGGCTCAGCTCGACGCCCTCATCAGCGGCGAGCCCTATGCCGAGGGCGAGGCCTCGCTGGCTGCCCGCCACGATTACATCGCCGAGCGCCTGCGCTTGCTCTACGTCGGCATCACCCGCGCCCGCAAGGACCTCATCCTCACCTGGAACATCGGCAAGGGGCGGCTGCCCTGCCAGGCCGCCGTCGCCCTCAGCGCGTTGCGCACGTATCACGAGAGGGCGAGCGCCTCCGCTAGACCGCCGGGGCAGGTCTGAATCCTGCCCCTACAAGGTCGCGGGCACCATGCCGCCATCGATGAGGTAGGCGCCGCCGTTATCGTAGGCATACGCCTGGCCGTCCACCTGGGTGGGCGCATGAGGCCGCGCCTGCCCGGCGCCAGGATAGGCGAGGCTGCGGACCACAGGACCCTCTGTCATGCTCAGGCAGAGAAGATCCCTCGCTGTGCAGAGTTCGCCTTTGCAACAGGTTGGCAGACCCGCTCGGGGTGATCATTGGGCGCGACCCGTCCCAAACTGAACTGCACCATGCCCCTGATTAGTTTGCATTGGCGGAATATCGGGTGTATAATGCCAGTCAACTGGGATGAATCCTCAGCTTGCTAGAATGTGCGGTCGGGTTGGGCGCTGCGCCTCGCAAGGTCAACCTTACCTGCCTGCTGTTACTTGCACTGATGGACAGAGACCAGTAAGAAAGCTAGTCAGAGAAAAAAACAGGAGTCAGTGTAACTAACATGCAGGACAAAATCATCACCTGCCGTGACTGCGGCGCCGAGTTTACCTTTACGGCCGGCGAGCAGGAATTCTATGCGCAGAAGGGCTTTAACAACGAGCCCACGCGCTGCCCGAGCTGCCGCAGTGCGCGCAAGTCTGCCCGCGGGGGCAGCAGCGACGGCGCAGGCGCGCCCCGCCAGGAGCGCAAGATGTACCCGGCGACGTGCAGCCAGTGCCACAAGCCGACCCAGGTGCCCTTTGAGCCGCGCGACGGCCGGCCCGTCTATTGCTCCGATTGCTACTCGGCCCAGCGGTCGGGCTCGGGTGGCGGGTTCGATCGCCGCTCGGCCTCGAGCTTTGGCGACCGAAATGATCGGGGCCGCGGCGGCCGCAACAATGACCGGGGCCGCGACCGTCACGATCGTTACGATCGCGACGACCGCTGGTAGGCCGGCGACCGGGCTGATATTCCGAGGCCAAGAGGTCCATCCGGAGCACATATATGCGCTCCGGATGGACCTCTTTTGTTCTGCCGCCGCGGCGTGGGCAGCTCGGCCTTATGCTGCTCCAAGCCGCCACTATGATGGCGACCCCAGCGGATTCCTATTGGCGCTGGATCGCGCGGGCCGCCCCGGATTTGCGGGTCGGGCCGTGTTACGCGGCTCGAGCGACCTCTTCAAGCTGCTCTGTCGCCGGGCGCCGCCACCGCACGAGCTTGAGCGCCTCCCACCACGAGGTGGCGAGCAGGGGCAGGAGCACGGCTACGGCCCACTCTTCCGGCCTCAGCGGCGTGAGCCTGAGCGCATGGCCGAGCACGGGTACGTAGGGTGCGATCAACGCCAGCCCCACGGCTGCCACCCCCCAAAAGATCATGGCCGGGTTCGAGAAGAGCCCCGCCCGCACGAGGGGCTGCCGCTCGGAGCGCATCTGCAGCGCCAGCAGCACGTGCCCGGCCATCCAGGTGGCAAAGGCCAGGGTCTGCGCATGGGCGGTCGCGGCCCCGCGCCCCAGCGCCCACAGGTAGGCGCCGAGGACGGCCGCGCCGAGTGAGGCGCCCCCAGCCAGGATGCCGAGCTGCATGCTGCGATCCATAAAGGGGCGCTTGGGATTGCGCGGCGGGCGGGCCATCACATCACCCTCGGCCGGTTCGCTGGTAAAGGCAACCGAGGCGTTCAGGTCCATGAAAAGCTC
This sequence comes from Anaerolineae bacterium, assembly GCA_034436375.1. Lineage (GTDB taxonomy): Bacteria > Chloroflexota > Anaerolineae > SpSt-313 > SpSt-313 > DAOTVS01. The sequence goes on along the minus strand of DAOTVS010000052.1, from coordinate 20,865 downwards.
GAGCACGATGATTTGCACTGGCGCAAAGGGCACGGGTAACCGCAACAGCACGGCTACGAGCGAGGTCGCGACGAGGGCCACTTTGACGGCCAGGTAATAGCGCACCGCCTTGCGCAGGTTTTCGTAGAGCTTGCGCCCCTCGCGCACGGCCACGGCGATGGTTGACAGGTTGTCGTCGGCCAGTACCATATCCGCCGCCTCGCGCGCGGCATCGGTGCCCGTCTCACCCATAGCCACGCCGATGGCCGCCTCCTTGAGGGCTGGGGCATCGTTGACCCCGTCGCCCGTCACTGCCACGATTTCGCCCCGCTCAGCTAGCGCGCGCACAAGGCGCAGCTTGTGCTCGGGGGCAATGCGGGCATAGACAGAGACCCTGTCCACGGCTGCGCGCAGCCCGGCCTCATCCAGCGCATCCAGCTCCGGCCCGGTCAGGATGCCCCCGCCGTCGATCCCGACCTGCCCGGCAATGGCGCGCGCCGTCGCCGGGTGATCGCCGGTCAGCATCAGCACCCGGATGCCGGCGGTGCGCAGGGTGGCCAGTGCGCCGGTCGCCTCGGGCCGGGGTGGGTCCAGCAGGCCCACCAGCCCGGCGAAGCTGAGGTTGCCATCGGCCTCTGCATCAAGGCTGGCTGGTAGCCGATGCTCCACCCTGGTCGGGCCGGCCCCGTCCCCAACGGGCAATTCCTCCCCGGCCAGGGCCAGCACACGCAGGCCCCGCGCGGCCATCTCCGCCGCGGCGGCCAGTGCCTGTGCGCGCGCCTCTGCCGTGAGCATCTGCTCGCCCTGCGGCCCCCAGATGCGCTTTGCCCCCGCCAGAATGGCCTCGGGCGCGCCCTTGGCTGCCACCAGGATGTGCTCCCGCCGCCGGTAGGCGACCGACATGGTGCGGCGCCGGTCGTCGAAGGTCATCTCGGCTACCGCTCCCCCGGCGCGCAGGCGCAGAGGGTCCAGCCCCAGGTTCTCAGCCGCCGTCAGCAGCGCCACATCCGTCGGGTCGCCGGCCCAACGCAGGGCGGGGCGGGGGGCCTGCTCGACGGGGCGTTGGGGGGTGGCAGGCTGCAAAGCCTGCTCTGTGCTGAGGGCGGCATCGTTGGCCAGTGCGCCCAGCTCCAGCAGCCGCCGCGCGCCCGGGTCGCCGGCCGCCCGCGCCAAAGCGACCGGCGCATCATTCCCCGCAGGCCACAGCTCGACCATCACCATGCGATTCTCGGTGATGGTGCCGGTCTTGTCGGTCGCGATGGTGGAAATGGAGCCCAGGGTCTCGGCGGCGCGCAGCCGCTTGACGACGGCCCGCCGGCGCGCCAGCCGCAGCGCCCCCAGACCCAGCACCACGGTGATCAGAATGGGCAACTCTTCCGGAATGGTGGCAAAGGCCAGGGTGAGGCCCGTCAGCACCATGGTGCGCAGGTCCTGGCCAGAGAGGAGCCCGAGGGCGGGCACGAGCACGCTGAACCCCAGGGCCAGCCACAGCAGCCACCCGGCCAGCTGACGCATGGCAAGCTGCAGAGGCGTGCGGGGCTCACGGGCCGCGCTGACCAGGCCGGCAATGCGGCCAAGCTCGGTATCCATGCCGGTCGCTATCACGACTCCTTGCCCGCGGCCTGCCGTGACCACGCTGCCAGCATAGGCCATGTTGCGCCGGTCGGCCAGGGGCGTGTCGGCGGGCAGGGGGTCAACGCCCTTGTCGGCGGGGGCCGATTCCCCCGTGAGCCCCGATTCGTCGATGCGCAGGCCCAGGGCCTCCACCAGGCGCACGTCGGCCGGCACCCGCTCGCCCGGCCCCAGCAACACCAGGTCACCCGGCACCACCGCCGTCACAGCGATGCTCTCGCGCTGGCCCGCCCGCACCACAGAAGCAGCAGGCGCCGCCAGGTGCCGCAGCGCAGCGATGGCCGCCTTGGCGCGGTATTCGTTAAAGACCTCAATGGTGACAATGCCGGCAATGATTACGAAAATGGCCAGCGCATCGCGCCACTCGCCCCACAGGCCATAGAGCACGCCAACCGCCAGCAACAACAAAATCATCGGCTCGGTGACCTCTTCCCGCGCCACCGACCAGAAGGTGACCAGGCGCTCCGCCTGCAGGTGGTTGGGGCCGTAGCGCTCCAGGCGCCGGCTGGCCTCTGCCGGCGACAGCCCCTGTGCGGCATCAGTCCCCAGTTGCTGCAGGACCTCAACAAAGGGGCTGGCCCAGGGGCTCGGTCGGGCCAGTGCACCATCGTGGGGTATCGACACTCACTGCCTCCATCTATTCTTTCCTCTGGCAAAAAGCCCGGCCCGGTTTCGCAAGGACGGACGCCGGGTCACCTGCTACGCGGCTAACCGGCAGCCTCCTTATGGGGGTGTAGGGTGGGTGTTGCTGCCTGTATTGCTGCTCCGCGGAGCAGCAATACAGGCAGCAACACCCACCCTACACCCCAAAGGCCCAAAGCCGGGCGGTTGCGAAGCCCAATACCCGGCAAGACAACCGGCGAGTTTTTGTCAATCGATTTCAGCATGGAAATCGGCGCTTCAGATAGTAGGCAAAGCATACATTCTGTCAAAGGAGCAGGGATTGCAGTGTTAATGGCGCACTTCTTGCTCATATACCCGGTAACACGCGAGGAGGTCCAAGAAGATTATGGAGAATGCCAACGAGTACCGCGATACCTGGCGCGGCGTGCAAATCCGTGTGCCAGAGAGGTGGCAGGTCCGCAGCAGTGGGCCTGGGCTCTTTCTGCATGATCCAGCGGGTCAGCGCGCCATCGTCATCCAGCCACGGTTGGGCGCGACCACCCTCGACGATCTGGAGCACGATCTGCTGGCCTGGCTCATGCGCTTTGACCCCAAGGCTGAGGTACAGGCGGAGCCCGATGAGGCAGGGGGCCCACGCGTGTGCACAGCCTACGCCCGCACCAGCCCCGGGCAGGAAGCGATTGGCGTCTTTGTGCTCCAGATGCGATCCGCAGGCGGCCTGATCAGCGGCTTTCTGGCCCCTGCCCTGACCTATGATAACGACAGCCGCATAGCCGTGAGCGCACTGGGAAGCTTCCAGCCTCTGCCTGTGCTGAGCCATCGCACCTGGCGCGAGCCCTCGGAGGGCGCGGCCACGGCCCTGGTGGCCCGCGGCTGGCACGTCGCCGGCGGGGTCCACCGATCCAGAGGCCAGGAACCCACTATCAACTTTCGCACCTGGGCCGACCCCTGGACGGGGGCCCTGGCCAATTCGGAAGCCAAGCTGTATATCGAGCCGGGTTTTTTGAGCGGCGTGCTGGGCAACCTGATCCGGGGCGTCGCCGGGCAGGGCCGCTTTGTGGATGCCGCCCGCTATGCCGAGCAGCACGTGTTGCCTGCCCTGCGCCTGGAAGCGCCCAAAGCTCGCATCACCGGCGTAACGCTCCGGCCCGATATCATCCCGCTTACAGTCGTAGCGGAAGCGGCCTCGGAAGGGATCAGCCCCGAGGAGGCGCTGCAAGGGCAGCCCAGTTGCGCCGATGTGGAGCTGAGCTTTGAGGTTGACGGTATAACCCTGTGCCAGGTCAGCCGGGTCACGACGATGCGCCTGCCATCTGCCCTCAGCCGGGGCGTACCCCTGTGGGTGGCCCGGGTCCCCTACTCCTACCGGGCGCCCCTGGACCGGTTTGCCGAATGGCAGCCCGCCTTGGAGGGTATGGCCCAGTCCTTCCAGGTCGATGCCAAGTGGCAGCAGCACGAGCGGGAGCAGGGCAGGCGTCACAAAGCCAAGCCCACAGCAGCCCGCCGGCCGCTGAACATGCCGCAACTGCTGGCGGAGGCCGAGCGTCTGGTCTGCGAGCACCTGGGCCGCCCCCTGGCCATCCACGAGCGCCCCTTTGATCCCTGGCTGGGCACGATAGGAGGCACAGCGGGCACGGCGCCGGTGCAGATGAGCTTCGGCGCCTATGGAGAGTCGGCCTGGCGGACGGCGACCGCGCGCATCTGAAGCTACGCCGGAGCGAGCGTGATGCGGGGTGTAGCGTAATTCGGGAAATTGCATTACAATGAGGCCGAGCCATATGAGAGGGCTGCCGGCACGGTGGCCCCTGTCTACCAATGGGAGGAAGAGAAACATGAAGACCACGCTCGGCCTGATTGTCGGCAACCGCGGCTTTTTCCCCAAGCACCTCTGTGAGAGTGGGCGAGCGGAAGTATTGAAGGTCCTGGCCGAAGAGGGCATTGACGTCATCGCCATCGGTCCCGAAGAGACCCCTTACGGCAGCATCGTCACCCTGGAAGAAGCCCACAAGCTGGCCGATCTGTTCAAGCAACATCGGGATGAGATCGACGGTGTGCTGGTGACCCTGCCCAACTTTGGCGAGGAGCGCGCCATTGCCGATTGCCTGCGCCTTGCCGACCTGGACGTGCCCGTGCTGGTGCACGCCTTTCCCGATGACCTGAACAAGATGACCATCGCCGACCGGCGCGACTCCTTCTGCGGCAAGATGTCGACCTGCAACAATCTGACCCAGTACGGTATTCCCTACAGCCTGACTTCGCTGCACACCGTGTCGCCCTCCTCAGAGAGCTTCCGCCGGGACCTGCGCCGCTTTGCCGCCGTCTGCCGCATTGTCCGGGGCCTGCGCAATGTGCGCATCGGCATGCTCGGCGCGCGCCCGGCGGCTTTTAACACCGTGCGCTTTAGCGAAAAGCTGCTGGAGTATTCGGGCATCACCATCGAACCACTCGACCTCTCCGAGGCTTTTGGCCGCATCGCACGCCTCGGCGATAGCGACGCTCGCGTGAGCGCCAAGCGCGATGAGATCGTCAACTATGTCCCGACCCGGAACGTCCCTGCTGCGGCCCTGCTCAAGATGGCCAAGTTTGGCGTGGTCATGGACGAGTGGATGGCGGCCAATCGCCTATCGGCCACCGTCGTGCAGTGCTGGACGTCTATGGAAGAGTTCTTTGGTGTAGTGCCCTGTACGATCATGAGCATGCTCTCCAACGGGCTCATGCCCTCCGCCTGCGAGACCGATGCGGGCGGCGTGATCGGTATGTATGCCCTGCAATTGGCCTCGGGTAAACCCAGCGCCCTGGTTGACTGGAACAACAACTATGGCGAGGACCCCGACAAGTGCGTGCTCTTCCACTGCTCCAACCTGCCCAAGGGCCTCTTTGCCCCCGGCTTTGAGATGGATTACCAGGCTATCATTGCCGGCACGGTGGGCCGCGAAAACACCTACGGCACCGTCGTCGGGCGCGTGCAGGCCACGCCCTTTAGCTACTGCCGCGTTTCGACCGACGATCTGCGCGGTGAGATCACGGCCTATGTGGGACAGGGCGAGCTGACCGCCGACCCGCTCTCCACCTTTGGCGGCGTCGCCGTTGCACACATCCCCGAGCTGCAAAACCTGCTCCAGTACATCTGCGAGATGGGCTTTGAGCATCACGTGGCCATCAACCCGTCGCAGGTTTCGGCGGCAGTGGACGAGGCTTTGAGCAAGTACCTGGGCTGGGAAGTCTACAACCACGACGCATGATCCCCGCCAATCTGAGCGTCTGCCTTGCCGCCCTGCAGGGCGGCAAGGCAGACGCTTACCCCACTCTATACCCCGAACACTTCTCTATTGGCAAGGCCTGCCCGGAGTGGTATAATCGTTTCTGCTGTACGCCTCGAGCCGGCAATGAGGGCCCGAGAGATCAAAATGCGTAATGCGTGGGACGAATGTGATGGGACCCTTCCTCTCGGTCGTCATCCCAGCCTACAACGAACAGACCAATCTGCGGGCAGGGGCGCTGAACAAGGTCGCCGCCTACCTGGAGCAACAACCCTATACCTATGAAGCGCTCATCGTGGACGACGGCAGTGAGGATGCGACCGCCGCCCTGGCCGAATCCTTTGCGGCGGAACATGCCCATTTCCGCCTGCTGCGTAACCCACACCGCGGCAAAGCGCAGACGGTCATCAGCGGCGTTCTGGCCTCGCAGGGGAGCCTGGTGCTCTTTACCGATATGGATCAGGCGACCCCCATCAGCGAGTTGGGCCAGCTCTTACCCTGGTTCGACCGGGGTTTTGATGTGGTATTCGGTTCGCGTGGCATCGTGCGCCGGGGGGCGCCCTGGTGGCGCACTTTGATGTCGCGGGGCATGATCCTGCTGCGCGGCCTGCTTGTGAACCTGCCCGATGTTACCGATACCCAATGCGGGTTCAAGGCCTTCCGTACCCAGGCGGCGCAGGACATTTTCCGTCATATGCACCTCTATTCCCCCACAGAGGGCCATGAGGTGCGCGGCCCCGTAGTGGCCGCCGGCTTTGATGTAGAAACGCTCTTTGTGGCGCGCAAGCTGGGCTACCGCATCAAAGAGGTGCCCGTGACCTGGGACTATGCCTGCACCCGTCGCGTCTCCTTCTGGCGCGATTCCCTCCACGGCTTGCGCGACCTGGCCCGCATTCGGGTGAATGACCTCCGCGGGCGGTATCGCGCGTAACGAGTAATACGTAATCCGTAAGGTTGCTATTGCAGAGCCCCCGCCGCTCAACGTTAGCCCGCCCCGAACAGGCGGTCGGTAGAGCAGTACCCGCGGCGCCATGGCAGCCTTACGCATTACTCGTTACTGATTACGAGTCTGGGGGTGCCCATGCCCATCGATTCCCTCCACTTGCTGCTGACCTACCGCTGCACCTACGCCTGCGATCATTGTTTCGTGTGGGGCAGCCCGCGCGCGTCAACTACAATGACCATGGCCCAGGTCCTGGACCTCATCGAGGCGGGCGTGCGCATGGGCTCGGTGCGCTCGATCTATTTTGAGGGAGGCGAGCCTTTCCTGGCCTTTCCGCTGTTGGTGGCAGGCGCCCGCGCTGCAGTGGCCCGTGGATTGCAGTTTGGCGTGGTGACGAACGCCTATTGGGCGACGACGGTGGAGGATGCCAGGCTGTGGCTGGAGCCGCTGGCGACGTTGGGCATCAGCGATTTGACCCTGAGTGAGGACTGCTTCCACGGCAGCCTGCCCAGCCCTCAGGTGGCGCACGCACTGGCGGCGGCCAAAGAGCTGGGGGTGCCGCAACTGGTCCTGCACAAGGAGCTGCCCCCACAGCTGCCGGGTGGCGCGCAGCCGGCGACGGAGGGCAATGTGCGCTTGCGGGGCCGTGCAGCCCGGCGGCTGAGCGGACGGGTGGGGGAGCTTTCCTGGGAGTCGTTCGCACGCTGCCCCTATGAGGACCTGGCCAATCCCGCTCGCATCCATATCGATGCCGAGGGTTACGTTCACCTCTGCCAGGGCCTGACTATGGGCCGCTTGCAGGATATGACACTGGATGCCTTGGTGGCGGCCTATCGCCCCACGGAACACCCGGTGGTCGGCCCGCTGCTCAGCGGCGGCCCGGCGGAGCTGGTGCGCCGCTATGGCTTGCCGCACCGCGCGGGCTATGGCGATGCCTGTCACCTGTGTTATTCAGCGCGCGAGGCGCTGCGGGAGCGGTTCCCCGAATACCTGGGCCCGGGGCAGATGTACGGAGATAATGACTCGTAAAAAGTAAACCGTAAAAAGTAAACCGTAATAGGTAAACCGTGATGAGCAAGGAGCTACCCTGGTGTGTTCGATGCTTTGCGCAGATATCGCCAGGGCGAATACTCTGGAGAGCGCCAGGAACTCCGCCATGGCGACCTTACTCATTACGAGTCATAACGACCTTCACGCATTGTATATTATGGAGTAACGCATGCGCACACTTGTCATCGGTTACGGCAACGCCAGCCGGCGTGACGACGGGGTGGGGCTGGCGGTGGTGAATGCTTTGCGCCTGCACTGGGGGCAGCCTGCCCTGACCCCGCTGACTGACGGGTGGGAGGACCTGGGGAGCGCGCGCGATAGCCTGTTTTTGCAGCAGCTGACGCCAGAGTTGGCGGCGACCCTGGCGCAATACGACCTGGTGTTCTTTGTCGACGCCTCATTGCCTGCAGCTACAGAGCCTGTTCAGTGGGAGCGGGTTGAGCCGGCATACCAGATGGGCGCCATTTCGCACCACATGGAGCCGGCCACCCTGCTGGCCCTGGCCCGGCAACTCTATGGTCATGCGCCGGAAGGGGTGCTGGTTTCGGTGCACGGGCACGATTTTGATTTCGGCGATGAGCTCTCGCCCAGAACTGCTGCAGCGGTGCCGGATGCAGTGCAGTGGATCGAGCAATTCGTGGTGGAGCGGGAAAACGTCAAACGTGAAACGTAAGGATGCCATGACAAGATCGGGCTGCTTGGCCCGACGCTCGCCTTCACGGAGCGTGCTCGAAGCAGCAAGCGCTCCACAACGGCGACCTTACGTTTCACGTTTCACGTCTTACGTCTTACGTTTCACGTTTTACGCCTTATTCGCCGCCTCGTACTCTTCCTCCGTCACAAAGTCCCCCCCTTTGATCTCCCGGGCAAGGATCTTGCGCTGAGGGTCGAAGGAGAGCTCGACCTCGATGGCCTGGAAACAGCGGTTGCTGCCGCTGCCGATGAGCGATTTGCGGTAGACATAGCCTGAGGTGTTGTCGCCGTCGTATTCGGCGCTCAGATCGTTGGCCAGGTTGACCCGCCCTTTGATGATCTCGCCGCAGCGGCGGCAGCGCACATAGTAATAGTAGGCGCCCCCTCCGCCCGACCCACCCGAGCCCCCAAAGAGGGCTCTGGTCAGTTTGTTCAGGAATCCCATGGGACTCTCCTTATCAGAACGGCTTCCAGTAACGCAGCACCGGCGGCACGAGGGCAATAATGTCGGGACCCAGGCGGGCGAGCCGGCCGCCGATGATGGAACGCATGACGGTTTCATGCAGGCTGTTTGTGGGTATGGCCATCAGCACCAGCACGAGGATCTCGGCCAGAAAGAGGCCCTTCACCAGGCCAAAGGCCAGCCCTCCCAAATAGTCGAGCCAACCCAGGTGGATGCCGCGCATAAAGTCGCGCAGCATAATGCCCAAAAAGACAACAATGACCCAGGTGACCAGCAGGATGAGCAAAAAGGCCCCCAGGCTAGACAGAGTACGCGAGCCAAGCCAGGGCGCCAGCGCTGGCGCCAGTTTCTCATAGAAACGCCCACCGGCCAGCAGTCCCAGGCCAAAGCCCACCAGGGTGGCGGATTCGTGGAGCAGCCCTGCCCGCATACCCATGAACCCAAACCAGGCGATCAAGAGTCCCAGCAACAAGTCCAGAGGCTGCATTCTACTCCCTCGCAAAACTGCGCAGCGCCAGGCGGACTCGCTCTTCCAGAGGCATAGTGGCCGCAGGCGGCAGGCTGCTCAGGGCCTGTTGGGCCTCAGCCACACTGTAGCCAAGGGTCGTGAGGGCGGCAATGACTTCGGCGTCGCCAGCGCTGATGGCTGCCAGAGGAGCCCCCTCAGTTGGTCCGAGCTTGTCCTTCAATTCGGTGATCAACCGCTCTGCGGTCCGCTTACCGATCCCAGGGATATGAGTCAGGGTGAGGGCATCACCGCGGGCAATGGCATCACGCAACGTTTCAGGGGCCACGGCCGAAATGATGTTCAACGCCGAGCGGGGCCCGATCCCAGAGACACCCAACAGAGTCTCGAAAAGGACAAGCTGGTCCTCCGTCGCACAGCCATAGAGGGCCAGCTCGTTTTCGCGCACATGCAGATGCGTATGCAGGGTGATCATCTCGCCGGGAGCGCTGATCTCTTCCAGCAAAGTGCGCGCCACACGCACCCGGTAGCCGACCCCACCGACGTCGACAATAAGCGCATCCTGCTGCAGTGAAACCACTCTGCCGTGCAGACGGGCTATCATCCCGCGTCCTTCGATCCAGCCAGCAGGTCGTTCAGGCGCGCAGAGTGCAAATGGCAGAGCGCTACCGCAACGGCATCGGCGGCATCATCGGGCTCGAGCACGGCATCCAAATGGAGCAAGAGGCGTAACATCTCCTGCACCTGCCCCTTGGCGGCCCGGCCATAGCCTACCACTGCCTGCTTGACCTGCATCGGCGTATACTCATATACAACCAACCCAGCCTCGGCCAGCGTCAACAGGGCTGCCCCGCGTCCATGGCCAACCATCAGGGCCGTACGCGCATTGCGGGCAAAGAACAACTCTTCTGCCGCCGCTACCTGAGGTTGGTAAAGTGCAACAAGCTGCGCCAACTCGTTGTGGAGCATGAGCAGGCGTTGAGAAAGCGAGAAGGTAGAGTCGGTCGTGATCACGCCGCTGGCGACCAGGCGGGCCTCCTCGGATGACCCTTCCAGCAGGCCATAGCCGGTGATAGCCACGCCTGGATCGATCCCCAGCACTAACATGTGATTATGCTGCTTCGAATTCAGACAGTGCAGCCTCGGTGATATCGAGGTTGGTGTGCACGGCCTGGATGTCGTCCAATTCCTCCAGAGCCTCGATCATGCGCATGTTCTGCACAGTCGTCTTGATATCCGGCTGGAAGAGGGTCTTGGGGATCCAGGTGATCTCAGCATCCTCGATGGTATAATCCTTGGCCAGGGCCTCTCGCACCCGCTGGAAGTCTTCCACAGTAGCGTAGACCTCGACCGTATCGCCATCAACCTTGACGTCTTCGGCGCCTGCATCAATCGCCGCCAAAGCGACGGCTTCGGGGTCCTCATCTCCCGGGTTGAGGGTCAGCGAGCCCTTACGCTCGAACATCCAACCCACGCACCCTGTTTCGCCCAAGTTGCCGCCGCTGCGGGTGAATATACGGCGCACATCGGCGACGGTACGATTCTTGTTATCGGTCAGCACCTCGACCATGACAGCCGTGCCGCCCGGCCCGTAGCCCTCGTAGAGGATCGATTCGAGTTGCACACCATCCTTGCCGGTGCCGGCGCCGCGCTGGATCGCGCGCTCGATATTCTCTTTGGGCATGTTGGCTGCACGAGCCTTGTCGACCACCAAGCGAAGCCGGAAATTGGATTCGGGATCAGCGCCACCCTCTCGAGCCGCAATGGATAGTTCACGGCCCAACTTGGTGAACAACTGGCCTCGCTTGGCGTCGGCTGCGCCTTTCTTGCGCTTAATGGTGGACCACTTGGAGTGTCCAGACATATTCTCTACCTCCCCGGCCGAGTTTTGCACTCATAAAGCCGTATGACTGATATTATACCATAGACAGGCAACGGAAAAAAGTGATTCGTAATGCGTGATCCGTAAGGGCGTCACGGTGCAGCGCCCGCTGCTCCATACAGTCTCGCTGTAGGCGGGCACAACGCAGAGTGGCGAGTGACACGCCATGGCGACCTTACGCATTACGAATTACGCATTACGACCCTCCACACCCCCTGTGGCGTGGTCGCGTACAGCACCCCCTTTTCCTGCGGGTCCCACGCCAGGGCGTTAATGCGCAGCTGGGCCAGGGCGCCCGCTTCAGGCGCCGGCTGCCAATGCTCCCCTCCATCGTTCGAGATGTAGAGGCCTCGTATCGTGCCCAGCACCAGGCGCTGGCCCTGGCTGTTAGGGTCAACCGCGAGGGAGAACAGGCCAAAGCCGCGATCGAATGCTTCCTGGGGTACGGGCTCCTGTAACGGGTCGCTCTTGAGGGTGACATCCCCCAGGCCATCCGTGTAGAGCACCCAATGGGCTCCATCGGCCGAGCGCCAGACGCCGGTCGAAGTGGCCACGTAGAGATTCTCCTCCGTTGTGGCCAGGGCGCCGGTGCCCCAGAAGCTCAGCCCCTGCGCCAGGTCCTGACTCACACGGCCCTGTTCATCGAACCACACCAGGTGGCTGGTACCGCCCTCGCTGGTGAGCACGCCAAGCAACAATGGGCGGCCATTGCCCGCAGGGATGATGGCGCTAATGACCAGGCCTTGACTGGAGGCCGTCGCCTGCCAGGTCTGGCCGCCATCTCGGCTGACGTAAAGGCCCGCGCAGGAAATACCGTAGATGATCTGGCTATCGCCCGCATCCGTAGCGACCGGCTGGATGCCGTCTCCATTTTCGACCCGCTGCCAGGTGGCGCCGCCATCGGTGGACCGGCGGAGCAGAAGGTCTCCGTCGCCCCGATAGCAGGAAAGGGGCGCGCCGGCCAGGAGGGTATGAGGGTCGCGCTGCGAGATGAGCAGCGGCCCGCGCAAGACCTGGTCGCTCACCCGTTGCCAGGTGCGGCCGCCATCTTCCGAGCGGGCAATGCCGTCTGCCAGCACACTATAGCGCAGTAAGCCATCGGGGGCAATAGCCAGAAACTTGACGGGTTGCCCGCCAACGGTCAGCAGCGTTGCTGTGGCGCCCTGCGTGGGGGCCGGGGTAGCCGTGGGCTGGGGCGACGGAACCAGGGTGGCTGTGGGCGAGGCCGTCGGGGGCAGGGTGGGTTTGACCTGTACTGTGGCAGTCGCTGTAGCAGCCGGAGTGATCACCAGGGGCGCAGACCCCGGCACCTGTGGCGCGCAGGCCGTTACGAGCAACAGCAGCAGCCCTGCAGATATCCAACGTATGGCGCGCATCGCTGTCTCTCCTTAACCGGCACGGCGGCAGCGGGCCAATCATCACCCCGCTGCCCCGTCGCAAGGCCGTACAGGCTGCCGGGCGCCCCGGCTCGGCCGTGAACGAAAGCCCCCGTCCTGCAGCGCGGGGCGGGGGCGGAAGGGCCATTGCGGCAGTGCAGAAACTAGCCTGCCGCGCCTTCCTCCGCGCCCTCTCCCACACGCCGCAGTTTATCCAGACTTGCCAGACGATCGACAAACAGAATACCGTCGAGATGATCGATCTCGTGCTGCAGGGCGCGCGCCAACAAGCCCTCTCCTTTGATGCGGATAGGCTTGCCCTCAGCGTTGAACCCCTTCACCGTGACCACGGCAGCACGGGTCACCTCACCAACATACCCTGGCAATGAAAGGCAGCCCTCATCGTCGGTTTGTTCGCCCAGGCTCTTTACAATCTCAGGGTTGACGAGCACAATGCGGCGAGCCCGCGTGTTCTCTTCCTCATCAGCCGGAATCTCAATGACGCAGAGGCGCACAGAGAGCCCTACCTGCGGCGCCGCCAACCCCACGCCATGCGCATCCGTCAGCGTTTCAAACATATCATCCACCAGGTTCCGCAGCGCCGCATCGAACTTTTTGATGCGCCTGGCCTTTTGCCGCAGGACCGGGGAATCGGTGGTCAAGATGGGCCGAACTGGCATAAAACCTCCAACCATAGACGCCAAAGGAACCCTGAATGGTTCCATTGCACCATGGATTATAGGGACGGGGCAGGCTCGTGTCAAGAAATGAGAGGCAAGCGGGTGCAGCTCAGTGCTGGGGTGCTCCAGGCATAACTGCTCCCGCGTCAAGTCTGCAAGCCTATCGCTGACGGCAGAAGGGGCCAGAACCATTGTGGCCCTGGCCCCAGATAGATGCCCGAAAGTCCGGAGATCAGTTGTGAGAAGCGGGCGCCCAGCCAAAGGAAAAAGCCTGTCCCTACGGCGTAGGCGTCTCGGCTGCAAATGGCGTATCAGTCGCCGCACCACTGATTGTGCTCGTGGCGCCCAGTGTCGCGCCGGCAGCGGGGGTCGCGGTTTCTACGGCTGTCGTCGGCGCCGACGTTGGAACGCTCGGGGTCGGGGTCGCGGCAGGGGCACAGGCTGCTGCCAGCGCCACAACCAAAAGGGCTACCAGCAGCGCGGCTACCATCTTCTTCCCCATGTTGTTCTCCTTCCGCATGGCAAAGGCGGGCGAGGCCTTTGCTCACATTCGTAATCCCGGGGTCTGGCACGCAAAGCCCTTTGGCCCAGCGCCCAGACTATCATTATTGAGCAACAACTATGCCATGCGGTAGGTCGGGGCATCACTTGTGAAAATGCCCGTGAGCCCTCAACCTGCTGGCATGGTGAGGGCTCACGAAATGATTGGTTCGATGCTTGGCCGGTTCTGGTGGTTATTTGATCCTATGCCGTTGGGGCTCGTTTGGGCGTCAGGTTTCCCTTCATGGCCGCTTGCCGCTTCCAGGGCAGCACCCGGGCGTAGAGCCCACCCAGCAACTGGTCCACACTCAGGACCCTGCCGGCCATGCCGAACAGCATAATGACTTCAGCAATAGCCATGACCTCGTTGGCCGTGGCAGTGCTGGCCCCCGTCCAACCGGCGGCAAAGTAGAAGGTCAGGTTAAGCGCCAGGGCGCCCAGAAGGCCGATCGGGCTCAGCACGCCGAAGAACAGCGAGAGGCCGGCCAGGAGCTCGCCCCACGGGATGAGCACACCGAAAAAGGCGGCATTGGGGATGGCGACTGTGTGGAGCAAATTCACCATCCAGGGATAGGGGTTTTTGGACGCAAAGCTCGTCAAGGTGCCACCCATATGGCTCGCAAACCCTCCAGGGGTTGTGAGCTTGCCATAGCCCGATTCGATAAAGATGTAGCCGATAGCGATACGCATCAGGGCCAACCACAGTGCTGAGGATTTGCTTTCCCAGGCATCGCGCAGAAACTTCATGACAAGTGCTCCTTTCATATCCGCCAAAGCGGCACCCAGCCATCTTGTTGATGACGGTGCTCCGCATCTTGGGCAGCGCAGCTCAAAAGCGCGCCGCCCCTCACTCGCCGCATGTGAAATATAGCACAAAAGGGGCTCGCGCAAGAGGGCCATATAGCGGTGTAAGAGGAGTGTTTTTGGCTTGTTTATCGGCAGGCCATTCGGCGTGTGAGGCAGTCAAATGGCGCGTACCTGGCAAGCCATACGGCTGGTGTGGTGAGCAGATGGCGTGCACATGGCAAGCCAGATGGCGTGCGCCAGGCCATGCAGGCGGGCGCCGTCAGGCGGGGCTGGGGAGGGTAGCCTCCACCCGGGTGCCGTGGCCAGGGCGGGAGGTGAGCATCAGCGAACCGCCAAAGAGCATGGCGCGCTCACGCATGCCCAGCAGGCCAAAATGGCCCTGGCGCGCCAGCTCATCGGGCGAATCAGGCACATCAAAGCCCACACCGTCGTCCTGCACGATGACATGCACGGCCTGATCGTCGAAAGAGAGCTCGACCGACACGTGGGCGGCATGGGCATGCTGCTCGGCGTTTTTGAGCGCCGATTGCACGATACGGTAGAGGGATAATTCCAGGTCAGGAGCAAGCCGGCGCACCGCCCCTCGGACGGTGAGCGTGGGCCTGTGGCCGGCCGGGGACGCGGCCGCCAGCATCTCCAAAGCCGTCACCAGCCCCAGATCGTCCAGGTAGATAGGGCGCAGATCACCAATCAGGCGGCGCACGTCCTGCACCATCGTGCGTGTTGCGCGCCGCAGGCCCTCGAGGTGCTCGGCGCAGCTATTGGGGTTCTGGGCAATGGCTTTCTCCGCCCGCTCGAGCCGCTGCCCGAGGGCAATCAGCGACTGCACCGTGTCATCGTGCAGCTCACGGGCCAGGCGCAGGCGCTCATCCTCCTGCGCCTGGGTCACGGCCGCCACATAGTTGTGCATGGCAGCCTGGTAGCCGCGCACCTGCGAGGCCATCTGGCGCAGGGCATCCTGCAGATCGGCGATCTCTTCCACGCCGCCGACCGAATCCTGCACGGCCGCAAACTCGCCCCAGGCCATCCGTCGCGCCTGCTGGCCCAGTTGCTGCAAAGGATAGGTGATGTAGCGCAGGCCGAAATAGATGGCCAGGAGTGAGATCAGCACGGCTGCAGCGGCAATGAGCACCGTGGCCTGCGCGTAACGCAGCACCAACGGCACCATGCGGTGCCAGGGCTCAGCCATGATCACACGCCACTGGGTGTTGGGCACGGGCAGAGAGAGGATGACCATGCCTTCGCTGGCGGGGGGGGGCGTGAGAGGCACATCTGCGCCGTCATTCGCCCGCAGGATCATCTGGCCCTGCCCATCGTACAGCCAGGCTTGCGTCTGCGGCGTAACCTGCAGCCCGCGCACAGCCGCGGCAATGGCGGCATCGTTCAGTGGCACCACGCCGACCAGGGCGCCGGTGCCGTCGGGCCAGGCCACGGCGATCGCCAGGCTCAGCGCAGCCAGGCCATCCCCCGGCGTGGCCCGATAGGCCGGCGCCCCCTGGCGGACGGCATCGCTGGCCAGCCGGGCGACGAACGGATTGTGCTCCCAAGCCTCGGCCCCATGGCTGACAGCGGAGACCAGCCCATCGGCGTCGAGGATCACCACACCGGAGGGGAAATCGGCCTCCAGAGGCAGCAGCATCTGAGCCTGCACCTCCGGCGCCGCCTGACGGAAGGCAGAGTTATCGGCCAGCGCCTTGAGCAAATGGGTGCGATGCTGCAGGTCATCGGCAATGCGGTCAGCGGCTGTGTGGGCCAGGGCGCCATCGCGATCCTCGATCATGGCGCGCAACGTCTGCTGATGGCCGTAAATATCGGTGAGGGAGAGCCCGAGCAGGAAAATCACGATGGGCAGGAGGATCCAAAGCAGAACCAGGGCCCGCAGGCTGCGCAGATGCCTTCCGGCGCGCTGCCACAGGCCCCCAGGGGCGCTCCCAGCGCTGTTCAGGGAGATCACGGCGCCGATTTTTCGTCGATTACCAGCCATCCCAGTCTGATCGCCTTGAGCACCGCTTCGGTGCGCGTGCTGACGTGCAGCTTGGTGTAAATGTTCGCCAGGTGGCCCTGCACCGTACGGTCACTGATGCCCATTTCCAGGCCGATCGCCCGGTTGGTCAACCCCTTAGCCGCCAGGCGCAAAGTGTTCAGCTCGCGGTCGGTGAGGGTCTGCACGACCTCATCGTCGGCGCTACGGGTAACGCCGGCGATCTGACCCACCACCTTTTGCGCTACCTCTGGCGCCAGGGCTGAACGGCCGCCGGCCACCGTGCGCACAGCGCGCACCAGTTCGTCGGAATCCGCCGTCTTGAGGATATAGCCCGTCGCTCCCGATTTGAGCAAGGCAAAGACATAAGGATCATCATCATAGGCCGTCAACACCAGGATGCGCACCTGGGGGAACTCGGCCGCCACCCGCCGCGCCACCTCGACCCCAGAGACCTTGGGCATCCGGATGTCGAGCACCAGCACATCCGGCTGATATTGGGCGACCCTGGCCAGCGCCTCCTCACCATCGGCTGCCTCCGCCACGACCTGGATATCCCCGGCAGCCTGCAAAAAGTCATGGATACCCTTGCGCACGATGGCATGGTCATCGGCCAGGACCACTCGGATCATTGCCATGGGGTCACACTCCTCGGAGAAGAACACCGCAGTGACTATAGCAGAGCCAGGGATCTATGTCAATCATGGGATGAGCCTATTTCCAACGGGTGAGGATCGTCTCCCGCTGGAACAGCCGTACTGCGATGTAGAGTGTTGTAGCGTCCAGCAGCCCCACACCCAGGATGCCCAGAGCAAAAGTCAGCGGGTTCAGCACGATCACGCCGAACATCATGCCCATGCCAATGCCGATCAGCGGCACCAGGAAAAGGGCCGTCCACTGCTGCGCGGCGCGCGGATCATTCATGCGCGAGGAGGCAATGATACCCACAAAGACCGAGAGCATGCCGAACAAGGGCCCCAGAATACCGATGGAGAGGAGCCACAAAGGCTCCACAGCCACCCTCCACACCACATCGCTCACCAGAGAGTGAATGCCCGCGGCAAACAGGGCATAGGCTACCCACCCGGCCAGCACCGGGGGCACCACTGCGGCGATAGACTTGCCCAGGAGCAATTCCCAGGTCTTGATAGGCGTGGCCAGGAGCGGCTCCAGGCTGCGATTCTGCTTCTCGCCGATGATGCTATAGGCGGCAATGTAGATCGGCAACGCCAGGGGCGCCATCAGGAAGTAGATCATGAACTGGTTGAGCATCATGATCATCACCGCGTCGACAGGAGCATAACCCTGCAGATATGCGGGCACAGAACCATTCATGTTGAGCGTGCCCGTGCGCAGAAACTCCAGGTGCATAAAGAAAAAGACGCCTACGAAGACGACGGTCAGGATCAGTGGCAGAAGCACCAGGCTCCAGAAAACTGACCGGTTCCTGACGATCTCCTCCCATTCTTTGTCAATAATCGTGCGTACCTTCATGCCGGCTTGCCCTCCTCGATCAGGCTCAGGTAAACTTCCTCGAGCGAATGCTTGAGCTCCGTGACTGCCTGAATTTCGGCGCCCAGGCCCACCAGGTAGCGCACAAGTTGGGGGTTCTGCAGCTCGGGGTCAGTCAGGTCGACCAGGAGCTGCCCATCCTCGACGATGGCATGCTGCACAAAAGGCAAGTCACGCACGCGGGCAGCCAGCTCAGGATCGATCTGGCGCATGCGCACCACAGTGTGGCGCCCAAACAGGCGCCGGCGCAGGTTCTCCGGCGTATCGACGGCGATGAGGTGCGTGCGCAGGACGGCGATGCGGTCGCACAGGCGCTCCGCCTCATCGAGATTGTGGGTGCACAAAAAGATCGTGCGCCCCTGGTTCTTGAGCTCGGCAATAGCGTCGCGCACGATGTGGGCCATTTCCGGGTCGAGGGCAGCGGTGGGCTCATCCAGGAAAAGCACCGGCGGCTCGTGCAACAGAGCGCGCGCCAGGGCCACCTTCTGCCGCATGCCCCGGGAAAAGCCCCCCACCGGCTGGTCGCGCACGTCCCAGAGGGCAAAAAGCTGGAGGTAGCGCTTGATCTGCGACTCGCGCTCGGCCGCGCTCATGCCGTAGAGGCGGCCAAAGATGTCCAGGTTGCGGACAGCAGTCATGCGGTCGTACAGGCCGGGCATCTCGGTGAGGATGCCCACCGAAGCGCGCACGGCGTCGCTTTCGGCGCCGATCTCATGCCCATTCACCCAGGCGCGGCCCGCTGTAGGCTTGATCAGGCAGCAGAGCAGGCGCACGGTGGTTGTTTTGCCAGCGCCATTGGGGCCCAGGTAGCCGAATACCTCGCCTCTATGCACCTGGAGGTCCAGGTTTTCCAGCGCCGTCTGGGCGCCAAAGCGGCGCGTCAGTCCTTCTGTGCGGATCATGTCAACTCCAGACGTTCAGTGATGAAGAGGAGAATGTTGTTGACCCATTATAACACAAGCCGGATGGATTTCCTACACCCGAGGGCTGCGCATCTGCCGGTAGATCAGGAACAAGCCCAGGATGATGAGCACCAATGACCAGAAGATGCCGCCATAGGCCACGGCGCCCGAGACGAAGAGGATAAAGGCGCCAAAGACCAGGAGCGCCGCGGCCGGGATCCAGGCCCAACCGGTATGCTGCTCGGGCCCGCGCATCAGGTAGAGCACGCCGAACGTCGCGCCCAGGCCCAGGAAGAGCATCGATCCGGCCAGGCTGCCGTCGCCGACACTGGAAAAGAGCACCACCAGCGCCAGGCTCAGGAGTGCGCCGGCCGGGATGATGGCCCACCAGTTGCGCCGCCGGCCTGCGATGGGGGCAAAGTAGAGGGCGATGAAGACCACGCCCAGCCCCAGGAAAAAGACGACGGCGAATGCCTCGCCGCCCGCCAGGCCGGCCAGCAACAGCCCCAGGGCCAGAGCCGCCATTGCCCCGCCAGGGATGATAGCCCACCAGTTCAACCGCCGATCGAGCAGGTAGATGCCGGCAAAAGCCCCGCCCAGGCAGATAAAGAGCAAGGCCGCCGCCACTTCTCCCGGCGCGCCGAGTGTCGCCAGCAGGGTCGTCAGCCCTGCGCCGCCCATGCCGCCGGCCACGATCAGGGTCCACCAGTGGGCGCGGCCCAGGAAAAAGGCCCCCAGGAAGAACACGCCGCCCGCAATCAGCAGCAGCGCCCAGAAGAGGGAGGCCAGGTTGGGCAAAATCTCCAGGTTCTGGAGCATGAAGATAATGCCCGCGCCGATCAGAAAGAGGGCGCCGACTATCTGAATCCAGCGATTGTGCCGCATGGTAACCTCCGAGATTCGTAATCCGTAAAGCGTAATTCGTAAACTGTTTCATGGACAGGTGCGTCTCTGGAACAGGTGTCTACTCTATGCTATCACTGGCAATACGCAACAGATGGCGCTCGAGTTGCGTCTTTACGCATTACAGATTACATCTACCGGCGCTTCGACGGCCAGTTCGCCCTTTTCTAACAGGGCCAAGAGGTATTTGGTGAGCATTGATATTGCCCAGGCAGTGCTGCAGAGAGAGGACCGTCGCGCCCGGCAGTTCAGCCCGCATATAAGCGGCGGCCAGGCCAGTATCCATCTCTGCCCTTCAGTCCCCACGAGCGCCTACGAGTTCCTGTGATGCTCCGGATGGTCGGTCACCGCGTTGTGGTCGTGGAAGTAGCCCATTTCGTGCATGCGGTTGTGCAGCGAGCGGTGGGCCGAGGTGAGCACGAGCCGCATGCGCTTGTAGGCCGCGTCCTCCGCCCGGGTGCCCACGGTGTCGAGGTAGGCCAGGGCGCCTTCGATCTGCTCGAGGATGGTGAGGGCGTCGGCGGCGGCCAGGAGGGTGGTGCCGGCGACGTCGACCATGATGGGCGACGAGTGGGCGGCAACGATCTCGGGCTGGTCGGGGTAGTGGCCGCGCACCAGCAGGGCAAGCCACGAGGTCTTGTCGAGCCGCACGGACCAGTGCCCGCTGCCCGCCTCGGCGCCGACCGCGGCGCTCTCGCGGATCTCGCCGTTTACGATCAACTCCACCCGCGTCATGGGGATGGTCACGCTGGCCACCTGCCAGGTCACATCCACCGTGCCGCCGCCGGCAGGCATTTCGATGCGGCTGCCCAGGGGCCGGCCCTCCACGGCAAACTCGAGGAGCGGGCCGTAGGTCACAAAGGTCTCGGCCCGGCGCACGGCCTCCATCCAGGCCTCATAGTCGAAAGGCCGGTTGGGGGCGATGTGCGCATAGGTGCGCACGGTGCCCACGGCGGTATTCGCCGTCATCTTGTCGGTGCCGCCGACCGCCGCGACCCGGTAGCCACAGTTCAGGTAGCGGTACCAGTCAGAGAGGGAGTAGGGGTCGATGCCGCCGTAGAGGTTCCCCCAGGAGGTCATCTCCACGCCATCGATGGCGCCGCTGACGATGCTGGCGGCATGCTCGGCGCGCGGGTTGGGGAAGTGGGGCAGGATGACCAGCCCGCCCTGCT
>DAOTVS010000051.1:0-5933 GCA_034436375.1 Anaerolineae bacterium | reverse complement strand
AGCCTGGAGCGAGTGGCAGGAGGTGGCCCGTGAGCAGCTATTGCCGTGACTGTCGCCATGCCGTGGTGACCGGGTTGTCGGCGTTGAGCGAACCCGTCTGTCGCTGCTCCCTGGGTCGCTGGGGGCCGGCATCCTGGCAATGCGGCCTGGTTGCTCCAGCGTGCGGTGATGTTGTCCGTATTGAGTTGGTGCCAGGTTGTGCTCAGTTGGTTTTAGTTGGGTTATGACTCGCTGGGGGGGTGTTGCGTTGTCCGTATTGTGGCTGTGCCTGCCGCAGGCAAGCGTGCGGCGCGAGCAGCGGGAGGTGACCGATGGGCAAGTTTTGCCGTGACTGCCGGCGGGCGCAGTCAATGACGACGGGCGCCCGCTTTTGCATTCCTGCGGACTTGGTGTAGAATACGGTCCGACAACAGAAAAGCTCCTGCGACGCTGGAACGTCCAGGAGCATGGCCCAGGTGTTGCACCACCAAGGCGAGTGAAGTATAGCAGAACCCGCCCGAGGTGGCAAACCACCGGGGCGGGTTTTTCGTTATGTCTTGACAGCAAAACTACAGCAAACTAATGTTCTAGTCGCTGTGCAGCAGGGGGCCGTGTGGTGTGGTGGCCCTAGATGTAGTAGGTAGAAGGTCGCGGGGTACTACAGGTAGTGGTTTCGTGCGCAATCGCCCATAGCTCAGCGGTGAGAGCGGCCGGCTCATAACCGGTTGGTCCTGGGTTCGAATCCCGGTGGTCCCACTGAACGCCGTTGGGCGTCGGATTTACGCGTCCAAGGCGGGTCTCCCTACCGAGCCGGACGAGTCCGCCGGGACCGACGATGCGCTCTATCGCCTCGGCGACGATATGGCCGTGCGGCTGCCCCGTACTTCTTGGGCCACCGGGCAAGGTGGATAAGGAGCAGCGGTGGCTGCCGAGGCTGGCCCCCCTCTTGCCGCTTGCCAGCCCCGTCCCACTCGCCAAGGGGGTGCCCGGCGAGGGCTATCCCTGGCACTGGTCTGTTCTCGGCCGGCACCCGGGGCGTATTCCGCGCCGCGCTGGCGGCTGATGGCGCAATGTGGGCGCGGGGCCGCGGCTGGGCGCTGTCGGTCGGGCTGATCGCCCTCCCCTACTACCAGAGCACGAACCCTGTGCTCGCCGGCATCTCTCGCCGCGCCATCGCTGAGGTTCTCGTCGATTGCAGGCACGGCGCACGATGAAGGGCTGATGCCTCTGGCGGGCGGCGCGCCTACACCTCCTCCGTCGGCAGGCTGAACGAGAACGTGCTCCCCTTGCCCACCTCGCTCTCTACCCAGATGCGCCCGCCATGGGCCTCGACCAGCCGGCGGGTGATATAGAGCCCGAGGCCCAGCCCCTCGCGCACCTCTTTGGCGGCGCCGGTGCGAAAGTAGCGCTGGAAGAGGTGGGGCAGGTCTTCGGGGGGGATGCCCTTGCCGTAGTCGGTGATGGAGGTGATAATCTCCCCCTCGCGCCCGATAAAGCGCACCGTGACCTCGCTGCCAGGCTCGGAGTATTTCAGGGCGTTGGAGAGCAGGTTGCTCAGGATGCGCTCCAGCCGGCCCGGATCAGCGGAGGCGGGGGGTATGCCCGGGGCCGGCTCGACCTGGATGCGGCCGGTCTCCATGCTGGGCGCCAGGCGCCGCTTCAGTTCCGATACAAAGGCCGGCAGGTCGACGGGCCGGCGGTCGAGCGCCAGCTGGCCCGACTCCACGCGAGCGACATCAACCAGGTCCTGGATCATGGTGTTCATGCGCTGGGCGCTGGTGACGATGGCGTCGGCGCCCTGCACTTCGCGCTCGCCGCAACGGCCCTGTTCCAGACGGCGCTTGAGGACCTGCGCCTGGCCGAGGATGGCGCTCAGGGGGTTGCGCAGGTCGTGAGAGACGGAGCGGAGGATATCGTCGCGCTGTTCCTGTAACTGATGTTGGGTCGTGATGTCGGCAAAGGTGACGACAGACCCCAGCATACGCCCGTCGGGGGTGCGGATGGGGCCTGCGCTGTTCGCAGTCCACACCGGTCGCCCCTGAGGAGGATGGAACACCAGCACGACCTCACGCACCTCCTCGCCACGCAGAGCGCGCACGCCGGGCGATTCGTCGAGGGAGACCGGCGCGCCGTCGGCGGTCTCTGGATGCAGCATGGCCCAGTTCTCTGCGGCAGTCCGCGAAGCGGCCTCTGGCGGCAGGCCCAGCATGCGCGCCGCGCTGCCATTGATGCGGATGATCTCCTTATTTGGGCCAAAGATCATCAGCCCGTCTGCCAGCGAAGCCAGGGTGGCGTCCAGTTCCGCCGCCCGGCTCTGCACCTCTGCCAGCAGCCGCTCGCGCTCCTCTTCGGCGCGCTTGCGTGCGGTGACGTCCTCGAAGAATACGGACACACCGTCTTCAGTTGGATAGGCCCGGACACTGATCCAGACATCCGTCGGCGGATAGTAGAACTCGATAGCGAAGGTCTGCTTGGCGGCCATGACCTCCTCATAGGCGCTTTGCATCTCGGAGCCGACGAATTGGGGAAACACTTCCCACAGGCTGCGGCCGATGAGTTGGTCGCGGTCAAGGCTCCAGATCTCAGCCGCCCGGCGGTTGACGTAAGTGAAGCGGGCTTGAGCGTCAAGGGCAAAAAAGGCATCGGTGATCCGCTCGAGGATGGTAACGAGTCGCTCGGAGGCTCGTTCAGCTTCATCTCGAGCCTGTTGCTCGCGCGCGATGGCCTCTGCGCGTTCCCGCTCCGCGCGCCTGTGCTCACTGATATCCGTAATGAGCAGCGTCAACCCGTCGGACCAGGGGGCGACATGAACCTCGACCCAGAGTCCCAGCGGGGGGTAATAGGCTACCAGAGAGATGGGGATCCGCTGCGCGACGGCGCGCTCGTACTCCCGGAAGAGGTCGGGGGTGAAACCCTGGCGGAAGGCGTCCCAGGTTGGCCGCCCGACCATCTCCTCCCGCGACCGGCGCGAGAGCGTCTCGGCTTGCTTGTTCACATAGGTGACGGTGCCCGCGCGGTCCAGGATGATCAGGGCATCCGCAATGCTCTCCAGGATGGCCTGTAGGCGCCGCTCGGCCCCCTCAACGGCATGGAGAGCTTCCCGCTCGGCCTGGGCATAGCTGCCGGCCGACAGGGTGGCTATCGTGTCCAGGGCAGCGCCCAGGTTGCGCGCCAGCAGGAAGACGTCTTGCGCGGGGGCCAGGCGCAGGCGCTCTGCCAGGGCAGCCCAGATTTCCTCGCGCAGAATCTGGAACTCTCGCAGGAGGTCGCTGAGCAGCTCGCCCTGGCGCCTGCGGAGTTGGGCGTGCTCGCGCGCTTCCGCAGACCAGGAGGCATCCGGCGCTTCGACCAACCCGGAGCGCAGGGCTTGAGCGACGCTATGGACAAGCCTGGGCGCGGCATCCTCCATGTCCTGCAGGCGCAGCTCGTGGGGCAAAGAAGGGGCAGCCTCCGGCAGGCGCGCCAGCCAGCGCTCGACAATAGGCTGCGCCTGCTCGTCCAGGATACAGGCGGCCTGCGTAAGGATAGCCTGGCCCGCCGCCGGCTCTGTCTCCTCGCGTGTGTGTACCGGCATAGGACTCCTCTAGATGGGTATGAATCCACTTCTGGAGTCAGCAAGTGTTGGGCCGACAGTGAGAGGCGGTTTGGGCGAAAGAGCCAGGAGCGCTATAAATGGTCTATTATTGAGCCAGGTCGATCAGATGATGCTCACCATCCATCACTTCGGTGCCGGTGATCGGTCTCAACGGATGGCGATGCGCGGAGTCAACGAGATGGATCGGCTCACCGAGGCTTTTAGCCAGATGGCCGCAGGCCCTCAAGCCAGAGGCCGAGACGGAAGGTCTGTGCCAGGAAATCACGCAGAAGGAGGCTGCTGCGCAGCAACTCTTGCACCGGGTCATCGAGGTGCAGGAGGAAGAGCGCAGGCGCCTCGCTCGTGAACTTCATGATGACCTGGCGCAGACGCTGACGACGCTGACCCTGGGCCCGGAGGCGGCGCTGCAGACCCTGCCTGAAACGATGACGCCGGTGAGAGAAGAACTGACGCGCGTCAAGGACCTGACAACGGCCACGCTCGGCCAGACCCACCGTACCCTGGCCGAGGTCCCATTCCGCGTTGAGCCCATCCTGGTGGGCGTCACCCCCCAGCGTGTCAAGGCCGGCGAGACCTTTACCGTGCACCTCAAAGGCGGGGGGTGGACCGAGCTGGATAACGCCCTTGCTGTGACCTACGACAATGGCTACATCGGCTATGCCTGTGGCTTTAACAGCAATGGTGACACCCAAATAAACCTGGTCGCCACCGGGGGCCCGGGCATCCACCTGATCGATCTCTACCCGATGATCTACCAGGGCCACGGTAAGCCGCCCTGGAGCTACCAGGTTCCGCAGCTAACCTATGCCCGCGATTATCCCGGGTTGGCCCTGGGGTAATCAGTTCCCCGCCTTCCGGCTGGCGATCGAGGTCATCCAGTAGCCTCTGCGACACCAGGGAGCGACCAGCAGGTGCGCCGCGGCCCACAACGCCCGCGGTGCGCCTGCCTTTGCCGTTTGCGCGCCCTGTGCTATCATATCGGCCGATCGTCGCCTCAGAAAGCCTTTTGCAGAGACAGGAGATGCCCTCATGCGCCTCACCACTCACCGCCTGCCCGGCCTTGTCTTGACCGGCCATGAGTTTGCCGTGCCCCTCGACCACGCCCGGCCCGACGGACCGCGCATTACCGTCTTTGCCCGTGAGGCCGTGGCCCCGGGCAAGGAAAATGCTAACCTGCCCTGGCTGGTTTTCTTCCAGGGTGGGCCCGGGTTCCCCTCGCCGCGGCCGAACGCCAATGCGGGCTGGCTGAAGCGCGCTCTGCAGGACTATCGTGTGCTGCTGCTCGACGACCGCGGCACCGGCCGCAGCACCCCGCTCACTTACCAGACCCTGGCGCGCCTGGCCTCGCCGCAGGCTCAGGCCGAGTACCTGATGCACTTTCGCGCCGATGCCATCGTGCAGGATGCGGAGTGGATCCGCCGCGAGTTGCTGGGCCCTACTGGCCGCTGGACGGTGCTGGGCCAGAGCTTTGGCGGCTTTTGCGTCACGCACTATCTCTCGGCGGCGCCGGGGGGCTTGCAGGGGGCGCTCATGACCGGCGGGTTGCCGCCCCTCGACCGCCCGGTGGATGACGTCTACCAGGCCACCTACCGCCGCGTGCTGGCTAAGAACCGCCGCTACTTTGCGCGCTACCCGGAGGACCAGGCCCTCGCCGCGGAGATTGCCGCCTACCTGGCGACCCACGATGTGCGTCTGCCCGCAGGGGGAAAGCTCTCACCGCGGCGCTTTCAGCAGCTGGGCATGAGCTTTGGCATGAGCGACGGCTTTGAGCCGGTGCACTATCTGCTCGAAGAGGCCTTTGTGCAGGGGGCTGGCGGGCGCGAGCTGAGCTTCGGCTTCTTAAAGGGCGTCGAACAGGCGTCGAGCTTTGAGACCAACCCGATCTACGCTCTGTTGCACGAGGCCGAGTATTGCCAGGGCGCGGCCTCGCGCTGGTCGGCCGAGCGCGTGCGCGCCAGTTTCCCCGAGTTTGACGCCGCGCCCGGCGGGCCATTCCTCTTTACCGGGGAGATGGTCTACCCCTGGATGTTCGAGGAATACGAGTATTTGCGCCCGCTGCGCGAAGCGGCCGAGATCCTCGCCGAATACGAGGCCTGGCCGCGGCTGTATGACCTGGAGACCCTGCGCGCCAACACGGTGCCCTGCGTGGCCGCCGTCTACTATGACGACATGTACGTCGAGCGCGCCTATTCCGAGGAGGCAGCGGCGAACATTCGAGGCCTGCGCCTCTGGGTGACGAATGAGTATGAGCACAATGCCCTGCGCGCCGACGGCGAGCGCCTGCTCGACCGCCTGCTGGGCATGCTGCGCGGCGAGGTGTGACCCGGCTTTGGACCGCAAGGGGTGTGGGGTGGGCGTT
>DAOTVS010000050.1:0-39645 GCA_034436375.1 Anaerolineae bacterium | reverse complement strand
CTCGGCCCCATACACCTCCGCCGCGCGCCGCATCTCCTCCGCGATCTCCCGCCGCAATTCCTCGGGTGCGATCACCTCGCAATCTGGCCCCCACCCGCGGATCCACGGCTTGAGCTCGAGCGTGTGTGGCACGCGCAGGCGCAGGATGCAGCCGCCATTGGCGCATATCTCGACCTCCTGGCTGGGGTGCCAGCGCGTCTCGAGCACCCGCCGCGCCGCCGCCGGGGTAAAGCGCAGCCTTACCTCTGTCTCGGCTTCGCCGTACATCACGCCCCACGCGCGCGAGAGGAGCACTGCGCCGTCGAAATCCGTGGGCACGGAGAAGGTCTCGTCCAGCAGCTCTGCCGCCGAGATGCGCTCGAGCTTGAAGGTGCGCACAGCGTCAAAGTAGCTGGCATGGCCGATGACGTAGGCGGCATAGCCAAAGCCGGAGGGCTCGATCAGGTAGGGGCAGAGGATGTACTCGTGGCTGCCGGCGGCGTTCAGCGATTGGTGGCGGATGCGCACCTTGCGCCCGGTGGCCCAGCCGAGGGTGACGGCGGCAAAGACGCGCGCATAGGGGGAATCGACCTCGTCGAGCTCCAGGCGGCCCGCGGCCATCTTGCCGATGGGTCGGCCCACTTCGGGCGGCAGCACGGCGGCCAGGGCCTGCAGGGCGCGCGTCACATAGGGGTTGGGCTCGTCGCTGGCCCGGTCCAGCAGGCGCGCTGCCAGGTAGAGCGCAGCCGCCTCTTGCAGCGAGAGGTGCAGCGGGGGCAGGTGAAAGCGGCCCCCAGGCATCAGCCGCCAGCGCCAACCCTCCTCTTGCACCAGGGGCAGGTAAAAGGGCTCGCCCTGCAGGTCCGCCAGGTCGCGGTTGATGGTGCGCTGGTCCACACCGCACAGGCGCGCCAGCTCCGAGGAGCGATAACCCGCCGGCTGGCGGTAGAGGAGGCGCTGGATCTCAAGTAGACGCACAGAACGGTTCATCGCCTGTCCTCCTTCCTACAATGCCGTGAGGATTTCTCTCGTTGCCTGCAGTGTAAGCGATAGGTTCGTCATCTGCTGTCGCAATAATCAGGAGATGGCAGAGGTATTTGAAGTATGCCGTGCAGAGGTATCGCGCCCGGTCACGGAGAGGTTGGCCCGTGGCCGCCCGCTGCAGGGGATGGTACTACCTTTTCACAGTATGTGCAAACATCGGGCCGCTGTTGGCGCCCAGCCCGATCCACGCCGAAATAGAACACTCGTCCTATCTGCCGCGAGTGTTGCCCAAGAAAAACGCGCCGGGCGGGTATGCTCCGCCTGGCGCGTGCCGGCCCAGTTGGCTTTGCGTACGGTGGAGATTACAGGACGAGCCGAACCCAGCCGCATGCGCGTTTTCTTCATTGATCTGTATCTTGCCAACTCAGCGCCGGACGAGCAGCACAAACGCCACCGAGAGCCCGGCCAGCCCCACCAGCAGCGCTGCCATGACCACGACCGACGCCCGGGAGGGGCGGAACTGGTTCGCCTCGATCTGGCGGGCGGCCTGCGCATAGCGCCTCAGACCGGCCAACACGGTGAACACGCTCGCCGCGATGAGGGTAATGGCTATGGTGCGCACCAGGGGCACGCCAAGCTCCGGCCGCGACAGGAATTGGGCGGCGGCCAGCCCCAGCGCGAGCAGCGCCAGAGCCGTCCGGAACCACGACAGAAAGGTCCGCTCGTTAGACAGGTGCGTCCGCGCGCGGCTCTCTGCCTCCTTGGCTTCGTCTCCGTCATCATCATCCATAGGCTGAAAGTGCAGCACCAACCATGCCAATAGGCTGGGTGCGCAGGCCCCGGCACGACTATTGCTTCCTCTACCACAACCCCTTGCGGACCCAATTATGAAGGAAAAGAGGAGAGGGAAATGTATAGACGTTACCTTCCCGGGGCGCTGGCGCTGCTCTTGGGCCTGGCGCTGGCTGCGGGTTGCGCTGTGGCCTCTACGCCCACGCCTCCGCCGACGGCGGCCGCGACCCTGACGCCCTCGCCGACGTTGACGCCGACGCAGATGCCCACGGCCACGTCCAGCGTGCTGGGCGGCGCTGTGGGGACGGTCGCCCCTCAGGTCCAGACGGCGGTGCCGGAGATCCAGACGGCCCTGCCGCGGGTGCAGACGGCGGTGCCCGAGGTACAGACGGCCGTGCCCTGACAGGCTACTATCCTGGCACATAGTGTGCTGTCTCCAGCGCCGTCCGCCATTGATCGTAGGAGGGGGCGCGGAGGCTGCAATGCCCCGATGAGTGATCGACCGCCTGCAAGCTCGCCGGCATCTGCCGTGCTCCGTTGGGTGCGCCACGCTGCCGGCGCGCTGGCCCGCCGGTTCTACGCCGGCCCGGTGCAAAACTATCTGCTGCTCATTCTGCTAATCGTGCTGGCGCCGGTCATCGCGCTGGTCATCAGCGCCCACTTTGATCGGCTACAAGATCGGCAGGCCGCGGAGTTTCGGGCGTGCCTGGAGCTGGCCCGTGCTACGGGCGTGGCCCTGGATGGTCTCGTGCACGACATCCTCGATCAGGAGCTGGCGATCGGGCTGGCGTTGACCTCGGGGTCTCCAGAGTCGCCGGGGCAGATCAGCGCGCTGCTGGCCGCCAATACGCAGGGCAGCGCAGCCCTGCGCCGCTGCAGTTGGCTCGACCCGCAGGGCCGGGTGATCGCTTCCAGTGAGCCGGGGGGTACAGGCGCGGACCTCAGTGGCCGCGCCGATGTGCAGCAGATCAGGGCCGGACGGGATTGGGCAGTGAGCGATCTCTTTCTGACGCAAGCGGGGAGTGCGCCGGTCTTTGCCATCACACGGGGCTTTCGCAGCCCATCAGGAGAGTTGCTGGGGATCGTGGTGGCACAGGTGGACACACGGGGCTTGCAGCAGGCGCTGCCCATCGGGCCCATCGGGCAAGGGGAGGTCCTGTTGTTCGATCGCCAGGGCCGGTGCGTCTTTCGCTTCCCCGGGGGAGCCCTCACCTGGGCGCAGCGCAGCGCCTATCAGCAGGACCCTCGAGTCGCCCGGGCGCTGGCCGGGCAGGAGGCAACAGAGATCGCCCACTCGCCCATCGATGGCGTGGAGCGCATGGGCGCCCTGGTTCCTATCGCCGACACGCATTGGGTTGCCGAGGCCGATCGCCCCGTGGCCGAAGTGCTGACCCCTTTGCAGGCCGACCTCCTGGGCGAGCTGGTTGCGCTGGCCCTGGTCGGCGGCGGCGCCATGGCCCTGACGCTGGTCGCCAGCCGCCACATCACGGGGCCCATCGAGCGCTTGCGCCGGCATGCGGCGGCGGTTGGCCAGGGTGAGTGGGCTCAGCCACCTGTGGAAGCCGCGCCGGTCGAGCTGCGCGAGCTGGATGCAGCGCTCAATCACACGGCCGAGGAGCTTCGCCGGCGCCAGGAGCAGCGCGAAGACATCTTGCGCGCCGTATCACACGATCTGCGCAGCCCGCTGACCGCCATCCTGACTCAGGCGGAGCTGCTGCAGCGGCAGGGGCTGCCCGGCCCGCAGCGCTCCGGCGCCGAGGCGATTGTCGCCAGCGCCCGACGTATGAACGTCATGATCCAGGACCTGGTCGACTCGGCCCGCCTCGAGTCGGGGCAGCTCCAGCTCAATCGCCGGCCCGTGGACCTCTATGCTTTTCTGCAGGAGCTCAAGCAGCGGCTGGCCGGCGCCATGGACATGGAGCGGGTGCAGGTGACGGCTGAACCCGGCCTGCCGCCCGTTTCCGCTGACCCCGACCGCCTGGAACGCATCCTGACCAACCTGATCTCCAATGCGCTCAAATACTCGGCGCCCGGCACCCTGGTGACGGTGGCCCTCTACCCGCACCCGGGTGAGCTCGTCACCGCCGTCTCGGACCGGGGGCCCGGCATCCCGCCCGCGGACCTGCCCCGCCTCTTCCAGCGCTACTATCGTACTGAGGCCGGCCGGGAGCAGCGCGGCCTGGGCCTCGGCCTCTACATTACCCGCCAGCTTGTCGAGGCCCACGGCGGGCGCATTTGGGTAGAGAGCCGGCTGGGCGAGGGGAGCACCTTTGCCTTCTCGCTGCCCAGGGAACGTAACGTAAACTGTAATGCGTAAAATGTAAGGTCGCCTGGCGCAAGGAGTGTGGCCACAATCGACCTTACGTTTTACGGTTCACGGTTTATGCTTCAGGGTTCCACAGTCACCTTGATTGGCAACAGTACCCGATCTTCCCCCTCGGCGGTCGCCAGGCGTTGGAAGGTAGCGGGGTCGTACATCCCCACCTCCAGCGTGGCCTCGCCCTGGTACGAAGAATCCTTCCAGGTCAGGTCGTGGGGGTCGATCACGATCTGCTGCTTCACCCAGCGGCTGGTGGGCCACTCGCCGTTGGCCGGCTGGCCGTCATGTTGGGCCACCACCTGGTTATCGGCGCCCAGGAGGTGGGTGAACACGGTATAGCCCGTGGCCGGCGGCTGGTCGCCCACGGCCTGCCAGTAGAGGGTCAGGCGCAGGGGCTGCCCCGCCTTGACGGTCGTGGAGTCGAGGTCGAATCCGCGCAGGCGCGCCGCCCCGCCCAGGGTCACATCCAGCGGGTGCTGCACCGGCGGCAGTTCAAAGGTGCGGTCGGCCTTTTGCACCTGCACGGTCTGCAGCACCAGGGGCTCTCCACCGGGCACCTCCAGCTCCAGCCGCGCCTCGCCGCTGGCCGCGTTCGGGTTCACCGTGAGTGAGCGGCGGTCGGTCACCAGCTCGCCCTGGATCCACTGGCTGCAGGCGTAGCGGCCATAGGCGGGGCGGCCCTGCTGGCTCGCCAGCACGGCCCCCGACGCATCCACCAGGCGCAGCTCAGGCTGATAGTCGGGCAGCGGCGCTGACGTGGCTTTCCAGTGTAGCGTCACGCCGAGCGCCTCGCCGGCCTGCAGGGTGGCCTTGTCGAGGTTGAACCCCTCCAGCGATAGCCCCGGCGCCGCCTCCTTGCCCACCCGCGTCATGGAGATGGTCGAGGGGAAATGCTCCGGGAACTGGGCCGGCCGCTGCACCTGGAACGTGCCCAAGGTGTGGCTCTGGCCCATAGCGGCGCCGGCATCATTGAGCACGTCGAGGGCCTCGGCGCCGGCAGCGCCCTTGGCCTCAAGCGGCAAAGTACCCTTTGCCTCATGATACACGCTCAGGCTCAGGGTGTAGGTCAGGGGCGGTGTGCCTACCGGCAGCGAAAGGAGGTGATAGCTGTGCGTCGTAGCGCCCGCCTGCCAGTGGCTGCTGGTCGCCATCGTCTGTTCGCTCAGCAGCACGCGGTCGTCGGCGGTGATGAGGTTGCCGCCCTCATCCAGCACCCGCAGCGAGTCCTTATAGTCGGCCGGGGGCTGCGCGGCGGCCTGCCACTGCAGGCCGACCGGCAAAGCCTGGTCCTGGCTGACGGCAGCCGGCCAGTATTGCCCCTGGAGTTGGAGCGGCCCATAGCGCACCTGCGTGGGCGTAAAGGCCGGCATGGCCAGCGGCGCCGGAAAATCATAGATGGAGAGAGAGTGCTGCGCCTCCCAGTCAAACCCCACCAGGCGGCCGTTGACCTGCAGCAGCCAGGGCGTGAAATCGCGTGGGTCAGCGTACACATCCACCCAGCGCAGCAGCACCGCCCGGCGCGCCTGCGGCACCAGCGCCGTGAACCAGTTGGCCAGCGCCTCGTCGCCCACCCGCGTCTCCAGGCGCCAGATCTGGGCGGGGCCGTGGAAGTAATAGTCGAAAGCGTAATCGGTATAGTCAAACAGCACGATATCGCCGGCGTGAGTCATCTCTTCCACGTGCCTGGCCAGCGCGCGCACGTCGGGCCGCTGGTGCGCAGGGTCGGTATAGGCAATATCCAGCCCCAACGCAAAGAGCCCTACACAGGCGATCAGAGCGGCCGTGCCGGCCAGGCGCCCCAGCGCCCCCATAAGCCGCGCCCGCCCCGCCCAGGCCGCACTGAAAGCCAGGTCTCCGATACGGGCGATGAGCACGATCCAGGGCCCGGCGATCATCATCAGGTGCCGCGGGGCCACGACCCCCGGCCGCAGCTGGTACATCACGATCGCCACCAGGAAGGGCGCGCCGATCAGGGCCAGGAGCAGGGCGTCGTAGAGGCTACCCCCCACCGTCCCCCCCGCGGGGGGGATAAGAGGGGGGTGGAGGGTAAGCCACTGCACCAGCGCCCGCACGGCGCCCACCAGCAGAATGATCACGCCGACGCCCAGCGCCGCGGCGGCCGCGAGCGAGAGTGCCTGCAGCAGTGGTGTGTGCACCCCCAGGGCGCTGCTGGTGTAGAAATCCCAACTCTGCAGGATGGCGTCCCTGGCGCCGGGCACCTGGCTCACGGTCGGCAGGGGCGATGCGTCGGTATAGTCACTGGTGCCGCCCTGCCCGCTCAAAATGACGAGCAGCCAGGGGATATAGGACACAGCAGCCAGGGCCTGCACGGCCAGCCATCCGCACAGCCGGCGCCGGCGCCGCCCGGCCCAGAGGATGATCAGGCCCAGGAAGGCCAGCCACCCCAGGAAGGGCAGGGCGAAATAGTGGGTGTAGAGCGCCGCCACTTCGACGACGAGCAGGCTCGCCCACAGCCACAGCGGAGAGGGCTTGTCGTCCAGCACCAGGCGCGAGAAAAGGTAGAGCAAAAGCAGGAACTCAAAGGCCATCAGGCTGTACATGCGCATTTCCTGCGCATAGTACACCAGGGTCGGCGAGAGGGCCGCCAGGGCAGCCGCGATCAGCCCCACCCGGCGGCCGTAGAAGCGGCGGGCCACCAGGTAGGCCAGCGGCGGCACCAGGGCGCCGAAAAGGGCCGAGGGCAGGCGCAGGGCGAATTCGCTCTCGCCGCCTATGGGCGCCCAGAAATGGAGGAGGAAGTGGTAGAGCGGCGGGCGGTAGGTGCGGCGCACAATCTCGGCCAGAGGGAAGCGCGCCACATAGAGGGTCTGCGCCTCATCGTACCACAGGCTCTGCGCGCCGAGCTGCCACAGGCGCAAAAAGAGCCCCAGCGCGGTGATGGCAACTATCGCAACGATAGGCCAGGCCTGCCTCCAGCGCGCGGCCGGTTTGAGCGTATTGGCGGTCAAAGTTGCTCCTCCCTTTCTGTCACCCGCATCAGTAGCTCACTTGCACGGTGCCCAGGATCAGGCTGTCACCCACAGGCTCGCCCCGCCTATTATAGGCTGCCAGGCGCTCGCCCGTCATTGGGTCATACATGCCCACTTCGATGCGGTGCTCGCCAGCCGGGGCGTCGTTGTGCACGGTGAGCTGATAGTCGTCGACAATGACCTCGCCCTGCACCCAGCTCGTGGTCGGGCGCGCTCCCTGCACGGGCTCGGCATCCTGCTGCGCTGAGATGTGGTTGCTCGCATCCAAAAGGTGCGTGAATACGGTCAGGTCGCGCCCCATGCTGTGCTGCGCCTGCCAGTAGAGCCGCAGGTGCAGCATCTGCCCGGGCGCGACCGACCGGCTGTCGAGCTCATAGCCCAGAAGGGTGATATCCTCTCCCAGGCGCGCGCCCACCGGGTTCTGCAGCGGCGGCACGTCCATGCGGTGCTCCACCGGCAGCACATCGACCGCGCCGATGGTCACGGCCGGGCCGGGCGCCCCCGAGCTGGCGGCCAGGGCGATGCGCAGGGGGCTCTCCCCTGCCGGCGCCTCGGCGGGCACCGGCAGATCGTACTGCGCGCGCACGATCTCGCCCGCCTGCCAGGCCGAAGCTGGGTAGCTGTCGGAAGCGACGGGCCACTCACTCTGCCCATCCCCCAGCAGCGCGACCGTGCGGTAATCGGCCTGCGGCGCACGCCGGGCCCGCCAGAAGAGCGTCAGCAACACCCGCTGCCCCGGCATGACCTTGCCCTGCGGCAGGTTGGCGCCCAGCAGCTCCAGGTCATCATTCAGGGGCGCAGAGAAGGCCCGCTCCATCTGGAGCGCCTCCACCGCCGGCGGCTGCAGGGGCCGCGTCACCTGCACCGGCGCCAGGTCAATGGTCGCGCCGGTCGGAATGCCGTCCTGGTTGTACACATCCAGCGGTTTGAGCGAGCCCAGGTGATACACGCCCACCTGCAGCTGATACATTCCCGGCGGCGTGCCGGGCAAAATGGCCAGACGGTGCGAGTCCTGTCGGTACTCGTCCATCTCCCACCAGCTATGGGGGAACTCGCCCGCCCGCCAGCTATCGCTCTGGCCATAGGCGTGCCCCTGCGCATCCACCAGGCGGATGGTGATGGGCGTATCTTCCTGCAGGGGGCGCAGCGCTTTCCAGTAGAGCTCGATGTCCAGCGACCCGCCGGCGGGCGCCTGCGTCACAGGCAGGTCATAGCCCAGCAGGAGCATATCGTTGCCGAAATTGACCTGCAGCTCGTGCTGCACGCCCTTGAGGTGCGTGCCCACCAGCCGCTGCACCTTGAAGATCGAATCGGTGTGATCGAGCACGGCCACCTTGAGCAGGGCAAAGGCCGCACAGACGGCCAGCAGCGCCGCCCAGGCGCCGAGGGGCAAGAGTGACCCGGGGCCAAAGCCGCCGGGCTCAGAGGACAAAGCCCTTCGGGCTCGTGTGGGGGCATCTTGGCTTGCATTGCGAGCTTGGCTCGTGCGCGAGCCCCGAAAGGGGCTTTGTATTGTGAGCCCGATGGCTTTCAGCCTCGGGGCCCCTTTTCCCAGTGATTGGGCTGCGGCGCTGCCCTTTCGCCCCAGGGCCACCATCACCCCCGCCACCGCAAGCAGGCAGGCCAGCGAAAGCCAATTGCTCGCCCGGCGCAGGGGTGTATCGCCAAAGCGCAGGCGCAGCGTGTGCGTGCCCGCCGGCACCGGCACGCTGATCAGCCCCGACTCGCCCCGTGGCTGCACGGGCGCCGGCGCGCCGTCGATCGTGGCCGTCCAGCCGGGAAAATAGAACTGGTTCACGGTGGCCACCAAGGGCGTGGCGCTCTCAAAGGTAAAGCGCAGGTCATTGAGGCCGGCGTGCACCTCCTGCGCCTGCGCGCTCGCCGGTAGCGATTGCCTGTCCAGCCAGGTCACGGGCTTGCCCTGGGCATACTGCGCGGCCATGGGCGATTGCGCCGGTATTTTCTGCACCCACACGGGCAAATAGTCGGCGCCCGAGGTCATCCCCCACAGTTGGCTGCTCGCCTCGAAAGCGGTCATGTCGCCCAGGGTGGGGTTGGCGGAAGGGATGGCCCGGTAGCGGGGGAAGAGGAGGGGCGCATTGTAGACCAAGAGGCCCAGGGCGATGGCCACCAGCAGCGCATGGCCGGCCCACACCCCCTTGCCTGTGCGCGGCAGGAGCCTCGCCAGGCCCCCGCCCAGAAAGGCCAGCACCAGGCTGAGCGGCGCCAGCAGCCGCCAGGGGAATTGGAGGTATTTCAGGGGGCTTACGGCCTCCCAGATGGGGGTGGAGGGCTTGAGCATCATGAAAACGAGCCCCAGGGCCACGAGCAGCGCGCCCAGGTACCAGGCGCGCACGGCCCGGCCGTTGCGCCGGGCGAACAGCATCCCGAGCGGCGCCAGCAGCCCCAGGGCCAGCTGAATCCAGCCGATGTTGCGCGGGAATTGGTAGCTGACAATGGAG
The DNA here is from genome assembly GCA_034436375.1 of Anaerolineae bacterium. Classification (GTDB taxonomy): domain Bacteria; phylum Chloroflexota; class Anaerolineae; order SpSt-313; family SpSt-313; genus DAOTVS01. The sequence goes on along the minus strand of DAOTVS010000050.1, from coordinate 30,118 downwards.
GTATCGACTTGCAGCGGCCTGCCCAGCAGCATCGGCAGGGTGGCAAAGTTGTCGTGGAAATCAAAGCCCTGCGGCTGGTACACGTGCTGGATCTGCACCAGACCCTTTTCCAGGTAGGCGGGGGCGGCGAAAAAGGCGCTGATCCCCAGGCCAAGGGCCAACGCCAGGAGCGCCAATAGCAACCCCCGGCGGGCGCCGCGCGCAGCAGGCCCGAACCATTGCTCCAGCCAGGTACCCAGCACCAGCAGCGCCAGCAGCGGCGCAAAGGTCAGCAGCGACAGGTGATGGGCCAGGGGCAGGGCGGCCAGGCTGAGGGCCGCCAGCGCAAACCAGCGCGCCCGCCCCTCCAGCATCAGCCGCCGGAAAGCCCACAGGATCAGGGGGGCCAGCGCCCAGGCCAGCACCTCTGCCAGGCCGCCCCGGTAGAGGGTGTTGTAGAAGGTATAGGGGGCGTACATGTAGAGCAGACCGGCCAGCACCCCGCCCCCCTCGCCGGCCCAATCGCGCGCCAGCAGGAACATGGCGGCCCCCGCCAGCAGGGCGCCGGCCAAAAAGGTCACGTTGAGGGCGCGCGCCGTGCTCAGGCCCAACAGGTGCCAGAGCGCCGTCACATAATAGGCCAGCGGCGGGTAAAAGTTAAAGAGGGGAAAGCCATAGCCCTGCATCAGGTCGGGCGTCCAGCGCGGAAAGAGCGCGCCCTGGGCCAGGCAGTGCTGGAACTCGACCTGCCGGTAGAGGTGCAGCAGGCCATCGACGCTGCGCGTGGGCCGTGCCGCCAGCAAGGGGAGCACGGCTACCAACCCCAACAGGGCAGCACCGCCTGCCCCTGCCACCGTGCGCAGCCAGGGGGCAGTTCCCCAGCGCGCCCGGGTCCGCTGGACCGGCACTCCCGCTGCTTGCCTGCTCATGGGTTCACCCGCACCCGGTTCAGAAGGATCCGGTTGTCTTCCAGCTCTCCGCCGGCGCCCAGCACGCCCAGGCGCTGCAGGGTATCGCTCTGATACATGCCCACTTCGAGATCATAGGCCCCCGGGGGCGTATCCTGATAGATCTGCAGGTCGTAGGTGTCGGTGATTCGCTGCCCAACGTGCCACCCGCTGGTGGGGGCGGCGCCGCCCTGCGGCCAGGAATCCTTCTGGGCGTGCATGCTGTTGTTCGGCCCGATGATATGGGCGAACACGGTATAGTTCACGGTCATGGGCTGCAGCGCCTGCCAGTAGAGGGTCAGGTGCACCGTCTCGCCGGGGCGGGCGCTGGTGCGGTCGAGGTCATAGCCCACCAGTGCGATCTTGTGGTCCAGGTTGAAAAAGACGGGGTTGGCAATGCCGTCCTTAGGCTCGGCGCGCACCAGCACCTGGCCAAAGCGCACATTGTCGCCCAGCGCCTGCCCGCTGGCGTCCGTCACCTCCAGCCGCTGGCCGGTTTCCTTCTGGTACAGCCCCACCTCCACCTGCACCCGGCTGGGGCTGAAGGTCGTGGGTGAGACGGGCACGATATAGGTATCGGCGATGGCCTGCCCGGGCTGCCACTGGGTCGTGGGGAAAGAGCCGCGCCCCGGGTACACATCACGCTGGCCGACGATGAGCTCATTTTCCGTCAGCAGGTGCACAAATACGGAATAGTTCTGCGTCATCGGCTTGAGCGCCCGCCAGTAGAGGGTCACAGCCAGGCCCTGCCCTGGGCGCACCTCGCTGGCGTCGAGGCGGTAGCCCAGGAGCTCCATCTGCCCACCGAAGGTCAGGTCCAGCCGGTGGGGGATGGCCGCCTCTTGCGCCGCCGTCAGGAGCGGAGGGCGCGCATAGGCCGGGGCAATGACGGCAAAAGGCGTCCAGATCGCCAGGCCCCCCATGAGCGCTGCGGCCAGGTAGGCCGGCGCGTCGCGCCCGCGCCGGGCAGCCGGCAGCCAGCTGGCCAGCCCCAGCGCCAGCAGGTAGGAGAGGGCGGCAATGGCGGGGAAGATCAGCCGCCCCTGGCTGGCCATGGTCAGCAGCGTCCAGCGGATGAGCCCGCCCAGCACCAGGAGCGGCCAGACGACCAGGAGCGCCAGCCGGAAGGCGGTGGCGGCAGCGGGCAGGCGGCGCCCGACGAGGCGGCGGCCCAGCTCGAGCACGAGGCCCCCGGCCCCCAACAGGGCCAGCCCATCGAGGGCGCGGTAGAACCACGAGGGCGCCGGCACGTTGAGGCCGCCAAAGAGCCCCCAATAGGCCATGACAAAGCCCTGCCACTCGGCCAGGAGCTGGCGCACCGTCGGCTGCGGGTAGCGCGGCCCAGCCACGGCGACAAAGGCGTTAAAGCCCAGGGGGTCATGGTAGAGCGCCCAGTTGCGCCAGTACCACCACCCGCCGATCACCGCCGCTGCTCCGAGCACACAGGCGCCGCGGAGGATCAGTGCCCGCAGGTTGCGCTCGCGCCCCGCCAGCCACAGGAGCGCCAGTGCCGTCAGCGGCAGCAGGCCCAGGGCGCTCTCCTTGGCCAGGGCCCCCAGGCCGATCACCACGCCCAGCAGGAGCCAGCCCCGGAGCGGCTCCGGCTGCCGCAGCTGGCGCAGGAGCAGCCATAGCCCCACCGTCGAGAGGGCGATCAGGAGGTTGTCGTTGTTCACCGAGCCGGCAATAAAGAGGAACATGGGGGTAAAGGCGGCGATAGCCGCCCCCGCCAGGGCGACCCCGGGCCGGTGCGGCAGCGCCTCCAGCCCAACCAGGAAGGCGAAAAAAACCGTGACGGCGCCCAAGAGCACGGAGAACCAGCGCACCAGGTGCATCGCCAGCGCCGCGCCCTGGTAGGGGAAACGCTCGCTCGGGGTATGGATCGCCATGTTGACATTGCCGTCAGGGCGCAGCACGCCCAGGTCGGCATGCGGGTTCGGCAGCAGGATCTGCGCGTAATCGCCCGGCACCCAGCGGCTGATCAGTGCGGCCAGGGCATAATAGAGGGGAGGCTGGCTCCCCTCCTGGCGCCAGGGGCCCACCGTCGCCGGGCTCTGCACGGGCAGCCCTCCGCCTCGCGCCAGGTGCTGCACAAAGGGATAGTGCCACTGCTCATCCGAAGCCTCGAAGAGCGGCGTGACCATGCTGTAGATGCTGCCCAGCACCACGAACGCCAGCGCCAGCGCCCAGGCGGCCCGCCTTGCGCGCCGCCGCGCCGGGAAGTCCTTGCCTTCCAGCGGCTCCAAGCCGATCATCCATCCCCCCACGGTAGTCAACGGAGCAATGCCTCGTAGACCTCGATCGTGCAGGCGGCGATGGCATCCCAATTGAACAGGGCTGCCAGCTTGAGGGCGCCGGCCCCCAGGCGCCGGCGCTGCTCCGGCTCGGCGGCCAGCACCGCCAGCCGCCCGGCGAGCGCGGCGGCGTCGCCTGGCGGTACCAGGGCCATGTTCTCGCCCTCCACGATCTCGGGGATCGGCAGGCGCGGCTGCGTGCTCACAACCGGCAGGCCATGCACTAATGCGGCCATCAGGCTCCCCCGCCGGAAAGAGACGCCATCCCGATAGGGCAACACGATCAGGTCCGCGGCCAGGAGCGTCGCCGAGACCTCGCCCGGCGACATAAAGCCGGTCCAGCGCACCCAGGGCTCCAGCCCCAGGCGTGAGATCTGTGCGCGCACGCGGGCCAGGTACTCGCGGTTCGTTGGGTCTACGTCGCCCACCTGCCCGCCGATGAGCCACAAGCGCGCCGGCACGCCCTGCGCGCGCAGCGCCGCCGCCGCCTGCACCAGCTCCTCGCCCCCCTTGCTCTCGTTCAGGAAGCCAAAGTAGGCCAGAACGATCTCTCCCTCGCCCACGCCGGCCTGGGCACGCCAGGCGGCGCGGTCATAGTGGGGCGGAGGGGTGGGGTGGATGTTGGAGCCAATGGGGATCAGGGCGGCTGGTGTGGGCAGCCGCCCATGGAGCGCCGCCTGGTCTTCGACATTGGTGACGATGGCCCGTGCGGCGCTGCGTGCCAGCTCCAGCACACTCAAAGGGCGCAGTGGGCCGGCCTTGGGGAAGAGGTAGGGCACGCGCAGGTCGTGAAAGGTCACGACCACACGCTGCCGCCGACCCCTGAACCGGGGCCAAAGGTTGATGGCCGGGTGCAGGCGATAGGCGGCGGCCTGGTACTGGATGTGCACAATATCGGGCGCCAGGTCGCGCAGGGCGCGGTCCAGGTCCCCCCACAGGCGCCATCCCCAACCGGCGAGGCGGCGCTCTACGGGCACCGGGCTGACGGCGTCTTCGGGGCAGGCGGCGCCGCCGGTGAGCACGCAAGCATCGGCCCCCTGCCGGCGTAACGCTGCGCCCAGCTCACGGGTATAGTCGCCCACGCCGCCCTGCTGCGGCGGATACTCACCGCTGACCAGGCAGATCTTCATGGCTGCTTGCCCTCGGCGGGCCGGCCGCCCCCCGCAGCGGTCCCTGGGTGCAGCCCCGAGCGCAGCACCTCGGCATAGGCGGCCAGGCGCTCTTGCCGCAGCGGCCGCTTGTGGCCTGCAAGCCACTTGGCGCCCTCGCGCAGCCACTGGAAGGCATAGCTGGCCAGCAAAAAGGCGCGCAGGGCTGCCGCCCAACCGGCGCCGTGCACCTGGCGCCAGTAACGCAGCTTGCTGGTGTGGAAGTAAATATCGCGCTGTGCGGCCACCTGTGCGCTGGAGCGCCCCTCATAGTGCATAATGAGCGCCGCCGGCTGGTAGACAATCCGCCAGCCCCGCCCCTTGATGCGGCGGCACCACTCCATCTCTTCCGAGTACATAAAATAACCCTCATCCAGCAGCCCCGCCTGCTCGATGGCCTCCCGGCGTACCAGCAGGGCCGCACCGACCAGCCAATCCACATCACAGAGCGTGTCGTCGGGCAGGTCGAGCATGTGATAGCGGGCCGCCCAACGGTTGTGGGGGAACCACTGCTGCAGCAGGGTCGACTCCATAAAGCCGGTCCAGGGTGTGGGGAAACGCCGGCGCGACGATTGTGGGCGGCCGTCGCCATAGCGGAGCTGCGGGCCAATGGCACCCACATCAGGGTGGGCGTCCATCGTGTCGAGCAGAGTGTTCAGGGCCAGGCCCACGGCCTGTGTGTCGGGGTTGAGGAGCATGATGTACCGGCCGCGGCTGCGGGCGATCCCCAGGTTGTTGCCGGCGGCAAAGCCGCGGTTCGTACTGCGCAGGACGTGGACCCCCGGAAATGCGGCCTCGGCCATCTCGGCCGAGCCATCGCTCGAGCCGTTATCGACCACCCAGATCTCGAGAGTGCGCCCGCCGGGCAAGACAAACCACCCCTCCGGCGTCGGGACCTGGCTTACCAGGGAGGCCAGGCATTGCCGCAGGAGCTCCCGGACGTTCCAGCTCACGATCACGACCGAAAGGTCAGGTGTTTCAGCCATCGGCGATCAGCTAAACATCCCTCGCCACCACGAACGCCGCCAGCTCACGCAGGGCCGTGCTATAGGGGCCGTCAGGCCAGGGGGCGATATCGGCCACGGCCTGCCGGGCAAAACGGTCGGCTTCCTGGCGGCAGGCCTCGATAGCCGGTGATGACACGACGGCGGCTACCAGGGCGCGCACTGCCCGGTCACGCTGGGCGCGGTCCTCGCAACTGCGATCCAGAGCCGCCTCCACCAGCGATTCAGCGCCCCCGCTTTGCAGGAAATAATAGACGGGCAGGGTTGCGATGCCCTGACGGAGGTCCGAGCCGGTCGGCTTGCCCAATTGCTCCTCGGCGCCCGTAAAGTCGAGGATATCGTCGATGATCTGGAAAGCCATGCCCAGGTGCCGGCCATATTCCCGCAACGACCCGACAGCTTGCTGCGGCGCCTGGCTCAGAACGGCGCCCGCCTCGCATGAGGCAGCAAAGAGCGAAGCCGTCTTGCTGTAGATGCGCTCATAATAATCGTCGTACCCACTCTGCCAGTTGTACAGGGCCAACATCTGCCGGAGCTCCCCCTGGCAGATGGTCATCAGGGTGTTGGCAAAGATCGAAGCGACCCGTGTGCTCTTGGCCTCGGCGGCCAGGGCAGCCGCGCGGGCGAACAGGTAATCGCCGGCCAGAATCGTGGCGCCGCGGCTCCAGGTTGCGTTCAGGGTCGCGTGCCCGCGGCGGAGGGTGGCTGCATCGATGGTATCGTCGTGGATCAGCGTCGCCGTATGCAGCATCTCCACAGCCGCCGCCAGAGAGATCACCGGCGCCGGCTCCCAATGGTGCAGGCGCGCAGCCAGGATCACCATGGCTGGGCGCAAGCGCTTGCCGCCGCTTTCCAGGATCGCCGACAAGGCTGAGGAGAGAGGCTCATAAGTTTCGCGGGCAGCAGCCATCATCCGCTGCTCGACGGCTTCCAGGTCGTCGCGGATTGGTGCCAGAAAGGGCAACAAGTTCACTGGGTGCTCCTCAGCTTGCTCCATCCTGTTTGCAGCGCACGCTACAAATCGATGGCATGTTCACACCGAACAGGGCCCCTGCGTTCGTCGTGGTCGCCCTGCTCACTTCTGCCAGCGTAAGCCCGCGCAACTCGGCCAAGCGCTCGGCCACCAGGCGCACATAGGCCGGCTCATTGCGTTGGCCGCGATGCCCTTGCGGGGCCAGATAGGGACAATCCGTCTCGATCAGCAACCGCTCGAGTGGCGCCAGGCGGGCGACCTCGGGCAGCGCCCGCGCATTCGGGTAGGTCAAAGGGCCATCCAGCCCCAGGTAGAGACCCAGGTCGAGCACCTGCTGCGCCAGCTCGGGCCCGCCGGAAAAGCAGTGCATAACCCCCGACAGCGCGCCCAGGCGCCCGCCCAGGGCCTCGCGCAGGAGCGCCAGCGTATCCTCATGAGCGTCGCGATTGTGGATGATCACCGGCAGCCCCAATTCCTGCGCCAGCGCAAGTTGGGCGGCAAATGCCGCGCGTTGGGCAGGCCGCGGCGCCAGGTCGCGGTAATAGTCCAGGCCGATCTCACCGATGGCTACCACCCGCGGCTGCGCTGCCAGGGTGCGCAACTCGGCCAGCGCGGCGGCCGTCACGGTCTCCGCATCATGCGGGTGCACGCCCACGGCCGCCCAAAGGGTGGGCTCCTGCTGGGCCAGAGCTACCGCCCGTCGGCTGCTGGGCAGGTCGGCGCCCACATCGATCATCCAGGCCACCCCGGCTGCATGTGCGCGCTCGATGGTGGCCTTCCGGTCGATCGAGAACTGCGGCATGTCGAGGTGGGTATGAGTGTCTACAAGCTGCAAGCGCTGCGCGCTCCTTCAAGAACTGGCGTGGAGTTTATCATAATCTGCCGCTTTTGGCAATTGCTGGCGCGATTGCGGCGACTTGCGCAAATCGGGCGCTCGTGCCATAGTAGAGGCAGTACGATGCGTTTACCCGCGGCAGGCCCGCCACCGGGCCTTTGGCTACGTTCCGTATCTGTCTTGTGGAGGGTATCTGTTGCAGACCGTCCATCGCGGGCCGGGCTACGGGCTCCGCCGGCCCCTGGCTCGCTATGTGGAGCCTGTGGCGCTGGCTGCATGCCTTGGCCTGGCGGCATTCCTGCGCCTGGGCTGGCCGGGCGTCAACTCTTTCGGCTATGACGAGGCGCGAGTGAGCCTGCTGGCGCTGCAGATGGCGCGCCAGGGGCAGTTCGCTCGCGTGGGCATTCCCTCTTCGGCCGGCGTGCCCAACTTCCCTGCGGCCATCTGGCTCATGGCATTGCCCTATGCCCTCTCGACCGATCCGCTCGTGGCCACGCTCTTTGTGGGTCTGCTGAGCGCGCTTGCTGTGTTGGGCGCCTGGTGGCTGGCACGCCGGGCCTGGGGGCCCTGGGCGGCCCTTGCTGCCGCCGCTCTGTTGGCGACGTCGCCCTTTGCCGTCCTCTATTCTCGCGCGATCTGGGGCCAGGATCTGCTGGGGCCGCTGGCCGTGCTCTGGGCCATCGCCGGTGTGCTGGCCGTCGCCGCCGATAACCCCTGGGCGCTCGGGTTGCATGTGTTCCTGGCTGGCTTTACCCCTCAGGTGCACTATGCCGGCTTTACCCTGGCGCCGGCCACGCTCTGGCTCCTGCTGCGCTACCGCTTGTGGCGTCGCTGGCCGGCCATTCTGGGCGGTGCGGCGCTGGCGGCGATTGCGGCGGCCCCCTTCCTGTATACCCTGTGGCAGGGTGCGGATGGACTGCGCACCGCCTTTCAGCAACTGGCCAGGCAGCCGGTGCAGGTGGACTTGAAGGCCCTGCGGCAGCTCGCTCAGATGGGCGCGGGCGCCAACTGGGAGTGGCTTCCCCTGGGGCCGAGCTGGCAATGGCCGCAGGGCTGGCGGTGGCTGCTCACGGCAGCGCGGCTTGCAGCGGGGGCGCTGATTTTGCTGGGGCTGGCCCGGCTGCTCCTGTGGCTGGTGCGCGACCTGAAAGGCGGCCGGCGCGACTGGGGCGGGGCGCTCACTGCCCTGGTGCCGGCCTGGGCCCTCTCCTCGCTCATCGTCTTTACCCGGCACAGCACGCCGGTGTACCAGCAGTATCACCTGGCCGTGTTGCCGGCGCTCTTCCTGGCCGCTGGCGCCCTGGCCGAGCGGCGGTCTTCGCGCCCGCTGCGCACCGCTGCCCTGGGCATAGCCCTGGCCGTCGCGCTGGTGCAGGCCTTTCCCCTGGTCCAGAGTCTGAATGTGGTCGCGGAGCGCCTGGCCCCCGGCGGCCTGGGCACGCCGCTGCAGTGGCCCGCCCGGGCCGCGCGCTCGTTGATGGATGGGCGGCCGGTGATGGTCTACACGGTGGGAGCTGACCCCGCCTTTAATGGCGACGCGGCCGGCTTTGATGTGCTCCTGTGGGGCTACCCGCACCGGGTCATCGACGGCCGCTCGGCGCTGATCATCCCCGCGCACCCGGCGCACCTGCTGGCCGTTTTCCCCGACCTGCCCGTGCTGGATGAGGCGCAGGCCTGCGGCCTCGTGCGCGATGAGACCCTTTTCCCCCGGCGGCAGGGCGAGCCGCCTTTCCCAGCGCTGCTGGTCGGCGGCAGTGAGCCCCAGGGCTTTCAGACCATAACGCCCGTGCGCCTGGCCAACGGCGCCACTCTCGTAGGCTGGCGCCTGCAGACGCTCGCCGACGGCCGCCTGCGCCTCAGCACCTGGTGGCAGCTCGCCGGCCCGGTCATCCCCGGCGATTACCATCAGTTCAATCATCTGCGCGTCCAGCTCGATGGCGAGCCACTGGCTGTGCAGGACGTGCTGACCAGCTCACAAGCCTGGCAGGAAGGCGACAACCTCATCACCTGGGCCGATTTCGACTCGCCGCCAGCCGGAAGCCCCTTCTGGCTCGATGTGGGCATGTACACCTGGCCCGACCTGAAGCGCGTCCCCATCCTGGGCGCGACGGGCGACCCCGTCGCGCCTATCCGGCTGGGGCCGGTGACTGGCAATACACCATCCGGCCCCCTTCATCTTCCTTAGCGCCTGACTCGCTGCCTGAGCTTGAGCCGGGCGGCCGCAAAGGCGCCGGCCGCCAGCAGCGCGTAGAGGCCGAGCATGACGAGCCCGGCCGCCCAGTTGGGGATACGGGAAGATAGCTCGTCATAGATGGCAATGCCCACAAAGACGAGGGCCAGCAATGCGCCCGCCGCGCTGAGTGCCGCGAACACCAGCCCGGCAGCGGATTGCTGCACGCTCCGGATCAGCTCGGTGCGCTGCCGATGGACCTCCTCGTCTACCAGGCGTTGCACATCCTCTGTGGTTACCCTGGCCTCAGTGGTCGCTGGGGGCTCATGGACCTCTCCCACCACCGATCTCCTCAAAAGCTTTCCATGGAGGCCAGCAACTACTGTACCTCCACAGGCGAGGAAAGCGCCTCCTGTTTGCGACAGGGCCCTCATGATCAGGGCCACCCAGGACACGAAAAACCCGCAGGAATACCGGTCTCTCTCCTCGTCTCTTGGTGCATCTTCGTGCCCTTGTGGACAGGAGATCTGGCCCTAACACGACAGCCGTACTTACCCATCGGGGCGCGGATCCTATCCGGGCGTCGCGCTTCGCACGCGACCGGAGTGGAGCCATTCGGGGGATTGGGCGGGCCGCCTGCAGCCGGGCCGCCCGCAGGCGGCCCGGCTGCAGGCAACCCGCCCAATCCCCCCTCCCGGGTCAGAGCCGGACAGGCGCACAGCACCTTGGCCGGCTGTTACCGGGAGCCGGCTGGATCAAGCGCGGTTGCAGCACCAAACGGGTGCTATTATCGGGTCAGCCGATAAGATGGTCGAAGCTATCCGGCGGCAGGTGATTCAGGCGCTCGACGATGATATCGGCCTCCTGGAATTCGCTGGCGGGGTGGGTAGTGGTGACGGCGATGGCCCTCATGCCGGCGCGACAGGCGGCCTCGACGCCCACGGTGCCATCCTCGATGACGACGCAGCGTTCCGGGGGCACAGCCACGGCCGCTGCAGCTTGCAGGAAGATCGCCGGATCGGGCTTGGAGCGGGGCAGGCGCTCTCCGGTGAGCACGGCGTCGAAAAAGTGCCAGCAATCGAGCTGGTTGATCACGGCGGCCACGTTGGCCATGGGGGCCGACGAGGCAACGGCCTGGCGCCAACCTGCATCGTGCAGGCGCTGCAGCCATTCTTCGACTCCGGGCAGGGCCTGCATGCGGCCCCGGATCAGCTCGCGATAGCGCGCTTCCTTGCGGTCCGCAAGCTCGTGGATCTGCTCTGGGCGCAGGCGAGGGCCATAGATCCGGCGCAGAAGGTTCTGGTTATTCATGCCGAAGGTTTGCTCGAACTGCTCACGGCTCATGCTGAGCCCATAATCGCGCAGGGTTTCTACCCATGCTTCATAATGAAAATCACCGCTCAGTACCAATACGCCATCCATGTCCCAGATGGCTGCCCGGGGTTCCTCGACCACGATGAATCCTTTCTGTGTACACGGGGGAGATCTGACACACCGACGCCTCTTTGCCTCTTGACGTCATGTCTCTATGCCCACTTGCTCATGACGTTGCCCTGGGCGCCTGCCAGGTGAAGTGTTTGGCCACTGGTCGGCCATAATTCTGGAGGGGGTTGGGGTACAGCATCCCGGCAGCGCCGGGATGCTGTACCCCAACCCCCTGAAATAGCTCGCGCCGTGATCCGTGCGCAGCGTGAAACCCGGCAATCACTGGTCTTTCGATCGATGCTTCACATAGAATACGATCGGGGCCGACCTGGTCTCATTGCCGGCTGCGTCGCGGGCGATCGCTTCCAGGGTATGGCCCTGCGCCCGGGTGTCGAGGTTCTTCAGGTCATAGCCCAGTGTGTAGGGCGCCACCTGCGACTCGCCTACCGGCTGCCCGTCGATCAGGAATTGTACCTGATCCATGAGCATGTTATCGGTGGCATCAACCTGGATGTTCAGGTAATCCGTCTCTTTGATCAGGGTCCCCTGATCCAGCGGCTCGATGATCTTGATCTGAGGCGGCGTATTGTCCACAGTCACCGGGATGGTCATCTGGCGCTCCTGGCTGCCCAACACTGTCAGGCGCAGGGTGTACAGCCCATCCAGGCTCGATGTATCCCAATTTTCCAGCACCTGATTATCGACCATGTGGCTATGCGGGCCGCCGACGGGGAACCATTCCACTGGCTGCAGGCCCGGCCCATACTCCAGGTGGTACTCATGGAAGCCCGGGCTGCGCGCATTGCCCGTGACCGCTACCGTGCCCTTGAGGGCCTGGTAGATGCCGGGCGAAGTGATGGAGGCATCCGACGAGCTCAGGCTGGGCCCATGCACATCGCAGTAACTCGTGGGCGGCTGTGGTTGCTTGGTATTGCGTACCCAGTCGCCTGCCTCGGTCGGGTAGAGAGTATAGACCTTTTCCTCGACCTCATCTGGAGGGCAGTACGGAGTGGCCAGCTTGCCCGAGACACGGCAGATCTTGACCGCAATGTGCGTGGTATCGGGGCTCGAGGGCGCCATGCCCTCGCGGAAGATGTCCTTCACTTTGGACTTGGTATGGGGCCCGGGCAGCGCGCCCGACTCGGCGTCTACTTCGACCCACTTCATTCCGGGCGGCTGGACAAAATCGACCGGCGGCAGCGTCTTGAAGGCGTATTCCATGATGTCGTGCCAGATGGGGGCGGCGGCAATGGCGCCATACCAGGAGCCCATGGGAGCGTTATTGGCATTACCCACCCATACGCCCACGGCGATCTGCGGATTATAACCCATAGTCAAGCAGTCCCGGTAATCGTTGGTCGTGCCCGTCTTGGCCGCAGCGGGCCGGCTGCAGACCAGGGGATTCACCGCCCCAAAGGCCGGCGTGCGTGCATTGTTATCGGAGAGGACGCTGGTGATCTGATAGGCCACCTGCGGGTCCAGCACTTCCTTGAGCGTGGGCCCCAGGAATTCCTCCAGCACCCGGCCGCGGCCATCGGTCACACGCAAGACGCCAACCGGGTCCAGCTCACGGAAGCCGGGCTCGCGCTTATCCGGCGGCACGGGTTCGCCAGCCATCACGCCGCTGTTCGCAAAGACGCTGAACGCATAGGTGTGATCCAACAGAGAGACTTCGGCGGCCCCCAGCGTGACGGCCAGGCCGATCTTGCTCTTATCGCGGATGGTGGTGATGCCCAGGCGATGGGCCATCTCGACCGCGCTGTCGATGCCGATGCGGTTGGCCATGATCACTGCTGGGATGTTGTAGGAGCAGGCCAGCGCCCGACGGAGCGATATCGGACCGTGGTAAGAGTTGTCAAAGTTCTGGGGCACGTAGGGCGGCGCCCCGGGGATGGGAAAGGCGGTACGCACGTCATAGACCATGGTGGCCGGGGAGTAACCCTGTTCGAAGGCGGCCGCATAGGTATAGGGCTTGAACGAGGAGCCCGGCTGCCGCGGCTGCACCGCCATGTTGACCTGGCCGTCGATGGAGGTATCGAAATAGTCGACGCTGCCCACCATAGCCAGGATCTCGCCCGTCGAAGGGCGGATGACCACCGCTGCCGCGTCGTGCGCATTGGAGCTGGCGGGCCAGTTGCGCACCGTCTTGGTGACGATGTTCTGCACGTTATTCTGCAGATCGTAATCGAGGGTCGTGATCACGCGCAGGCCGCCGCCATAGACGGCGTTTTTTCCGTAGCGCTGTGACAGCACGTCGAGAATGTACATCACAAAGTGCGGTGCCTCGATCTTGACCTGATCATTGGCTGGCGGCGGCGGGGAAACGGGGGCATTCCAGGCCTCTGTCGCCTGTTCCTGAGTGATATAGCCCTGGTCAACCAACGCCTGCAGGGCGAGGCCCTGGCGCTTCTTGGCTTCCTCAGGGTTATCGATGGGGTTCATGGCCGGATATTCGGGGACATTGGCCAGCATGGCCGCCTCGGCCAGGGTCAGGTCCTTGGCATGCTTGCCAAAGTAGACCTTGGAGGCTGCCTCTACGCCATAGGCCCGGTTGCCATAGTAGACTGTGTTGAGGTACCAACCCAGGATCTTGTCGCGCCCTTCGAGGCCGGGGTAGCGAAGTGTGAGCTCAATGGAGAGGATGGCCTCTTTGATCTTGCGCGAGTAGCTCAACGACATACGCTCTTCGGGCGTCATCGTTACGTTGCGCACCAACTGTGCGGTAATGGAGCTGCCGCCCTGGATGGGGTTGCCTTGCAGGTTGTTCGAAAAGGCGCGCACCAGGCCTTCCCAGTTGATGCCGCCGGGGTTGGTGTAGAAAGTGCGGTCTTCCAGAGCTATCGTTGCCTGGCGCAGGGGCAAGGGGATATCCCGGAGGGGGATGATCGTGCGATCACCCGCCTCCGGGTCAACGACCTCATAGAGCAAGTGTTGCCCTGTGCGGTCGTAGATCTTGGTCGTTTCGAAGCTGGTCATTGCGAGCTCTTCGACCTGCTCTGGCGACGGCAGATCTGCGGAAAAGTACCGATAAGCAGCCACCAGGCCGGCCGCACTCGCAGTGATCGCAGTTCCAACTGCTGCCCCCAGCCCGATGAGCGCCACGAGCAGCAGTTGGAACCACAGGGATCTCCTTCTTTGTTCACCACCACGTCGCCGCCGCTCTCGGTTCCGGCGGATTATGATGGTCCGAGGCATTGTCTACTCCTCGATGGTAGCTGTTGCCTCCGAGGGCTCGGCCTCTTCTTCGTCGCCCACATCGGCGGGCAGAGCCCCGAACAGCGACGCTACATCGAGGTTTCCACGCCTTGCGCCGAATTGATTGGGCCCGGCTGAAGGCGGATGCAGATCGCCATTGCTGCCGCGCCCTGGCGACCGATCAAAACCGGTGCCCGCGGGGATCAGCTTACCAATGATGACGGACTCCTTCAGGCCGCGCAGATTATCGCGCCTGCCTTCGATGGCAGCATTCGCCAGCACGCTGATCGTGTGTTGGAAGGATGCTGCCGACAGGAACGACTCGGTGCTCAGGGATGCCTTGGTGATGCCCAACAGGATCGGCGTTGCCGTTGCCGGCGAGCCACCCTCGGCGATCACCTGGTTATTCAGTTCATCAAAGTCCAGGCGGTCCACCACTTCACCGGGCAGGAGTGGCGTATCACCCGAGTTCCGGATGCGCACGCGACGCAGCATCTGGCGGATGATGATCTCGATATGCTTGTCGTTAATGTTCACGCCCTGAGAGCGGTAAACCTTCTGCACTTCCTCGACGAGGTAGATGCGCACCGCATCGGGCCCCTGGATGCGCAGGATCTCGTGCGGGTTCTTGGCGCCTTCGGTGAGCTGGTCGCCCGCCTGCACCTGCGCTCCATCCTGGAAGCGCAGTCGCGCCGCCGCCGGGATCTCATACACCGCTTCGTTCCGCTCTTCATAGCGGACGGTCACGGACCGATCCTGCACACTCGCGATGCCGGCGACATCGGAGGTGAGTTCTTCCTCCTCGTTCTTGGCCAGCACCGTCCCTTGCTGGACGCGGTCACCATCCTCGACCTTGATGCTCCAGTTGGCGGGCACTTCGTACTCGCGCTGCCGCGGCTCGGTCGAAACGATGCGCACCGTGCGCTCATCGCCGTCGCGCTCGATGTGCAGAATGCCCGAGATCTCGGCGATCGTTGCCTCTCCCTTGGGGATTCTGGCCTCGAACAGCTCCTGCACGCGCGGCAGACCCTGCGTGATATCGCCGCCGCCGGCCACACCACCAGTATGGAAGGTCCGCAGCGTCAGCTGGGTGCCAGGTTCACCGATCGACTGGGCGGCGATGATGCCCGTCGCCTCGCCGATGTGGACCAGGTCACCCCGAGCCAGGTCACGTCCATAGCACTTGGCGCAGATGCCATAACGCAGCTGGCAGGTCATGGGTGAGCGTACGCGTGCACCCTCCACGCCGGCAGCCTTGATGGCTTCGATATTGTCTTCGTCGATCATCTGGTCGCGATCAACCAGAATCTCGCCCGTCTGCGGATGCACGATGGGCTGCGCCGCCAGGCGGCCCAAGATGCGCTCGGCGAAGGTCTCGCCGGCAACCTGGCTGTTCTTGGCGTCGATCCAGATCCCATCCTTGGTGCCACAGTCCTCGGCATTGATGATCACATCCTGCGCCACGTCCACCAGACGGCGGGTCAGGTAACCCGCATCGGCCGTGCGCAGGGCGGTGTCGGCCAGGCCCTTGCGGGCGCCGTGGGTTGAGATAAAGTATTCCAGGGTCGTCAGGCCCTCACGGAAGTTAGAGCGGATCGGCAGCGGGATGATGCGCCCCGAAGGATCGGCCATCAGGCCGCGCATGCCGGCCAACTGACGGATCGGCTGCAGGCCGCCCTTGGTTGCGCCCGAGTTGGCCATGATGCCGAGCGGGCCCTGGGGATCCAGGGCCGACGATACGGCAGTGGTCACCTCTTCGGTCGCCTCGGTCCACAACTCCACCGTCTTGAGATATTGCTCGTTTTCCGTGATCAGGCCACGCCGGTACTGGCGCTCAACCTCTGCCACGCGATTGGTCACGTCTTCGATGATCCGCGCCTTGTCTTCTGGCACCTGCAGGTCATCGATGGCGATGGTCGTGCCCGAGCGAGTGGCGTATCGGAAGCCAATTTCCTTGATCTTGTCGACCAGCTCTGCCGTGCCCTCCATGCCCAGGCGCTGATAGCCTTCGGCCACTAACTTTTTCAGGCCGCCCTTGTCCATAACCTCGTTCTTGAAGCGCAGGGGCTCGGGCAGGGCCTCGTTAAAGAGCACGCGGCCCACCGTCGTATCGATCAGCTGCTTGGGCTCGCCGGGCCGGGGCTCGGTGTAGAACTTGATCTTGGCATGGATGTGCACCTTGCCCAGCGAGTAGGCCAGAGCCAGCTCATCGTAGCTGCCAAAGACCTTGCCCTCGCCGAGCATGCCATCGCGCTCAATGGTCATGTAGTAACAGCCCAGCACCATATCCTTCGACGGGCCCACGCCGGGCTCGCCATTGGCAGGCAAGAGCAGGTTCTTGCTGGCCAACATCAGCTCGCGCGCTTCCTTCACGGCGCGATCTGAAAGCGGCACGTGCACAGCCATCTGGTCGCCGTCAAAGTCGGCATTAAAGGCAAAGCACACCAACGGGTGGATCTGGATAGCGTTGCCTTCTACCAACACCGGCTCAAAGGCCTGAATGCCCAGGCGGTGCAGGGTAGGGGCGCGGTTCAGGAGCACCGGGCGGGTCTTGATGACCTCTTCCAGCACTTCCCAGACCTCAGGCGTCTCGCGCTCCACCAGTCGCTTGGCGCCTTTGAGGTTGATGGCATAGTTGTACTCGACCAGCTTGTGCATCACGAACGGCCGGAAGAGCTCCAGGGCCATACGCTTGGGCAGGCCACACTGATGCAGCTTGAGGTCCGGGCCGACAACAATGACCGAGCGGCCAGAATAGTCCACGCGCTTGCCCAACAGGTTGCGGCGGAAACGGCCCTGCTTGCCCTTGAGCATGTCTGACAACGACTTGAGCTGCCGGCGGCCGCGCAGCGAGATGGCCTTGCCGCGGCGGCTGTTGTCGATCAATGAATCGACCGCCTCTTGCAGCATACGCTTCTCGTTGCGGATGATGACCTCGGGCGCCTGCAGCTTGATCAGGTGCTTGAGGCGGTTATTGCGGTTGACGACACGGCGATAGAGATCGTTGAGGTCGCTGGTCGCAAAGCGTCCGCCATCCAGCTGTACCATCGGGCGCAGCTCAGGCGGGATGACCGGCAACGCTGTCAAGATCATCCACTCGGGCCGGTTCTCGGAGTGAACCAGCGCCTCTACCACGCGCAGGCGCTTGGCTGCTTTCTTCCGGCGCTGCTTGGAGCGGGTCTGTCGCATCTCGCGGCGCAGGGCATCGGTCATGCTGTTGAGGTCGATATCTTTGACAATGTCATAGATCGCCTCAGCGCCCATGCCGGCACGGAACACGCGGCCCCACTTTTCCTCCAGCTCGCGGTAGCGGCTCTCGTTGATGAGCTGCTTCTTGCGCAGGCTCTGCAGCTCTTCGCGGTCGGCTTCTATGCGCTGCTTGACCTCCGCGACCTCGGCCGCCAGGCGCTCTTGCACAGCCTGGCGCTCTTCCTGCGCCCGCTGCTGAGCCGGGGCCTCCTGCTGGGCCAGCTCGTTAATCTTGGCGGCATATTCCTCATGGATGCGCCCGTCCAACTCGTTCAGCTTGTCCTGGACGATGGCGTTGAGCTGGCTGCGGTGCTCACGCCGGGCCACTTCGCCCTTGCGCAAGATCAGCGTGTCACTGGGCGCAAAGATCAAGTCCTCAGTTGCAGGGGTATCCTTCGCCTTGTCCAGCGCTTCCTGGAGGGCCGTAGCGGCGCGCATGACCTCATCGGTCGCTGCCGTCAGACGCTCTTCCATTTCCCGCTGCAGCGCCTCGCGCTGTTCGTTGGCATGGCCAACCTCTTCAGCCAGCTGGGCGTCGATGGCCTCGAGCTCTTCCTGGGCGGCGCGGTTCAGACGATTGGTCTCTCGGCTCAACTCTTCATCGAGCCGGCGCAGCGCCCTTTGGCGGGCATCTTCGTCTATCTCAGTGATAATATACTGGGCGAAATAGAGCACCCGGTCGAGGTTGCGCTGGGAGATATTCAGCAACAGGCCGAGGTAGCTCGGTGAGCGCCGCGTGTACCAAATATGCGCAATCGGTGTGGCCAACTCAATATGCCCCATGCGCTCACGCCGCACGCGCGAGTGCGTGACCTCAACGCCGCACTTTTCACAGACTACGCCCTTGTAGCGAACCTTCTTGTACTTGCCGCAGTAGCACTGCCAATCTTTTGTGGGGCCGAAGATAGCCTCACAGAACAGTCCATCCTTCTCTGGTCGGAGACGACGATAATTGATGGTCTCGGGCTTGGTCACCTCGCCATGCGACCATTGGCGGATCTGCTCTGGCGAGGCGAGACTAATGCGCAATGCCCTGATGTCGTTGATCTCCAACGCGTTCCTCCTCAGTACCTTACCAAATAAAAAACGCGAACGCTCTCAATAGCACAAAATCCCGGTTCTCCATCGCCCTCCCTGCGACGGACCACAACCGAGATTCTCGCCTCCTTATCCCTCTTTATGGGCGCCATCTGTAGATTAGCGCAAGTGTACACAGTATCGGTTTTCGATGAAACTGTGGGTGCGACTGATCTCAATCACAACAGTACGGTGCGGCGACCCAGAACAAAGGGGCATATTACGGCAATCTGCTATTATAGACCGGAATTCAAATCCTGTCAAGCCCTTTTTTCAGGTTTTCCTTTAGCAATCTACGGGGGATGCTGGCTCACCCCTTTGGGGGAGAAACCAACATCCCCCTACAAGAGAACGAGGGCCTGCGCTTTCAGGCTTCTCGCCTCGCTGGTTATCCACAGAGATACGATTGCTCGTTACGGTGGGCTGCCAGGATTAACCCGGCAGCCCACGATCAGATCCTTACTGTGGCTGCGGCCGCTGCACGGTCACCCGCCGGCTGCGGGCGCCCAGCCAGCCCCCCAGAACGGCGAAACCGCCGCCGATTGCCAGCCCTGCCCAAACAAACAGTGCCACACTACTGACAAAGGAACGAATTGCCGCTGCCTGATCTGGCGTCACCGTCGCCAATGAGCTGAGGTTCAGGGCGCGGAGCAGATCGAAAGTGCCGGCGCCCAGGTTTACGCTCACCAGGCTGCCGATGCCAAACAGCGTGCTGATGCTGCCCAGGATCACGGCGGCAAAGTTGAACAAACCCCAGACGGCTACGCCGTTCAGGATCCCATCCATGTGGCCTGCCACGCCGGCCATGCGGGCTGCGAACCAGGAGCCGAGCAGCGTCGCCAGCCAGGTGCTGGCCACAATCCAGGCGCCCACCGCAAAGGCCAGGCCTGTCGGCAGACCGCCCGCAGGCGTAACCGGCGCGCTGATGACCCCTACCCAGATGCCGAAAGCGGTGAGGAACACCTCGGTCGAGAGCGCGATGAAAACTCCGGCAAACACCGGGGCCAGGCGCACTCGGTCGCGCAACCAGGCGCGCGTGCCGTAGAGCTTTTCGTAATCGCGGTCCGCCATCATGGGTTCGAGCTGGATCGCTTCTTCCGGGGCCCGTTCCCGCTCGCGGGGCCTTTCCTCGAATCTCGTCGCCATAGTCCTCTTTCCTCCTCGAATAGGTGCCGTGTCTCCCAGAGTTGTGAAGCTATCTACGCGATCCGGGAATCGCCACGCTCCGATCCGAGGAAGTCAGCCGGAACTTGCCCGGCGCCCACTATTAGCAAGAACCGTGCCACGAGCGCAAGGTTTTGCTTGGCGGCTGCTTCCAACGGTCATCTGTGGCGAGAAACAAGCCAGTGCGGGCACGGCCCAGCATTTCACTTGGTGCGCCGAAGCCGCATTGAGGCAGCCTTGACTCCCACCTTTAGCGCCGGCGATTCCCTTGTGCCATGGTAGGGATACGCGCCCCTCGGCACACCCGGCAAGACGACCGGCAATATGCTGACCCCTCCAGCCGGGGCACTCCAGGCGCCACGCTCCACTGTGAGGCGTCCAGCAAGATGCGTGCCGTCGCAGGCGCCGGCAGTGCGCCCTGTTGTTCTCTGCTATGCGGAAAGAGGTGCGGGCGCCATCAGGCGAACGTACGGCGCAGGAACTCGATGGCTGGGCCGGCTTCCGTGGGCAGATCGCGCCACTGGCACTCGATGGAGACCATGCCCCGGTACCCGGCTTGCTTGAGGGCTGCGGCGAACTCGGGGTAGGGATAGTGGCCCCTGCCGGGGGCCGAGCGCCCCGTATCGGCCACGTGGACGTGAGCGAGCCAGTCCTTATACTGCACCAGGTGCTCGAGCGGCTCCTTTTCCTCATCCAGGTGATAGAAATCGGCCAACACGCGGATGGGCTTGCGATCCACCAGCTGCGCCAGCTCCACCGCCTCGGCGACGCTGTTGAGAATATTGCATTCCCTGCGGTTCAGGTGCTCGATGGCGATGGTGATGCCCTTGGGCTCTGCCACATCGGCCACCATGTGCAGGAACTGCTCGAGCTGCCGCACGGCCTGATCCCGCGGAAAGCCTTCCGGCACCCGGCGTGCGCCGCCGCTGCCAAAGACGACTACCTGCGCCCCCACCGCCTGCACCCGCCGCAGGGCCCGCTCCACATACGCTTGCACCCGCCCCCGATCCACACTGGGCCCCACGATCTTCAGATCACCGGGCAAAAAGACGTTAAAGGCGCGGATGGGGAGGGGCGTCGATTGATACTGCGCCAGCTGCGGCGCAAAAGCGGCTTCGTCCTCTTCCCTGGCCAGCGCGACCACCGTCGACTCCATGTAATCAAAGCCGGCCGTGTGCAACCTCTCGGCATCCTCGACTGCGCCACAGCATCCGATGAGCACCATGTCCTGTCCTCCTGTAAATATCTGCCAGACCTGACACACCGATTTCTCTAAGCGGATCCCATCCGGGCATCGCGCAGCACCTTTGCCGGCTGTTACCGGGGGGCCAGCTGGACCAAGTACGGTTGTAGCGCTAAAGACGAGTATACAGGATGTCCGGGCTGCTGTCGAAGGGGGAGCCGCGAGGGTAAAAAAAGAAGGCGTAAGCGCTAGCGCTTACGCCTTCATTCTCTTCAGGTGCCCGCGAGAGGACTTGAACCTCCACGCCCATAACGGGCACAGGCCCTCAACCTGCTGCGTATGCCGTTCCGCCACGCGGGCTCACTGACAAGGAATATTATACGCAAGCGGCCCCCACCTGTCAACTGTAAAAAACCGGCTATTCACGATGCGTCAGTTTACTTTACATGCACGTACAGAATGGAAACGGTGTATAATGGGCGCCAGATCGGCATACTCCTGGAAAGTGAGACCCTGATGGCTCTGGAACCGCTCTGGGATGATCTCGCCGCCCTCCTGCCCCCCGGCGTCACGATCCGCGCCTGGCGGAAGGAGGATTTCCCCGCCATCTGGCGACTCACCTGCCGAGGGCTGGCCCGCGCCTGCAGGGCGGCCGGGGGCTCTTACCAGGTGGAGGGCTTCCGACCCTTCCAGGGGTACCGCAAGAGTTTTGTCTGAACCGCCAAGGTGCAGAGGACGCAGAGGAAGGGCGGGGGGACTGCTCAGGCAGAAGGTCCCCCGGGGGGAGAAGATGGATCAAGTGCGGGTACGGATTGGGTTTGTGCCTTCCTATCGCTGGCGCTATACGCCCTGGTGCGAGCGCATGCGCACCGAGAGCCTGGCTGCCCTGGCGCGGCTGCCGGGGGTGGAGGTTGTGGCACCCCAGCCTGCCCCCGATGGCGAGACGGTGGATGGCGTGCAGGGCTATACACCCCACGGCGCGGTGACGGGCCTGGACCAGGGAGAGGCGGCCGCCGCATATTTCGCCCGCCAGGGGGTGGACGCCCTCGTCCTGTGCCCGCTGGACTTTGGCGACGAGCGCTCGGCGGCCAAGGTGGCGGAAAAGCTGCAGGCGCCGGTGCTGCTCTATGCGACCAAGGAGCCCCCCGCCCTGGAGGATGTGAGCCTGGCGCGCGTGTCAGATTCCTATTGCGGCAACCTCTCCATCGCCTCGGCGCTTTACCGGCGGCGCCTGCCTTTCCACTTTGCCGGCATCTTCTTTCCCGATGAGCCGGCGCTGGCGCGCGAGCTGGAAGCCTTTGTGCGCGCGGTGGCCGTGGTCAAGGGGTTGCGGGGCGCGCAGCTCGGCCAGGTGGGCGTGCGGCCGGAGACGTTCGAGACGGTGGGCTATGACGAGCATGCCCTGGCGCGCCAATTCGGCCAGAACGTGATCCACTGCGAGCTTTCGGAGGTGGTGGGCACGGCACAAGGCTATGCGGAGGATGATCCCCGGCTCGAGGCAGTGCGGCAGCGGATCCGCCAGAGCGCGGCGGCCGTGACGGTGGCCGGCGATTATGTGCGGCAGGCAGCCCGGCTGGAGCTGGCGCTCAGCGACTTTTGGCGCAGCAACCGGCTCTCGGCGCTGGCCGTGCAGTGCTGGCCCGCGATCCAGAAGCAGATGGGGATGCAGCTCTGTGGCATCTTTGGGCGACTGACGGGCCAGGGGATGCTCACTGCCTGTGAGACCGATGTGCTGGGGGCGCTGGCGATGCTGGTGAGCTATCGATCTGCCCTGGGCGAAACGGTGCCCCACTTTATCGATTGGACGATCCAGCACCGGGAAGACCCCAATGTGCTGCTGGCCTGGCACTGCGGCAATGCGCCCACCTGCCTGGCCGCCGACCCTGCCCGCACGGCGCTGCGCTCGCGGAAAGATATGCGGGGCGCCCTGCCAGCGCAGGAGGGCGACGTGCAGGCTGGGTTGTACCAGTTCCAGCTCAAGCCGGGCCGGGTGACTTTTTGCCGGCTGGCCGAGTATGATGGCGAGTGGAAGATGCTCATCGCCCCGGGTGAGATTGAGCCCTCCACAGAGACTCTCGCTGGCACCTGGTCGTGGGTGCGTGTGCGCGACCAGGCCCGCCTCTACCGTACGCTGGTGGAAGAGGGCTTTATCCACCATGCCAGCATGATCCACGGTGATCAGGTGCAGGCGTTGCTCCTGGCCTGCAAGTTCCTGGGCATCCGGCCTGTGTTGGTAGACTGAGCGCGGTTTGCCGGGCGAGGGGCTCCGCAGTCTGCCCGGCTATGGGCCTTAAGGTTTTGGAGGGGATGTTGGCGTCAGCGGCGCCGCTGACGCCAACATCCCCTCCAAAACCCAATGAGAGGCTGCCGGATGGAGGCGAAGCAACCTACCCGGCTGTTGCCCCACCAAGAGGCATTCGGTGTCTTGATCGAGGAGAGAGTTGGCTAATCTGCAGATTGTGGGGTTGGGGCTGGCTACGGTAGATGTGCTGATCCGCCTGCACGACATGCCCACCTGGGAGCGCGGCGCGCGCCTGAGCGGCCTGCGCTTCGATGGCGGTGGGCCGGTGGCGACGGCGCTGGTGGCGGCGGCCCGGCTGGGGGCGCGCGTGGGCTATGTGGGCACGGCCGGGGATGATGAAATCGGCGCGCTCAAGCTGCGTTACCTGACTCGGGATGGGGTGGATACCGGCCGCGTGATCGTGCGCCCGGGGCCAGAGGAGCAGGTTATCCTCGTCTATGTGCAGGAAGGGACGGGCGAGCGCGTCTTTTCTGCGCTTCACGGCGGCCAACACAGGCCGCTGCAGCCGCAGGAGTTGGACCGTGCCTATATCACCTCGGCGCCCTTTTTGCACCTCGATGGCTCTCACCTCGAGGCCGCCCTCTGCGCTGCGCGCTGGGCGCACGAGGCGGGGCAGACCGTCGTGTTGGATGCCGCCAAGGGGGGCTGGGCCGTCTCGGCAGCCATGCGGGCGCTGGTCGCAGAGACGGATATCCTCATCTGCGGCTCCGGCTTTGCGCCGGCGCTCACGGGCGAGCGCGACCTGTGGGCGGCGGGCGAGGCCGCGCTGGCGCTGGGCCCCCGGGTGGTCGTGCAGACCGAAGGCGAGGCGGGCAGCTATACCGTGACGGGGAGCGAGCGCTTTCACACGCCGGCCTATCCGGTGCCCGTGACCGATACGACGGGCGCCGGCGATGTCTTTCACGGCGCGTATCTCGTCGGCCTGCTGCGCGGCTGGGACTTGCAGCGCACGGCGGCCTTTGCCAGCGCGGTGGCGGCCATCAAATGCACGCAGTTGGGCGGGCGCGCGGGCATCCCGACGCTGGATGCAGCGTTGGCTTTCCTGCGCGAACATGGAGTAGATCTAGAAAAGGGCAAACCCTGACAGGAGTAAAATCGTGCCTCTCGTTCCGATTCTGAATGAACTGAAAAAAGCGCAGGCCGGCCGCTATGCCGTGCCGCTTTTCGTGACCTTTGACATGGTGGCCAGCGAGGGGTTGTTTGCCGCGCTGGAGGAAAAGCGCTCGCCCGCGATGATCGCCATCTACTCGGGCTGGCTCGACCGGCCCTCGGCGCGGGGCTTTGCGCGGCTGATCCGCACGCTGGCAGAGCAGGCGACGGTGCCCGTCTCGCTGATGCTGGATCACGGCGCCAACTTTGAGCAGTGCGCCAAGGCGCTGGCCATGGGCTTTACCGACATCATGTTCGACGGCTCGCAGTTGCCCCTGGAAGAGAATATCGCCCAGGCCAGCTGGGTGGTGCGCGCAGCCCACGCGGCCGGTGCGGGGGTCGAGGCTGAGCTGGGGCATGTGGGCTCGGGCTCTGAATATCAGAGCTACGGCGCCCGGGGCCTGGGCTTTACCGACCCCGAGGTCGCCGAGCGCTTTGCGGCCGAGACGGGGGTCGATATCCTGGCCGTGGCCATCGGCACGGCGCACGGCGTCTATCAGGGCGAGCCGCACCTGGACCTGCCGCGGCTGGCGGAGATCCGCCGGCGCGTCAACACGCCCCTTTCCATGCATGGCGGGTCGGGGCTCTCCGAAGAGCAGTTCCATGCCGCCATTGCCGGGGGCATCGCCAAGGTCAACATCTTTACCGACCTGGGCATCCGGGCGGGCGAGGCCATGCAAGAGGCAGCGCGATCGGAAAAGGCCTCGTATTTCAGCATCCTCGATACGATGCGCCAGAGCTTTCGCGAGCGCAGCGGGTACTATTTGGACCTGTTCGGCTCGGCGGGCAAAGCATGAGACCCCGGGGGGGGGTTGAGTGGAAAGCGGCGAAACGCAGCGCCTGGCTGCCACCGGGATTGTCGGTTGAGCGCCTTGCGCAAAAAGCCCGCCCGGCGTACCATAGAGCAAACTCGTTATTTCACCAGGGAGGCAAGCCGACATGCCAGAAAGCACCCCTCCGGCGCGCAGTGCGGTGCCGGTCAAAGATACCTGGAACGCGGAGAGCGTTTTCCCCTCACCTGCGGCCTGGGAGGCCGAATATCAAGCCATTGCCGGCAGCCTGAGAGAGTTTGAGCGTTTTCAGGGGCACCTGGGAGAGTCGGCTGCTGTGCTGGCCGATTGCCTCACCGCGCGGGATGCGCTGGTGCAACGGCTGGGCAAGCTCTGGGCCTATGCCAGCCTGAGCCACAGCGTGAACACGGCGGATCAGGCCGCGGCGGCGCTCCTGAGCCGGACGCAGGGCCTTCTGGCGCAGGCCGCGGGGGCCATGGCCTTTGTCGAGCCCGAGCTGATCGCCCTGGGGCAGGAAACGGTGCTACGCCAGTTGCCCGCGGACCCGCGCCTGGGCATCTATGCCCACTATGTGGAGGACCTCTTCCGCCAGCAGGCGCACCGGCGCTCGAGTGAGGTGGAGCAGGTACTGGGCATGGTCTCGGACCCTCTGGGCGCGGTTGAGACGACGTATAGCATGCTCACCGCCGCCGATATGCGCTTTCCCCCCGCCCGTTCGAGCCAGGGCGAGGCGGTCGAGGTCACGCAGGGCACCTTTGAAAAGATCCTGGCCGAGCCCGACCGCGAGGCGCGGCGCACCGCCTGGGAATCCTACAACGATACCTACCTGGCCTTCAAGAATACTCTGGCCAACAACCTGATGACCACGCTCAAGGCCGATGTCTTTCGCGCGCGTGTGCGGCGGCACGAAAGCACCCTCGCCGCCTCGCTCTTTACCAACAACATCCCGCTGGCGGTCTTTTACCGGCTGATCGAGACCTTTCGGGCACACCTGCCCACCTGGCATCGCTATTGGCGCGTGCGCCGGCGGCTGTTGGGCGTGGAGCGCCTGGCTCCTTACGACATCTGGGCGCCGCTGATCTCCCAGCCGCCGCGCATCACCTTTGCGCAGGCGGTCGACTGGATTGCGGCGGGCCTGGCGCCCATGGGCGAGGACTATGTGCGCACCCTGCGCCAGGGTTGCCTGCAGGAGCGCTGGGTCGACTGGGCGCCCAACCGGGGCAAAGTCGCCGGCGCCTTTTCCTCCGGCGCGCCCGGCACCTACCCCTTTATCGTCCTGAGCTTTGACGACACCTACTACAGCCTGGGCACCCTGGCGCACGAGCTGGGCCACTCGATGCACTCGTACCTCACCTGGAAGCACCAGCCCATCATCTACAGCGACTATGCCCTCTTTGTGGCCGAGGTCGCCTCGAACTTTCACCAGGCCATGGTGCGCAGCTATCTGCTGGATCACCTGACGGATCGGGCGCAGCAGATCGCCGTGCTCGAAGAGGCCATGTCCAATTTCCACCGCTACTTGTTCATCATGCCCACCCTGGCGCGCTTTGAGCTGGAGGTCCACGAGCGCCTGGAAAAGGGCGTGGGCGTGGCGGCCGATGATTTGATCCAGCTCATGGCCGACCTCTTCAGTGAGGGCTATGGCGGCGAGATGCAAGTCGACCGGGAGCGCGTAGGCATCACCTGGGCCGAGTTCGGTCACCTCTACATGAACTATTACGTCTACCAATACGCCACGGGCATCTCGGCGGCCAACGCCCTCTCGCGGCGCATCCTGGCCGGCACGCCGGGGGCCGTGGAGGATTACCTGGGCTTTCTCAAGGCAGGCAGCTCGGTGTACCCCCTCGACGCGCTCAAAATGGCGGGCGTGGATATGACGACCACCCGGCCGGTGGAAGAGGCATTCGGGGTGCTCGATGGCCTGGTGGACCGGTTGGAGGCTTTGGGGTAAGCGCCAGCCGGCCTGCCGGGTTATGCGCTGCGCGGCCGCCCGGCGATAGGCCTTTAGGGGTGTGGGGTGATGCTGCCCGCTGTGTCGCCCCCCGATGCGGCACGGCGGGCAGCATCACCCCACACCCCTCCCAAAAGGGGTTCCGGATGACACAGGAAGCGAATACATCTCACAGGCACTCCTTCATCGTCGGTATCGCCGGGGGCAGCGCCTCGGGCAAGTCGAGCTTTGCTGCAGCGCTGGCGCAGGCGCTGCGGCAGGGGCAGCCGCCCCTGCGCGTGGAGGTCATCGGCACCGACCGCTACTTCCGCCCGCCCGACTCGGGCCGCCCGACCATCTTCTCCCCCTCTCAGGGCCGCGACATGCCCGACGATAACCACCCCGACGCCATCGACCATGCCCGCCTCGCCGCCGATATCGATGCGCGCTCGCAGGCCGGGGACGGCCCGGATGTGCTGATCGTGGAGGGGCTGATGGTGCTGCACCTGCCCGCCATCCGCCAACGGCTGGACCTGCGCCTCTTTGTGGAGCTCGACGCCGACGAGCGCGCCCTGCGCCGCCTGGTGCGCAACCTGGCCACCGGGCGCATGGGCGACGCCCAGACCATTGCCACCTACTACCGCGAATCGGCCCGCGTGGGCCACGCCCGCTATGTGGAGCCCTCCCGCGTCTACGCCGACCTCATCCTGCGCGGCGACGCCGATTTCGCGCGCGTGGCGCCCATGGTGGCCGCGGTGGTGCGGGGAAATCACCCCACCCCCTGACCCCTTCCCCGGCGCAATGCATGACGAGATGCCCACCCAGCGCCAGAGAGCGCCGGAGAGGGGGAGCATTGGTGCAAGGCCCGCTGCTTTGAGCATCGCTCCCCGGCGCCGTATTTGCCTGAGGCTCCGCCAGCGCCGGAGAGGGGGGACCATTCGTGCAAGGCTCGCCGCTTCGCTCGGGGGCAAAACGCCACACAACGGCTTGTCAGTCATGCTGAGTACCCCAGAGCTCCTGGAATCCTGTGCCAAGCAGAGAACGTTGAGCTGCGAGCCTCTCGCAAGCGTGTCATGCCGAGCGGGCAAGCGGGCCCCACGGCATGGCGAGCATCACTCAAGCGAGGCACCCTCCCTCGTCATGCGCGCAACGTTCTCAATAGCGGCTCTGCGAGTCTCACGGCATGGCGGGTGTTGCACAGCGAAGCATCTCGTTCTGTCCATAGCGAGACCCTTCGCTTGAGCGATGCTGTTGGCAAACTCAGTTGTGTGCTTGAGCAAGACCGCCCGGGGCTGAAAGCCGCCGGGCTTAAAAGAAAGCCCTCCGGGCTCGTGCAGGGGAACCTCGGCATCCCGCTGCTGGAGACAGCACTCATGGCGGCACGTCGGCTGAGGGATCGGAGCGGGCAAGGCATGCACCTCGGCAACCTGCGCAGCGCCTACTATGCCCTCAGCGAGGCGCAGAAGGCCATAGCGTACCATGAGCAGCGCCTGCAGATCGCCCGCGAGATCGGCGACCGCCGCGGCGAAGCGAACGACTCCTGGAATCTGGGGCTGGCGTATGGAAACTGGGCGACCCAGCGCGGGCGGCGAGCCTGATGCGGGTCCGCGTGGATTACGAGCGGGAGATCGGGCACCCGGATGCGGAGAAGGATGCCCGGCGAGTGGAGGATGTGCGGCCGAAGGCCCGGGGGAAATAGGACCCATGGGCAGTACATAAGGTGCCAGAGCGAGCCTCGTCGGGGTCCCAGACCTCACCCCAACCCCTCGCCGGCGCCGCATCAAACCGGATTCGCCCGGCGCCGGCGAGGGGCGTGCTTGGTTGTGAAGCATATTGCTTCACCAGCATGGTTCCCCCTCCCCGGCGCGACGTAACGCTGTTCCTGCACGAGTACGCCGGGGAGTGGGGTCAGGGGGTGAGGTCTTGGCCACCGAGGCGAGCGTGTGCCATGCGAGCATTTCGCCTACTTGAGTTACCGCCTATGGGTTCTCGTCCCCCCTGCTTTGCCCAAAACACAAACAGGGTGTAAGATTTCGCCGGCCCATCTGCTGCCAACTGCAGCCTGAATCGACACGCGCGGCAAAATGCCGCGTCTACAGGTACAGCATTGGAAAGGCCCTGCCAACCGCAGCATGACGATACGGATACGCCATGACACAACCCTATGGCCCCGATAACCCCCACCCCCTCTCCCGCCTGCGCACCGAGCTGGTGTGGGAGGGCAAGTACGACGAATTCGGCAACCGGCGCGAGGTGGATATCGCCGGGCTGGCCATGCCCCTGCAGAGGATCGAGACCATCGACGAGCCCCAGAGCCGCGCCCTGGTGCAGGGCAAGCTCTTTGACCAGCAAAAGGCGCACCGCGACGATTTCCGCAACCGGCTGATCTGGGGCGACAACAAGCTGGTGATGGCCTCGCTGCTCTCCGAGTTCAAGGGCAAGGTGGATTTGATCTACATCGACCCGCCCTTTGATGTGGGCGCGGACTTTACGATGGCTGTACCCATTGGCGATGAGAAGGAGACGGTGGGCAAGGATCAATCCACGCTGGAGATGGTGGCCTATCGGGATATGTGGGGCCGGGGCACCGACTCGTACCTGCATATGATGTACGAGCGCATAACTCTGGCCAGGGAGCTTCTTAGCGATCGTGGCAGCCTCTTTGTGCACCTTGATGACACTATCGGAGCTCATGCAAAAGTGCTGTTCGATGAGGTCTTCGGCAGCGATTGCTTTCAAAGCCAGATCATCTGGCAGCGTGTAACGAGTCATAGTGACAGGCAAGGCTATGCGATCAACTATGATGTCATTCTCCACTACTCTAAGACTGGGCGAATCGTGTGGAACCCTCAGTACCAGCCCTATGACGAGTCCTATCTGGCTTCGCACTATCGGAGCAGGGATCCAGATGGGCGCAGGTACGAACCTGCAGATATCAGCGCAGCGGGTCCAGGAGAACCCCGTCGATTCTTTGGGAAACTCATCGCACCGCCGCCAGGAACACATTGGCGGTGGTCTCAGGACAGGATTGATGAGCTATGCGCCAAAGGCCGGATAGAACTGACTGAAGGTGGAACACCAAGGTATAAGAGATATCTGGACGAGATGCCTGGCAAGCTCGTACAAGCTGTATGGACCGATATCCCACCGGTGAACTCCCAGGCGAAAGAAGATACCGGCTACGATACTCAGAAACCCGAGGCCCTTCTGGAGCGCATCATCCGCGCCTCTTCCAATGAAGGCGACCTGGTCGCCGATTTCTTCTGCGGCTCGGGCACGACGGGCGCCGTCGCGGAGCGGCTG
>DAOTVS010000049.1:0-10146 GCA_034436375.1 Anaerolineae bacterium | reverse complement strand
AGTGAACCGTAATAAGTAAGGTCGCCATTCCGAAATAGGTGTTGCTCAGCCCACGTCTTGGCGTGATGGTGGAAAGCAACACCTATTTCGGAATGGCGACCTTACTTATTACGGTTCACTTATTACGGTTTACTTATTACGAGTCTACCCCACGCAGGGCTCCCCGACCCATGCGCGCACCAGCCCGAGCAGGTCGCTCAGGTCGAAAGGCTTGAGCAACAGGCCGTCGGCCTCAAGAGACGGCGCCTGCTCGCTGCCGTTGCGGCCAGCAGTCATGAGGATGACCGGAATGCTCCTGCGCCAGCGGGCGCGCAAGGCCTGTAACACGGCGATCCCATCGACGACCGGCAACACGATGTCAAGCAGCACCAGGGCCGGGCGCTGTGTTTCCACGAACCTCAGGGCTTCATCGCCATTCCTGGCGAGCTCTACATGATAGCCCTCGTCGCTCAGCGCCCACTGCACAAACTCGGCTGTGGATTGATCATCCTCAACCACGAGCACCGCGCAATGCTTTTCCACCCACATTGCCCCTTTCGCCATCCTGCGATTTGGACCGCCGGCAGAGCGCGGCGGCCCCGGCGCGACTGGGCAGTGCTGATACAGCCAAAGCGCCGGGCGCAGGTTTGGTGACTCTACCACCGGCACAGGAGCGGTGTCAAACTTGGCCGCTCTCAGGGCCGCAGTTGGCACATTTCTTGCTTCCACCAACAACGACCCTGCAGCACTTGAGGAATCAATGTTTATCATTCTCGGCGGTCTTGCCGTCCTTTGGCTGGTCCTGTGGCTGGCGCGGCGGTATACTCAGGCGCCGCTGCCTGAAGCGCATGCCTTTACCCGGGCGGAGATCGCCGGCTATGATAGCGCCCTCCCCAAATACCTTCTGGCCGCCGCTGCCAACCTCCTGTTGGGGGGCATACATGGCTTCATTGTACAACTGCCTCCGGTCCGCCACTGGCTCTTCCAGGCTGGGGAGCCGGCTCAACTCCTGGTTGATGAAGTGCGCCAACAACTCATTGTCGCCGGCGGCGGGGTCATGCTGGCCATGGGCCTCACCTGCTATGCGCTGCCGCGACTGATTGGCCGGCCGCTGCGCAATCACAGCCTGGCCCGCATCTCTTTTATCCTGACCCTGGCAGGCTTGCTCCTGTCAACCCTCACAACAGTGACGGTGGGTTTGCTGGAGGGCCTCTATGTGCACGCCGGGGCTTCCTATGCCGGGGCAATAGCCTGGCTCGGCCCCTGGTCCGCATTCCCGCGCTGGCTCTTCGAGGGCGCCCGCGATGCCGGCTTTTGGACCTTTGCCCTGCTGGTGTTGCTCACGGTGCAATCTGGCCACCATGTCATCTGGCCGCGGCACCGTCGAAACCTGACCCGCTGGCTGGTGGCCTCGGCGGCCGCTCTCTTTGTGGTCGTCGGCCAGCGCGTTCTGGTCAGCCTGCCCGGCGACTGGGCCTTTGAGCGCACTGCGGCACTGGCGTTGCTCAATGGGCAGGGCTATACCCACCTGTACCTGATCCTGGGGGGGCTGGCGCCGATTGCGGTGGCCACCTTTGTCTACTTTTTGGAGCGCAGAGCTGAGCGCCGCACCGACTGGCAACAGGCTAACCGCATCCTCGGGGCCCTTGTGGGCGCGGCTTTGACCTTTTACCTGGTGCGTGTGGGCCTGGTGGTGTACGAGGCCTATGTGGCCCCCCGTTCAGGCCTGAGCCCCGATCAGGCTGCGCTGAGTCTGGAGCCGTGGCGCTCCCTTGCCCTGGGCTTGACGGGGTTAGCGCTGCTGGTGGCGCTGGCGGTCTATGCGCTGCAGATCATACGCCTGGCCCGGGCGGCGCGCCGTTATTTGCCCCGGGTCATGGTGGGAACCCTGAGTGTCGGCCTGGTTTTTGCGCTGCTGGCGGGGCTGCATGGAGCTCTGCTGGGCTTTCTATCGCCCCGCCTCGACGATCCCCTGGCAGTGGCCCACGGTGAGCTGGCCCTGGGCGCAGTGGTGCTCCTGCCAGCCCTGACCCTGGCCGACAATCTGCTGCTAGAGCGGGGGGGGCCCAGTGCCACGGCGCGGCTTTCTCAGGCGGGGCTGGGCTTCTTGGGCGCCGGCCTCCTGTTGGCCTACCTGACGGGGTTTGGCCTGGGCGGGCCAGCTGGCCCTCTGGTGGCTGCGGCGCTGCAGTTAGCGGGCCTTTTGGCGTTTGCCCTGCATGCCTACCAGGCCACAGGTTCCTACCGGCACGCGCTGCGCGCCCGCCTGCGCTTCCTGCGCCCGCCAGCAGCGCAGCGTAACCCCCTGGCTATCCTGGAGTTGCCCATGCCGCAGGTGCTCCTGATCGAGTTTTTGGGGGCGCTGGCGGGCTTCCCAGGCCTGGGCTGGCTTTTTGGCGGCTTTACCCTGGTTGGGGCCTTGCTTCTCTATTTGGGCCCGGCCGTGGCCTGGGCGCTCCTGCCCAGCATACTGACCCTCTCCCACGGTCTCCTGCACCAACTGGGATGGAATAGCCTGCTGATCTACCTGCCGGCTAGTGCTCTGGCCTCATCTCTCTTTCTGCGCACCACCCTCCGCCGGGGGGCTGAGGCTGTACCGGCCATACCAGAGCACGAAGCGAGCCCACCAGGCGAGCATCAGGAAACGGGATCCATATCATAGCCGATCTGGCAATCAGCTATCCCAGCGCAGGGCAATCCACTGCACAGCCGGCGAGCGCCAGGGGTTGGTGAGGAGGCCATCCGTCAGGTCACGCTCGGCGCCCTGCGCAATGACCTGCCAGGGCTGGCCTGCCCTCAACTCACGCACGGTATAGTGATAGCCGCTTAAACCCACCAGCGCCAGGCGATAGGCCTGAGATCGGGAACCGCTATCGGCGATGAGGATATCTACCTGGCGGCCATCGGCGCTTTTGCTGGCCACGACGGCAAAACCCAACGCATCGCCCCCATGAACAGATAGGCGGCTGCGGCCTGGAGCAAAGATGATCTCCCACAACGCCCGTTGGCTTGCATCCTCCGCCGCTCCCTGGCAGAGCCAATGGGCCAGGTGCGTGCCCTGCTGATCACCAGCGCCGGCAGCCAGGCACACCAGCCTGACCCCATCCTGTGTGCCCGGGGGGAGAAGGGCAAGCACCGGGGTGCCGCCCAGTCCATTGTGCGCCAACAAGCTCTCGTAGCGCGCTTCCGCAGCCGCAAGAGCGCCTGATGCGGTGTCAGAGTCCACGACCCAGCAGGCGAGGGCAGGGCGCAACCCCTGTTTCGCCAGGGCAGAGAGGGGGGCTGCCAGGGCCGGCGGATCGCCGCCGATGCCCACGCGCAGGCCAGGGTCATAGGCCTGGAGTGCGGCCAGGGCTGCCGCCAGGGCCGTGCTCGCCGCGCCTCCGCCGGCAGGAGGCTCGATCTCCCAATAGCGGATGCCCATGCCCAGTTCTGCGTTATAGTGCATCACCACGCGGCGGGCCACAGCGCTCCACAGCTCGTCGCTACCCCCCACGCCCAGGCGCAAACGCATCAGGGCCTGCGGGGATTCCCCCCTTTGCCCCTTTGCTGCCATGGCAAAGGGGGGGCACTCCGCCTGCACGCCGGCGCCCGCCAACATGGGGTCGGCAGCCGCAAACTCATAGGCCGCCGGGTCGTGGGGGTCGGCAGCCGGATCGGGGAAGATGGCGCCCAGGTCCAGCGGGCCATATGAAACATCTGGCCAGGGCGGTTCCACAGGCGGGTTCTGGGGATCTCCCGGCGTTGCTGTTGCCGGCGCCGCTTCAGTGGGGCTGAGCGGGCCCGGGGGCGCCTCATTGCTCACAACCAACGCACGCGTAGCCGGCGCATCATCCAGGCCCAGGTAGGGCTGTATAAAGGCCGCCTCCCCGCCGCAGGCGCCCTGCAGCCCCACTGAGAACACGGCATAAGATGCGCCCTCCGGCGCCTGCCCGCGCCAGGCGAGAGGAGTCCAGTCGCTGTCGCCGCAGACGGGGGCGCCGGCAGCGACGGCCAGAAGCCGGCCGCGGCGATCGTGGAACTCGAGCCGGAGATTGGCCGCTCCATCCAGCCGCTGTGTGCGCACCCGACATGACACGGCATAGCTCTGCCCTCCGGCTATCTCGACCAGCTGCGTCCAGGCACAGGCGGTTGGCCCTGCTCCTGAGTCGAGGGCCAATACCAAAGAGCCGCCTTCGGTGCGCTGCGCGCTGAGGGCAGGCGGCAACTGCTCTGGCCGCAGCGTCCAGCCCAGCGTATCTCGCTTGAGCCCGGCATTGCGCAGCAAATTGGGCTGTTGCACCTGAGCCGGGAGGGGATGCATAGCCGGCATCTCCCTGCAGCTCACGCTCAGCAGGCCGAGGCACAGGGTCAGCAATACGTGCAGAGAACGCCTCTTGCTCATTCTGGACCTGATGCAATAACTGTGCCAGCTACGAATCCCCCTCTGTCTTGACTCCAGCCCTTAAATCGGCTATCCCTTATAACAAATAACAGGCATGCTGATCGGAGGTCGGAGTGAATATACCACGCCCCGAATATCCACGGCCGGACCTGCGCCGGGCGGCATGGCGCAATCTCAATGGTCGCTGGGATTTCGCCCCGGATGAACGCGACCCCAGCGCGGCCCAGGGCTGGCCGGGGGAGGCCGGCCGGGCCATGTCGATTGTGGTGCCCTTTCCTGTCGAGAGCCGCCTGAGCGGCATCGGCGACCCCCGCCCTCACCCTGTCGTCTGGTACCGGCGCTCTTTCCCGGCTGCCAGGCCGCGCGCCGGCGAGAGGTTGCTGCTGCACCTGGGCGCTGTGGATTACGAGGCCACCCTCTGGCTGAACGGCCGTGAGCTGGGCAGCCATCGCGGTGGTTACACGCCCTTTTCCTTCGACATAACAGAAGTTGTGCGGGATGGGGATAACACCCTCCTGGTGCGCGTCATCGACACTCTCAGCCCAGACCAGCCCCGGGGCAAGCAGTATTGGCGTGAAACCCCGGCCGGCATCTGGTATGACCGCACTACCGGCATCTGGCAGACTGTCTGGCTGGAGACCGTGCCGGCCACCCACATTCGCCGCTTGCGCCTGACCCCTGACCTGCCGGGCGGCATGTTGCAGGTAGAGGCGGAGATCGACGGCGACGCCGGCTCTTTTGCCCTGCAAGCGGTGGCGCTGGATATTGGGCAGGAGGTCGCGCGGGCCGAGAGTGGGCGGGGGGAGCATACGCTCGTTCTGCGCATCCCAGAGCCGCGGCCGTGGTCGCCCGAATCGCCGCATCTCTATGATCTGCAGGTCGGCCTCCTGGCCGGCGAACAGGTCATCGATCGGGTCGATTCGTACTTTGGTCTGCGCAGTGTCGAACGCCAGGGCCGTAATATCTTGCTCAATGGCCGGCCCTACTATCAACGCCTGGTGCTTGACCAGGGCTACTGGCCTGAAGGACAATATACGGCGCCCAGCGATGGCGCTCTGCGCGCCGACTGTCTCTGGATTCGCCAGTACGGATATAACGGTGCGCGCAAGCACCAAAAGATCGAGGACCCGCGCTGGCTCTATTGGTGCGATCGTCTGGGGCTCTTAGTGTGGGGGGAAATGCCGGGCTGTGGGCTGTACCACTACTCGCCCCAAGTTATGGAAAACGTTCGCCACGAGTGGCCGCAGGTCATTGCGCGCGATTACAACCATCCATGCATTGTCACCTGGGTGCCCTTTAACGAATCGTGGGGCATCTGGGGCATCCGCGAGCGCCCGGATGTGCAGGAGGGCGTGAGCGGTGTTGTGGACATGACCCGCCTGCTCGACCCTACCCGTTTGGTGATCGACAATTCGGGCTGGGAGCATGTCAATACCGATATCGCCGATGTGCACTCGTACCTGCGTACCGGGGAGCAGCTGCACGTCTGGTGGCCCTGCTACCGCAGTGGGCAAACCTACATTGTCGACTCGGGCCACCCCTTTTTCGCCGATGACTATCAATATGGCGGCGAGCCGGTGATCGTGAGCGAGTATGGCGGTATGGCCCTGAGCAATTTTCCGCCCCCTGAAGACAAGCCTCTGCAGGCCTGCGGTGTAGACAGCCCAGACGCCTACTTGAAACACTATCACGACCTGACCCGGGCCATCCTGGATATGGAGGATGTGTGCGGTTTCTGCTTCACCCAGCTTACGGATGTGGAGGGCGAGGTCAACGGCGTGCTGACCTACGATCGCCGGCCCAAGGTCGACCCGGCTGTCATCGCCACGTACAACCGGGAGGCGCCGGCCAAATTCCCCATCGCCATGCAGGCGCCCGCGGAGGCGTGTACGCTACCCTACCTGCTATAGGCTGCGCCCCAGGCTTGCCGGGCAGCGAGGTTACAGGAATGAAAACCGGTTCCCTCCAGGCAATCTCGGGCCACTGGGTTTGGCCGGGACTTGCATTTTCTGCCGGAATGTTGTATCTTGCGGTTACAAAATAGTAACTTCCCTGCCACGGCTTTGACCGAGGGGTGCCAACCATGACGACTTTGCTGCACTGCGCCGACCTCCATCTCGAAGCCTGCTTTGCTGCCGAAGGGTTGCCGCCGGCGGTGGGCGACCAGCGCCGCGCCAGTCTGCGCCAGACGTTTGCGCACATTCTCGCCCTGGCCACTGAGCGTGGGGTGGATGCTGTAACCATCGCCGGCGACCTTTACGAACAGGACTATGCCAGCCCTGAAGTGGCATCTTTTCTGGCGC
Source organism: Anaerolineae bacterium (assembly GCA_034436375.1). Lineage (GTDB taxonomy): Bacteria > Chloroflexota > Anaerolineae > SpSt-313 > SpSt-313 > DAOTVS01. The sequence continues at coordinate 3,480 of DAOTVS010000049.1, read as the reverse complement.
AGCAGTTCGCTGCTGCGGCGCCCATCCCCTTCTATATCGTCCCTGGCGAACACGACCCATGGACCGAGGACTCTCTCTACGCCTTCGCCCGCTGGCCAGATAATGTGCACCTCTATCCTCCGGGCGCGCTCTCGCGCCTGGATGTGGCGCCAACAGTGCGATTGTGGGGCGCTGCCCATCCCCTGGCGCCCCATTTCGCCCTCTGCCCCGACTCCATGCCAGAAGGGCCCGGCATGGATATTCTACTGCTTCATGCTGCCCAGCCGCCTGGCGAGGAAGCGCTGCGCGCGGCGGGGTTTGACCTGGCCCTGCTGGGGGGCGTGCATGCTGCACGCTTGACCCCGCCGGTCATATACCCCGGCAGCGCTGAACCCCTGTCGTGGGCCGAGGCGGCAGGTGAGCACGTGGCCGCTCTGATCACCCTGGGCGAGGGCGCCCCCCGCATCGAGGCCATTCCTGTCAGCCAGACGCGCTACCTGGACCTGACTGTGGATCTTTCGGGTTGCGGCTCGCTGGACGATGCAGCCGCCCTGATCGGATCGATGTTGCGCAGCCACGGTGGGGTTGCCGGCGTCGATGAGTGCTCCCTGGCCAGGGTGACGCTGATCGGCGCCCGCCGTTTTGACCTTGACCTGGCTGCTCTGCGTGCCCAGGTGGCTACCCCCGCCTGGGTGGAGTACGATGTGCAGCTTGCGCCGGCCTATAATCCGGAGGATTTCGTCGGTGAGCCGACGCCCCGCGGCCTGCTGGTGCAGCGCCTTCAGGAGCGACTGGCGGCGGCCGCTGAAAGCGAAGGAATGACGGTCCGGCAGGCGCTCAATCTGGCCCTGCGGGCCCTCGATGGAAGGCGGGTGCGCCCCGAATGAGACTGCATGAGATCCATCTGGAGGGTTTTGGGCGTCTGGCCAACCTGCACCTGGCCTTCAAGCCGGGCCTGAACCTCATCTACGGCGCCAACGAAACGGGCAAGACGACCTTGCAGCAGGCCATCCTGGCCCTGCTCTATGGCGCCGCAGCCCAGCCTGATCTGTTGGATGCCTGTCGTCCCTGGCGCAACCCGGCCTTTTACGCGGGCTCGCTGACTTTTGAGCTGGATGATGGGCAGGCCTTTCGCATTGCGCGGCGTTTTTCTTCCCCCCCCGAGGTAACGTTGCGCACCTACCCCGAAGGGGCTGAGATATCGGCCCAGTTCTCGCGCGAGGTGACGGGTGAGCCCGCCTTTGCTGTTGCGCAGCTCGGGCTGAGCCGGGAGGTCTACGGGTGCATCGGCGTGGCCAATCAGGGCGCGCTGGATGGGTTGGAGGGTGTCGCCGGGCCGGTGGTGGAGTCGCTGATCCGTATTCTGACCGCTGTGCCCGGGGCTGCCGAGGCCCGCGCCCTGGAGATCCTGGATGCGGCGCAGCAGGAGCGAGCTGCGGCCCAGCAGGAGCTGCAGCAGAGGTTGGCCGCCCTGGCAGAAGAGCGCCGGCTTGCGGCGGAGGGGCGGCGCGCACTGTGGCCCCAGCTTTTGACCCTGACCCAGGCGGCGCAGCAGCTCGAGGTCCTGGATCTGCAGCGTGAGCAGGCGCTCCTGGCGCTGGCGCGGAGTGGCCGCGCTGGGCCGCGCTCCCTGCTATTGGCCGGCGACGACCTCGCAGCAGAGGTGCGGGCGAGCGCTGCCGAGGTCGCCAAATGGCAGCCCTGGGCCCATTTTCCTTCCGGCCTGCGCGACGAAGTGCTCAAGCTGAGCGCTCAACGCAGCCACTTGCTCCGGGAATGTGCTTTGGCCGAGCAGCGCGCCCGCCCGGCGCGCGAAGCTCTGGCGGCGTTGCAGGCCGAGGAAGCGGAGATGCGCGCCAGCCTGGCCTCCCCGGATGAGCCTGCCCCTGCCCGTGGGGTTTCTCCGGCGGTGCAGGCCCTGGCCGATGCCTGGAAGGAAGCCTCTGACCGGGAAGCTGCCCTTCAGGAGCGCTCACGGCTTGTAGGCGCCTCCGCGCTCGGCCCCGTTGCCGGCATAGACGGCCAGTTGGCTGCCGAACGCCAGGCTTTGGAGCCCGTGCTTTCCCTTGGCGTGGGCGGAATTGCCGCTATCCAACAGCGCCTGCAGGCAGCGCGCGAGAAGCTGACGCAGAGCAAAAAAGCCCTCAGCAACGCCAATGCCCAGTGGGTGCGGCTGAGTGCCGCGGAAGGGCAGGCCGCCGGCACTGCACAGGGGCGCGGGGGCAAGGGCAAGCCAGCAGGCAAAGGGGCGACGGCCCGCTCAGCGCTGGAACAGGCCCGTGCTGAGATGGTCCGTTGCCGGGAGGAAGCGGAAGCGGCCCAACGCGACCTCAGCGACGCAGAAGGGGCAGCCCTCTGGCAGCTTGGCAGCCTGCTGGGCAATACGCTGACGGATACCGCCTTTGCCCAGCTCAGCGCCCGCCTCGAGCGTTACTTGCAGGGTGCGGCGCCGGCGCCCACAGGGGACGACGCCGGAGGGGATGCGGCGGACCTGCGTGCCCAGCTTGAGGCGGCCCGAGAGCGCTGCGTGCAGGCGGAGAAGGACCTGCGTGCCGAGCTGGCGCGCCAGGGGATCGATGCCACCGACCTGCACAGGGCGTTGGCCGGCCTCTCGACGGTCGCCCCCCCTCGTGACGCGACTGTGCGCGATCTGGAGCGGCTGCGCGCGGAGGTCAAGCTGGAGCTGCTGCGCGTGCGCGCCGAAGCCCTGCAGGCCGATCTGCGCCAGTGGGATGATCGGCAGCAGGCGCTGACGGCGCTCGAAGCGCAACTGGCCGAGCTGCTGGCGCAAGCCGGCGTTGCCTGTGACAAGGGGTTCGAGGCGGCCATCGCCGCCTTTGACGAAGGTGTGGAGAACCGGCGCCGCTATGAAAAGGCCCAGGACACCCTGACGACAGCCACCCGCTACCAGCGTGCCCTGCTGGACGTCCAGGCGGGGGCCATCGTGGCGGCAGGCCCTCAGCGCCCGAGGGGCGCCCAGCTAGCATCCCAGCCGGGTGACGGGCCGACCCTCGAAGAAAAGGGCCTCTCGGCGCAAGAATATGTGGCCATGCTGCAAGACATCGAGGCCCAGCGTTTGGCCGCGCAAGAGGCGTATGACCGGCAGCAGGCGGCGATCCACGAGGCCGATGGCGCCCTGCGGCACCTGGCTGCCATCGATGAGGATATTGCCGCCGCCCAGGCCCAAATGCAGCGTCTGGAGCGATTCGGCGCTGCCCTGCAACTGGCCCGTGATGAGGTCGCATGTGCCGCTGTCGAGTTCCAAAAAGAGTTTGCGCCCCGGCTCGACGCCCTCCTGCAGGACGGCTTGAGCCGCATCATGCCCGATCGTTACAAGCAGGCAACCACGGACCCGCGGACTCTGGCCGTAACGGTGCTGGCGCCGGAGACGGGGGCAACTGTGCCCGCTTCGCGCCTCAGCGCCGGCGCCCGTCAGCTTGTGTACCTGCTCCTGCGCCTGAGTATCGCTCGCCTGATGAGCCTTAGCGGCGAGGGATTGCC
>DAOTVS010000048.1:0-11623 GCA_034436375.1 Anaerolineae bacterium | reverse complement strand
CACCCGCCCCTTACATTACATCCCCCTATCCCTTATTCCTGCGGCGGAATATCCTCCGGGGGCGGCTCGGGCAGATTCAATGTGGGCGTGGTGCCCTGCATCATGGAAGTGATCTGGCGCACCGTCTGCAGGAACTCGACCGGGATGACCCACTTGGACTGTGGATCGTTCGCCAGTTTCTCGATCGCCTCGATCCACTTGAGGGCCACAAAGTCGGCAGTGCCCATGCCCTCGCGGATCGCCGCCGCCTGCATCTTGATCTTGGCCAGCTCGGCCTCGAACATGCGGATCATCTTCTCTTTTTCGTTCTGCGCGTCGATGCGCATGATCTCACCACGCTTCCGCGCCTGACGGATGGCAAAGACCGAATCCAGGTTCTTATCTTCCACATGGATGATCTGCACCGAGACACGGGTCACCGTCACACCCCAGCGTTGCGTCTCGCGGTCTAACAGGAAGCGCATCTTGGCATTGAGCCGCGAGCGTGGGCGCGAGATGATGGTATCGCCCGACGATGTCACGCCGATAAACTCGTCGCGCCAGCCCGTCTCGCCCATCACATCGCGCAGGGTCGCCTCCGCCTGGGCCTTGACGGCAAGCTCCCAGTCCTCTACCTCGTACACCGCCCGGTAGATTGCCTGCTCATCGGGGATGTCGCGGCCATCCAGGTTCCGCCGCGCGATACGGTAGCGCACCAAGGTGCGCAGCTTGAGCTTGGCCGAGGAGCCCACCAGGACCTCCTCGGACGTGAATTCGTACTGCCGCTCGACCGTCGGCACTGTCGCCCGCACATGATCGAAGGGGTCGATCAACAACGACGAGCCCGGGTAGAGGATGCGGCTGAACGCCCCGAGCCGCTCCACCACCTGGACGGTCCCCTCCTGCACCGTGATCGTCATCGCCCGGAAGGCCTTGAGTACCACAATCATGGCCGCGGGCGTGATAATGATCCCCCCGATCAACCCCAACACGCCAAAGGTCAAGAAGGTATACAGCAGGGCAACCGCCACCAACACCGTCAGCAGCACAATGGCCACAAAGAGCAGCCTGTTGACCATATCGAAATTGCGCATGCCGGTCTCCTTGAGCCGGCGCTCTGGACCGGAGGGTCGCGAAGCACTGTGAGGCTCCCTGAGTCATTCCCCTTTCCCGGCAGAGCGCCCCCAATAGAGTTTGCCGCGCGCCCATGAGCGCGCCGCCCTGTTTCAGAGCAGGGTAACGCGTCGATGTGCGCAGAACAAAGCTTTAGCGATACTGGGTCCACCAGGGCAGGGTCACAACCATAGCCGCACCGGCGGCTGGGGGTACCAATGGGGTGACGGGACGTGGGTATTTGACAGAATCGCCGACCTGTGCCAAACTGCCGGCGCACTGCTTGAACATAACTCCACTATTATAGCGCAAAGTGCAAAAATCGACAAGGAATACCGCTCGTGGAAATTCAGGCCGAAACCCTGACGCAGCTGCTGCGCGATCACTTCCACCACCCACGCTTCCGCCCCGGTCAAATGCAGGCCCTCACGCATATTCTGTCGGGCCGGCACACGCTGCTGGTGATGCCTACCGGGTCCGGCAAGTCACTCTGCTACCAGTTGCCGGCTCTCCTCAACCAGGGAACCGTACTCGTGATCTCGCCGCTCATTGCCCTGATGCAGGACCAGGTGCGCGCCCTGGGCCGGCGCGGCATTCCTGCGGCAGCCTTGCACAGCCTGCAGAGCGCCGATGAGCAGGCCGCCGTGCTACGCCGCATGGCCGCTGGCCTCTTCCGTCTGGTCTACGTGGCTCCCGAGCGCCTCCGCAACGCCAGCTTTACCCAGGCCCTGCCCACGGGACGGGTGAGCCTGCTGGCGGTCGATGAAGCCCACTGCATTTCTCAGTGGGGCCACGATTTCCGCCCCTCTTACCTGGAGATCCACCGCACTTGGGAGGCGCTTGGCCGCCCCACGCTGCTCGCCACGACGGCGACCGCCACCCCCCTGGTGCAGCAGGACATTATCAATCAGTTGCGCCTGCCCGAGGCGCAGCGGGTCGTGACGGGGTTCAACCGGCCCAATCTCTTCTTTGAGGTCATGCACGCGGCCAACGAGGACGCCAAACTGCGCTACCTCCAGGCAGCCCTGTCACGGGCCACTGAGGGGTCCTACATCGTCTATGTAGGCACCAAACGCGCTGCCGAGGAGTTGGCCGACCTCATCCACGCCACTACCGGCCTGCCCACCGCCTACTACCATGGCGGCATGGAGCCCGAGGCGCGCCGCCGCGCCCAGAACAACTTTATCCAAAACCGGGTGCGGGTGCTCGTCGCCACCAGCGCCTTTGGCATGGGCGTCGACAAGGCCAATGTGCGGGCCGTCATCCATTGGGACATCCCCGGCACCCTGGAAGCCTATTATCAGGAGGCGGGGCGCGCCGGCCGCGACGGCAAACCCGCTCACTGCCTGCTCCTCTACAGCGCCCAGGACCGCACCCTGCAGGAATGGTTCATCAACAACGATGCGCCCGATGCCCATTCCCTGCAGCGCCTGCACGCCCTGCTAGGCCGCGTTCAGGCCAGCCCTTCGGGCCACGCCGCCATCGAGGAGGTCACTCTGCGCCGCCAGACGGGGTTGAATGAGGTCAAGCTACGCGTCGGCCTGAGCCTGCTGCAACACGAGGGTCTGCTGGAGGACCAGGGGCAAGACAAAGGACGCTTCCTCTACTCGCTCGCCAGCGACGTGCCCCTCGACGCCGGGGAGATCATGGCCAAAGTCGAGCGCTTCCGCGAGCACAAGCGCGCGCTCCTCGCGCAGATGATCGCCTATGCCGAGGGCGCCACCTGTCGCCGCCGCGCCATCCTCGACTATTTCGGCGATAGCGACGCCACCCGCGTCTCACCGTGCTGTGACATCTGCGATGGGCCTACCCTCGCACCCATAAAGATGGAGCCCTTCGACGACATCGATGACGACGAGGACGAATAGCCGGACCGCACGCTCCCACATGATAGTGCGAGCGGTTGCATTGGCGCCTTTGACCATTGTCCCCCCTGGTGATATACTGATTTTGATGGCTCTGCAAGCTTCGCGCCGCTCTTCACGTCGCGGCGCAGTCACGGTATGGACGCTCAAAGGAGAGACACGTTCATGTCTGACCTCATGCGTGCGATCATCAAGCCCCAGCCCGGCCCCGGCCTTGAGATGACGCGGGTGCCCATCCCGAGAATCGGCCCGCGCGAAGTCCTGGTCAAGGTCCGCGCTACCTCCATCTGCGGCACCGATGTGCACATCTTCAAGTGGGATGCCTGGGCCGCCGCTCGCGTCAAGCCCCCCCTCATCATCGGCCACGAGTTCTGCGGCGATGTGGTCGAGGTCGGCAGCGCTGTGCGTTCCATCAAGGTGGGCGATTTCGTCTCGGCCGATTCGCACCGCTACGATGGCACCTGCCCCGTCTGCCGCAACGGGCAGCCCAATATCTGCGCCAACCTGGAGATTTTCGGCGTCGATACCAATGGCTGCTTTGCCGAGTATGTCGCCCTCCCCGAAAGCTCCGCCTGGGTCAACGCCCCCGATCTGGACCCGGCCATCGCCTCCATCCAGGATCCCTGCGGCAACGCCGTCTACGCCGTGCTGGTCGAGCCGGTCGCCGGGCGCTCGGTGGCCATCTGGGGCGACGGGCCCACCGGCCTTTTCGCCGTCGGCGTGGCCAAGGCTGCCGGCGCTTCCCCCGTCTTCCACATCGGCAAGTATCCCCAGCGCCTGGCCATCGGCCAGGCTATGGGCGCCGATGTCTCGCTCAACATCAGTGAGCCAGGCGCTGACGTGGTCCGCACCTTGCTGACAGCCACGGGAGGGGTGGGGGTTGATGCCGTCATCGAGATGACCGGCAGCCCCCAGGCGATCCAGGAGGCCTTTGCCGCGGTGCGCAAAGGGGGGCGTTTCAGCGCTTTTGGCATCCCATCGCAGCCGATCACGCTGGATCTGAACAGCGCAGTGATCTTCAGGGGCATCACCCTCTACGGCATCAACGGGCGCCAGCTCTGGCAGAGCTGGTATCAGATGGCCGGGCTCTTCCGCTCTGGCGCCCTCGATCCCAGCCCTGTGATCACCCATCGCATCTCGCTCGACGACTTCCAGAAAGGCTTTGCGCTCATGACCGCCCCCGACCGCGTGGCCGCCAAGATCGTCATGTACCCGTAAATTGGAGGTCACCGATGAAGTGGCACACGTTCTACGGCAGGCAGGCGGAAATGCCAGCGCCCGACTTTTGCCTGACATCGGATGCGGGCGACACGATCTGTGACAGCGTCTACCGGCAGCTCGAGAAGCAGGTGCTCGCTTTCCCGGCAGGCACTGCGCCAGCTGAGTGGCAGCCGCTCCTCGCTGCCTTTTCCGATCACGCCGAGGCCTGGCACCAGCAGGGCGCGGAGGCGCTGGCTCTGCTGCCGGCCAGCGCCGAAACGATCAAGGATCTGGGCCGCAGCCTGCCCTACCACTTTCCACTCCTCGCGGACATGGGCGCCCAGGTGCGCCATGCCTATGATCGTCTGCTCGGGGAGGATGCGGGCACCGGCCACCTGGTTTTCGTGCTCGATACCTTCGGCGCGCCCTACGCCGCGGCGGTCAACGCCGACCCGGGTCGGGAAGAGCTATACGATCAGATCGATGAATGGTTGAGGTTCATTGCCATCCAATGCCCCGAGTGAGGGGCGCCGGAGTGGCCCGTGTAGGCCACGGTGGGGTCCCCAGACGAGCGCCCACGGACGCCCGCCAGCACCGCTATGAAAAATGGCCCTTGCTGGCCTGTCGGGTAAGCGCCAGCTGATATGCTCCGCCCAGGCCCACTACACCCAGCAAAAGGCCTGTTCCGCCCGCGTGCGGAGCATGGTACCCTGGGGCCGAAGGGCATTTTCATCGTGCGCTATGCCCCATCGGGCGTGGGCGACTCGTCGGGGACCCATGGGAGGACGCCATGACCGCGGACAAGTTGGCCTTTATCAACGATGATATCGCTGCCCTGAAGGAGCAGGGGCTCTTCATCAATATCCGCACCATCCAGTCGCCCCAGGGCGCCTGGGTGGAGGTCGACGGCAAGCGGGCGCTCAACCTCTGCTCCAACAATTACCTGGGGCTGGCCAATCACCCGGCGCTGAAAGAGGCCGCGCAACGCGCCATCGAGCGCTATGGCGTAGGCCCCGGCGCAGTGCGCTCCATCGCCGGCACCCTGGATATTCACCTCCAGCTGGAGGAGCGGCTGGCCCGGTTCAAAGGCGTGGAGGGAGTCATCTCCTTCCAGTCGGGCTTTTGCGCCAACCTGGCGGTGATCCCGGCCCTGGTGGAGCGCGAGGATGTCATCTTTTCCGACGAGTTGAACCATGCCAGCATCATCGACGGCTCGCGCCTCTCGCGTGCGCAGATCGAGCGTTTTCCGCATGCTGACCCCACCGCCCTCGAGCAGATGCTGGCCGAAAAGCGCGGCAACTTTCGGCGCGCGCTCGTGGTGACCGATGGGGTCTTTTCCATGGATGGCGACATTGCGCCCCTGGACAAGGAGTACCAGGTCGCCGAGCGCTACGGCTGCCTCTTCATGGTCGATGATGCCCATGGCGAGGGCGTCATGGGCCACGGCGGGCGCGGCATCGTCGACCATTTCGGCCTGCATGGCCAGGTCGATGTGGAGATCGGCACCCTCTCCAAGGCCTTTGGCGTCATGGGCGGCTATGTGGCCGGCAAGAAACTCATCACCGACTATCTCCGCCAGCGCGCCCGGCCCTTCCTCTTCTCCAGCGCCGCCACCCCCGCCGACGTGGCTGCCTGCCTGGCTGGCGTGGACCTGCTGGAGAGCTCCACCGCGCTGGTCGACCAATTGTGGGCCAATACCCGCTTTTTCAAGGCCGAGATGCAGCGCCTGGGCTTCGACCTGGGGCGGAGCGTCACCCCCATCACGCCCGTCATGCTCGGCGAAGCGCCGCTGGCCAAAGAGTTCTCGCGCCAGCTCTTCGAAGAGGGCGTCTTTGCCATGGCCTTGGGCTTCCCGACGGTGCCGCGGGGCAAGGCGCGCATCCGCGTCATGGTCTCGGCCACCCTACAGCAGCGCGACCTGGAGTTTGGGCTGGAGGCTTTTGCCCGAGTGGGCAAGAGGCTGGGGGTCCTTCGGTAGGGATGTGAAGGGGCTGATCACCAGGGTTTAGCAACCACCCGTTTCATAGCCGTCAACCAGGCCAGTTTTACCATGCGCTGCGCCGCCCCCGAGATCTTGACTCTGGCGGGGGAAAGCGGCAGCGGCAAAACGACGCTGGCCCGCATGATCCTCGGCCTGATCCCGCCGACAGAGGGCCATATCGAATTCCGCGGCCAGGACGTTGGTGTCATCAAGCGGCAAAACCGGCGCGCGTTCATGCGGCAGGTTCAGCCTATCTTCCAGGACCCCTATGCCACCTTCAGCCCCCTCAAGAAGATCGAGAGCTACCTCTACGAGACGGTGCACAATTACCGTATCGCCCCCCGGGCTGAGGCGGATCGCTGTGTCGACGATGCACTACAATCCGTCGGCCTGTCGCTGGAAGAGATCAGAGGCAGGTACCCGAATGAGCTTTCGGGCGGGCAGGTGCAGCGCGTTTCTGTGGCCCGGGCCCTGATCACTAACCCCTCCTTGCTGGTCGCCGATGAGCCCGTGTCAATGCTGGATGCCTCATTGCGCATGTCAGTCGTCAACCTGTTCAAGCAACTCAAGGAGCAAAAAGGCGTCAGCGTCATCTACATCACCCACGACCTGGCGACCGCCTATTACGCCGCCGATCGCATCGCCGTGATGTTGCGCGGCTGGATCGTCGAGCAAGGGCCGGTTGAGCAAGTCCTCGGCCACCCGTTGCACCCGTACACACAGATCCTCAAGGCATCGGTGCCTGAGGCGGACCCCGACAGAAAGTGGCGGGACCGAACCACCCTCGCTGCCATGGAAACCGAAGAGTACCTGCGCAGCGGCTGCCGTTTCGCCGGCCGCTGCCCGCTGGCCACGGATATCTGCAAAGAAAAGGAACCACCGGAAGTCCAGGCCGAAGGCCGGGCGGTGCGGTGTTTTCTATACAGCCAGCCGTAGAGGGTGCAGCTGGCGCAGAAGACTCACCAGGCAGGCGCAGCGCAGCTCGCTTCGCCGCTGACCGGCAGCCTCCTTGGGGTATGGGATGGGTGCAGCTGCATCCATCCCATACCTCAAGGCCCAATGCCGGGGCGTTGCGCAGCCTGCAGCCCGGCATCCCTCGCATACCCGACTGGACAACCCGCCTGGCTTACGCTATAGTCTTCCCCACAGTTTCCAACCAAGGAGTCCGGCCTTGCAAATCCGTGCCATCACCGCCTTTATCAGTGGCAGCTTCCCAGTCGACAATGCTGCCGTACAGGGGGCCGCCGAGTTCCTCCAGATTGCGCGCACCGCCTTGGAGCAGGCGGGCTATATCATCCAGAGCCTGCGCCTGGCCACAACGCCCTTTCCGACCTATCTCAGCGAGCCCGCGCAGGCGCCGGAGCTGGCCGCATCGCTGGCTGCAGCTATCCGGGCGGCCGGCCTCGATTATGCCGCCATTGGCCCCGTGCGCCTCGATGATGATCCGGCCTACGCCGCCGCCCTCGCCGAGCCCCTGGCTGCGGGGCGCGTCTTTGCCTCACTGGAGATTGCCGATTGCCGCGGCCGCCTCAGCCTGGCCGCCTGCCGCCGCTGTGCGCAGCTGGTGCAGACCGTGGCCCAACGCTCGGGCGACGGCTTTGGCAACCTCTACCTGGCCGCCCTGGCCAATTGCGCGCCCGAGACCCCCTTCTTCCCCGCCTCCTATGCCCGTGGTGGCCCGCTCCGTTTTGCCCTGGCCGTAGAAGCGGCGGACCTGGCCATCCAGGCTTGTGATGGTGCAACGAGCCCCCGCGACGCCGCCCGTCGCCTGCGCGTGGCCATCGAGCGCGCCGGGCAGGATCTCGGGTGTATTGCCGAGGGCATCGCCGGGGCCCATGGTGCAGGCTTTGTAGGTCTCGACTTTTCGCTCGCTCCCTACCCGGAGCGCGAACGCAGCCTGGGCACCGCCCTGGAGCTTCTGGGCGGGATGCCCGGAGACGAGGGAGGCATTGCGGCAGCGGCACTCGTGGCCGACGCCATCAACCGCGCCCAGTTCCCACGCTGCGGCTTCTCGGGCCTCATGCTGCCGGTCCTGGAAGACGCCGCTCTGGCCGCGCGCGCCGCCGCGGGCGCGCTGACCGTCCATGATCTACTGCTCATGTCGGCCGTGTGCGGCACCGGGCTCGACACCATCCCCCTGCCCGGCGATACCTCGCTCGAAGCGCTCACCGGCGTCCTCGCCGATATGGGCGCACTCGCCCTGCGCAGCGGCAAGCCCCTCACGGCGCGCCTGATGCCCATGCCCGGCAAGCAGGCTGGTGACCCCGTCACCTTTGACTTTGCCTACTTTGCCAACAGCCGCGTCCTCGCCCTGCAGGGCGGGCTCTCCCACGGGCCCTTGTCGGGCGACGAAACGATCGAGATCGTGCGCTACAGCCGGTCCTAAAGTCTCAGGTACTTTTCAAAAGTACCTTAATACTCAAAAACGATGGCCTGGTGCCCCTCCACCCTGGGCACCACGGCGCGGACGGTATCGCCCTCGCGCATCAGCGCCACTTCCTGGCCGCCCGGCGCCAGGAAGGCCCGCTTGATCTCCTCCGGCACACGCAGCGCCACCGGCACCTCGTAGAGTGGCACCAGGTCCTCGATGACGAGGCAGCGGCCGCGCTGCATGGGCGGGCCATAGAGCAGGTGCGCCACATAGCGCCGCTCCTCCCGCTGATGCAGCACGCTCACCCGCCCGGCGCTGGGCATATGCGTGGTGAAGAACGGGTGCTGGTAGAGCAGCCGCAGCGCATTCACGAAGAACTGCCGGTGCAGGCGCGCCCCGTGCTCATAGTACAGCGCCCCCAGCCGATGCGGCAAAAAGACCACACGCCCCTGACGCACCGCCCCCGGATGAGTCGCTTCGACGGGTTGGAACGGGGTATTCAGGTGTGAGCAATAGTGGCCATAGGTGCGGTCGAAATAGGGCTCGCGGATGCGCGCCAGCACCTCGCCCGTAGTGGGCTGGCAACGCAGGGCGGCCGTATAGTTGAGGAAGGGCGACTCGACCACCCCCTCGCTCAGCGCCGGCCCGGCCACCAGGTAATCCAGCTCATACTGCGCCGGGCCCACATACCCGGCGCCTACATCCAGCAGGAAGCGCTCCCGCGCCGGGTCGAGCGCGCTCTCGCCCAGCACCAGGAGCGAGCCGCCCCCCGCCACATAATCGCGCAGTTGCGCTGCCGAGGTCTCGTCCAGGCAGCGCCCGCCGCCCAGAACCACCGTCTCAAACCGGCTGAGGTCCTGGCCGGGCAGGGCCACGGCGAAATCGAGCTGGCTCTCCATGAGCATGTTGGCTGTGCCCTGGTCATCGCTATTGCTCCCCGTAATCCACAGGCCCAGGTTGGCGCACGGCTCACCGCCGGGGCCGTAATCCTCGATCTGCTCCACATATTTGTAGGCCTCGCCGATGTTCCGATAAGTGGCCAAGTCCATTTCACCCAGGGGGTGAAGCTGGTCCCCGAAATTGCAGGCTACGCCATAAGCGATCATCGCCGCCGCCTCGAAGCGCAGCGCATCGGGGTGCTTGAACCCACCAAACTCGCCCCAGCTGGTGTGGAACTTGCCGCTCATAGCGATCATAGGCTTGCCCTTGGTGAAGAAGAAGCGACTGCGCAGGGGGAACTTGTCATAGCCGCCCCAGGTCGTGGGCAGATCCTCCAGCTCAGCCTGCGTCATCCAGGGCATATAGTCGGGGCCGTAGATGCTCGTCGTGCCGTTGTAGAACACCGTCGCCTGCGGGTGACTGGCGTGGATGATCTCGTTGCAGGCCGCCATGAAGCGCTGCCAGTTAAGGATGAAATAACGCTGCGCATCCTCATCGCGGGCCGCGTCCAGCCCCTCCGCCGCCATGCCGGCCAGGCAGTTGGGGCAAAAGCAGGGGCCGCTGATGGTGCAGATATCGTACCAAAAGCCATCAACCTCATAGCGCTCACAGAGCTCCCGCGTCTGCGCCAGCATCAGCTCCCGGTAGCCACCGCTCGGGCAGAGGAACTGCCAGGAGCCGCCGGGGCGCTTATCCTCAGGCCTGGCGCTGAAATCAACGTTACGGGCGACGGGCTTGCCCTGCCGATCCCTTACCGTCCACTCGGGATGCGTGAGCGCGTCGTTGGCCGACCAGCCAACGGTGTAATAGATCGGGGCCCGCACGCCGATCTCGTGGCAGGCCGCGATCTGCTCGCCCAACAGGTCGCGTTTGAGGGTCGGGTGCATGTTGCCCACCCGCGTGGGGTAATAGCTCCAGCCATGGTGGCACTTGGCAAACACATTGATCCAGTTCACATGGCCCAGCCGCAGCGCCTCCTGCCACTGGCGCTTGTCGAACCGGCTGCCGACGTCGGGGATCAGCTCCGAAGTGTGGAAATCCAGGTGGATCTGCCGAGCGGGTAGCTTGACCATGGGTGCCTCCTCAAGAACCTGGCGCATAGCGAGGCTGGTATGCTACATTATCCTTCTGCATCATTACCCTGCTATGCGGCTTTCACTTGTATCCTATTCGATGCGAGCTTTCCCACAACCTGCCACCATACACCGATAGTCGCAGGTCTATGCCCCGCGCTCCGTGTACTCCCATAGAAGTTGGAGATAATCGCGGTACTGCGCCATGGACACCCCAGGGGGCGTCTGATGATCGACGCTGGGGATGTAGCCGCCCTGCTGCATAACGGGGAGGATGCGCTCGAACTCTTGCCGCATCGCATCGACGCCGCGCGTCATGGTCATCTTGTCAAATCCACCGATCATGCACAAGCGGGGGCTATTGCGGCGCAGACGGGCGATATCGACCCCTGACTGGCGCTCAAAGGGCAGAAAACCCGCCACGCCACAGTCAGTGAACCAGGGAACGCACGATTCGATGTTGCCGTCCGAGTCCACAATGGGCACAATGTTGTGTGCGAGAATGATGGGGATAACCTCGCGGTAGTAGGGGGCCTCGAACTCATCGAAGAGCGCCCGGGAGAGCATAGGACCGTGGTTGTACGACATGTCCTCGCCAAAGGTCATAAAGTCGGGCTCGATAAACCGGCAAACCCCGACCACGATCTGCTTGATACGCGCCACCAGATCCTCGTTGATGCGGTGAATCACCTGGGGGTGATCGTAAAAGGCGTACAGGTGTCGCTCGATACCAAAGAGCACGCGCGGAAACCAGAAGAACCCGTCCACGGTGAACCACACGGCCAGATCGCCCTTCTCGTGCCGCTCGCGCACCTCCTGAGGGAAAGCCTTCTCCCAGTCGATCTCAGGGAAGAGGTATGGGCGAATGGCCTCGTAGCTGGCCATGTCGCTCACGGGGCCAATGCCATGGGGCATACTGGGATAACCCTTACCCAGGACAGGGAACCAGTGCTGCCATGCCGGATCCAAACCAAAGAACTCCATCACCTGTACAACGCCATGCTCCCCCGGACGCAGATTAGCAGGCAGCCCTTCTGTCTGCCAGCGGGCGATAGTCTGGTCCCACCAAGTGGCCCATTCGAAACGGGGCAAGCGGTCGACC
>DAOTVS010000047.1:0-49756 GCA_034436375.1 Anaerolineae bacterium | reverse complement strand
GGCTGCCGTCAAGACGGCCGAGTTCCTGCAGCGCTGCCTGTAGGGCCGGCCTATCAACGTTTGACTGGGATGCCTGCCATCAAAGGAGTGAGGAAATGACCACGACGATTGCACTGTTCGGCGCTGCTGGCAAGATGGGGACACGCATCTCGATCCAACTGCGTGACGACCCCGAGTATAGCCTGTTGTGCGTAGAGGCGGGAGAGGTGGGGCAGGCGCGCCTGCGGGAGCGGGGGCTCACAGCTACCGCGCCCGAGGAAGCTGCGCGGCGGGCCGACGTGGCGATCTTGGCCGTCCCCGACACGCTGATCGGTCGGGTGGCGGCCCAGGTCGTGCCCGGGCTGCGCAGCGGGGCCATGGTGATCTGCCTGGACCCGGCGGCGCCGCATGGGGGCGAGCTGCCCGTGCGCGCCGATATCGGCTACTTTGTCACCCACCCCTGCCACCCGCCGATCGTGAACGATGAGACCACGCCCGAAGCGCGGCGCGATTTCTTTGGCGGGGTGGCCGCGCAGAACATTGTCTGCGCCCTGATGCAGGGCCCTGAAGCCGATTACGCGCGGGGCGAGCGGATCGCGCGCCGCATGTTTGCGCCCATCCTCAATGCGCACCGGGTGACGGTGGAGCAGATGGCCATGCTGGAGCCGGCCATGGCCGAGACGATGATCCTCACCTGCATGGTGGTGATCAAAGAGGCCGTTGATGAGGCTGTGCGGCGGGGGGTCCCTGCAGAGGCGGCGCGCGATTTTGCCCTGGGGCATATCGGCGTCGATATCGGTATCCTGTTCGGGTTTATTGACGCTCAGCTCTCCGATGGGGCCAAGCTGGCCGTAGAGCGGGCGCGGCAGCGCATCTTCCAGCCCGATTGGCGAACGGTCTTTGAGCCAGAGAATGTCATCAGTGAGGTCAAGGCGATCACACAGGGACGCGCCGCCAAGCATTGAGATCGTTCATCATGATGCGAGGTGGTTCATGAGACTGGGTATCAGCTCATTCACCTATTCCTGGGCGGTAGGTGTGCGCGGCCTGCCGCCAGAGCGGCCCCTGGGCGCCCTGGCGCTGGTGGAGCGGGCGGCTGCCTTGGGGGTGAAGGTGCTCCAGTTCGGCGATAACCTGCCCCTGGCGCGTTTGCCCGAGGGGGAAATCGTGGCCCTGGCGGAGCGGGCTGGGGCGCTGGACATCAGCCTGGAGGTGGGCACGCGCGGCATAGCGCCAGAGAACCTGCGCACCTACCTGGCGCTGGCCGAGCGCCTGCACTCACCCATTCTGCGGGTGGTGATCGATACCGCTGAGCACCGCCCTTCTGAGGACGAGGCTGTGGCCATGCTGCGCGGCGCCATGCCAGAGTTTGAGCGCGCCGGCGTGTGCCTGGCCATAGAGAATCACGACCGCTTCCCGGTGCGCAAGTTGGCGCGTTTGGTGGAGCGGGTGGGGAGCGAGGCGATCGGCATCTGTCTGGATGTGGCCAACTCGCTCGGGTGTATGGAGGGCCCGCAACTGGTGTTGGACGCGCTGGGCCCGCTGGCGGTGAACCTGCACCTGAAGGATTTCGTGGTGCGGCGGCATTGGCACAACCTGGGCTTTGTGATCGAGGGTTGCCCGGTTGGCGAGGGGGCGCTCGATGTGCCCTGGCTGCTATCAGAGATGCGACGCCATGGCCGCGACGTCAACGCCATTCTGGAGCAATGGACCCCGCCCGAAGCGACGCTGGAGGCGAGCATTCGGAAGGAAGAGGCCTGGGCGGAGGCGGGGGTGCGCACTCTGCGCCGATACATTCCTGGGTGATGCCATGATTGCCACGCTGGGTGCGCCTGCAGGCCTGGCGCTGTAGCGAATCTCACACCGTGAGGGATCGGTTGTGCGTAGTGAGGACGCTTCGCTTGAGCAGTCTGAGCGCTATTGCGGGCTGGCTTGGCCCGCTGTTGAGAACGTTGCGCGCATGACGCAGGTAGGAGGTAGGATGCCTCGCTTGGGCGGTGCTCGCCATGCCGTGATGTCTGATTGTCCGCTCGGCATGACATGCTTGCGAGAGGCTCGCTGCTCAACGTTCTCTGCTTGGCACAGGGTTCCGGGAACCCTGGGGTATTGCTCAGGGCCCTGGCCGCCCAGGAGGAGCGCCGCCATTAGCGCAGGCCGCAGCCTGTCGCGCTGCCAGGCGGCCAGGAGCCGGCGCGGGCCGCCGGCGCTCTATGTGCCGGCCAAGGTTCTGAGTGCTGACAGGGCTCTCGTGAGAGTCCTGGGCCACTCGGCGTGACAGGCCTCCTATGCAAGTGCCCAGGATGAAACTGCACGCCATAAGCTTTGACAAACTGGGCGCTTTGAGTATATTGTGCAGAGGCACAGATTGCTGCGCCCAGGGTTTGTAGAGGAGGTGAGTGAAATGACCAATATGCATGAACAAGCCATTGATGCTTTCCCCAAGGTCATTGCCGCTCGCCGCTCTCCAGCCCGCTAAGGTTTCCAGGGCGCGGTTGCCCCGCCCCGACCTCCATAACGGGCCTTGGCCATGAGCCGGCGAGCCAAGCCGGGCCTCATGGCTTTTTGTTGCCTGTGTGAGCCAGGGCCGACTGTTATGGAGGATCAGGCTTTGTCGAACCGAGAAGGACGTGCGGCGCGCCATCGCGCCCGTAATGAGGCGCTCCGCCGGGAGCGCAAGCAGGTCAAGCGCCACCGCAAGCTCGATGCGCCGCGCCGCAAGGATTGGCTGCTCGGGGATGCGCGTGACCCTGAGTCGCTAGATGTCGATATGCCGGTTGTAGAGCGGGTGGTGCCGCGCCGTGAGCGCGTGTTGCTGCGGCCAGAGGCAGACGAGGAAGAGGACCCTCTTGCCCGTAACGACTGCCTGCGGGGCACCGTGGTCGAGGTGGCGACCGGCCTGTGCCGCGTGCGGGTCGGTGCAGAAACGCTCCTCTGCGGGCTGCGTGGCCTGCTCAGCGTCGCCGAGAGTGGCCTTACGAACGTTGTGGCCGTGGGCGACGAAGTCATGGTGGCCGCGGACGGCGCCGGTGGGGGCGTGGTGGACTCGGTCCTGCCGCGCCGGAGCGCCCTGGTGCGCCCCGATGTCTTCTTGGGTCACCTGCAGCAGGTGATCGCGGCCAATATCGATCAGCTGCTGGTCGTGGCCTCGTGGCGCGAGCCTGCGCTGTGGTTGGAGATGATCGACCGCTACCTCATCGCCGCCGAGCGTAACGGGCTGCCGGCCGTTGTCTGCGTGAACAAGGTGGACCTGGCCGCCGGCCCGGCTGAGTGTCGGGCCGCGCTGGCCCCCTATGAGCGCCTGGGCTATTGCGTTATCTTCACCAGTGCCCGCACGGGCGAGGGCGTGGAAGCGCTGCGCGAGCTTTTGCGCGGCAAAGTGACGGCCTTGAGCGGGCTTTCGGGAGTGGGGAAATCGTCGCTGCTGGCGGCGGTGGAGCCGGGCCTGCAACTACGCACACACGCAGTGAGCGAGCACTGGCATCAGGGCCAACACACGACGACTCAGGTGACCCTGTGGCCCCTGGCGAGGGGCGGCTTTGTGGCCGATACGCCGGGCATCCGTGAGTTTGGCCTGGGCGGCCTGCATCGGGGGGAGCTGAGCCGGTATTACCCGGAGATCCACGCGCTCGCGGGCGGGTGCCGCTTCGCCGATTGCCGCCATGTGGACGAGCCCGGCTGCGCTGTGCGTCAGGCAGCGGCAGCGGGCCTCGTGCCCGCTGCCCGCTACGACAACTATCAGAAGATCTATCGCAACTTGCCGGAGTGACATGCACCTCTACATCATCCGCCATGCTCAATCCACCAACAACGCTTTGGCCGATGCGCGGGAGCGGGTGTGTGACCCGCCGCTCACGGCGTTGGGGCACCGCCAGGCGGAGCTTGTGGCGCAACACCTGGCGACGGGGCCCGATCTGGATCCCTATGCTGGTCGGGACGGCGCCGGTTATGGATTGACGCACCTCTACATCAGCCCCATGTGGCGGGCCCTGCAGACGGCCCAGCCCATCGCCCGCGCCCTGGGCCTGCGGCCGCACGTGTGGCTCAATATCCACGAGCAGGGCGGCATCTTTCTGGATCACGGGCCCGAGAGAGGGGTGATCGGCTACCCGGGCAAGACGCGCTCGGAGCTGCTGGCTGAGTTCCCTGATTACGATTTACCCCCAGAGATCACCGAAGCGGGCTGGTGGCGGCAGGGTTATGAGGAACCGCCGGCCTGCTATGTCCGCGCCAGGGGTGTACTGGCGGCGCTGCGCCGGCGGGCAGGCAGCGAGGAGCGGATCGCCCTGGTGACTCACGGTGCTTTTATCGATGCTTTCCTCAAGGCGCTCTTCGGGCAGGCGCTCGAGAGCCCCCTCTTCTACTATAACTATAACACGGCTATCTCGCGCCTCCAGTTTCATGCGGATGGCCGGGTGGATGTGCATTACCTGAACCGGGTGGCCCATTTGCCTCTGGAGTTGGTCAGTTGAGAATGGGAACTGAGGGAGCTTTTGGGAGCTAGTAAGCGGATTGGCAGCCGCCGCAAAGCTCAACCATTTTTCGTGAGTTCTCTGTTTGCCCAGTCCCCTCAGTTCCTTCGGTTCCTGATTACAAGGAGGTTCTCATGAAGGCGACACGAGCAGTCCTGGTGGGATGCGGTGGCATCAGCAATGCCTGGCTCAAGCCGATCAAGCAGATGAAGGATTTGGAGATCGTTGGCCTGGTCGACATTCGCGAGGAGGCCACGGCCCGCGTGGCGCAGGAATATGACCTGCCGCAGGCAGTGCGGGGGACCGACCTGGAAAGCGTGCTGGGATGCACAGAACCGGATGTGGTGTTCAACCTCACCATTCCGGAGGCGCATGCCCCGGTGACGCTGACAGCCCTCCGCCATGGGTGCCATGTGTTGTCAGAAAAGCCCCTGGCCGACTCTATGGCCAGCGCCCGTGAGATGGTGCAGGCAGCGCAAAAGGCCGGCAAGATCTTCGCCGTGATCCAGAATCGTCGCTATGATGCGCGCATCCGCCGACTGCGAAGCTTTATCGAGTCGGGCGCCATTGGCCCGCTCACCACGGTGAACTGCGATTTCTACATCGGTGCCCACTTTGGCGGTTTCCGCGATCACATGAGGCACGTGTTGATCATGGACATGGCCATCCACACTTTTGACGCGGCCCGCTTCTTAAGCGCCGCGGATGGCAAGCAGGTATACTGTTACGAGTGGAACCCGGCGGGCTCCTGGTACGATCAGGACGCCTCGGCCATCGCCGTCTTTCAGATGAGCCAGGGCATCGTGTACACTTACCGTGGCAGCTGGTGCTCCGAGGGCCTGCATACGACGTGGGAGTGCGACTGGCGCCTGATCGGCGAGAACGGCTCGGTGCGCTGGGATGGGGCTGATGCCTTCCAGGCGCAAGTTGTGACCAAGCGGGGCGGCTTTTTCTCCGAGGTGCAGGATGTGCCAGTGCCGGAGATAGATCCTGGGAGCAAGGTCGGCGGGCACGGTGGCAACATCAGCGAGTTTATCCGCTGCGTGCGCGAGGGCGGCACCCCAGAGACGATCGCCAGTGATAATATCAAGAGCCTGGCCATGGTCTTTGGCGCCATTGAGAGCGCCGAAACGGGCCAGGTCGCACCTGTTATGCCCTGAAGAGGGATCGTGATAGTGAAAAAGAGCCAGCCCCATGGGGCTGGCTCTTTTTCACTATCACGATCCCTCTTCAGGATGCCCATTATGGCGCTGGAGGATGGCCCGCGCGGCGACGAGCCCCGATGCCGAGGCCTGCACGAGGCCGCGGGTTACGCCCGCGCCATCGCCACAGGCGTAGAGGCCCTCGACCTCCGTCTCCAGGTCGGCCGTCAGGCGGAGCCGGCTGGAGTAGAACTTGGCTTCCACCCCGTAGAGCAAGGTGTGGCGCGAGGCCACGCCGGGCGCGACCTCATCCAACGCGTGCAGCATCTCCAGGATGTTGACGACATAACGGTAGGGCAAAACCAGGTTCAGATCGCCGGGGGTTGCGCTGAGCAGGGTCGGTGTGACAATAGAGCGCTCCAGCCGTTCGCTATTGGTGCGCCGACCCGCCTCCAGGTCGCCCAGGCGCTGGACGAGGATGCCGCCGCTCAACAGGTTGGCCAGGCGGGCAATGCTCTTGCCATAGGCGATTGGGTCATCAAAGGGTTCGGTAAAGTTCTTGCTGACCAGAATGGCAAAGTTCGTGTTGGCGGTGCGTCGGTGGGCAAAGGAGTGACCGTTCACGGTCATCACATCGCCGGCGAACTCGGTGCTCACTTCGCCATAGGGGCACATGCAAAAGGTGCGCACCTGGTCATCGAAAGCACGCGAGTAGTAAAAGAACTTGCTCTCGTAGACCAGCCGCGTGATCGGCTCCAACACGGTCGCGGGCAGCTCCACCCGCACCCCCAGGTCCACCGGGTTACGCGCCAGGCTCAGACCCAACTCGCGGGCAGTAGCTTTGAGCCAGGACGCGCCCTCACGGCCGGGGGCTACAATCACCGCGCTGCCCTCGATGCGCTCGCCATCGCCCGTCTCGACGCCGGCTACATGGCCGTCATCGGTCAGAATGCGCGAGACGGCTGTGCGGGTGCGAATGACCACACCGCGGCGCAGCAGCTCGTCGCGCATCATGCGCATTGTATCGACACAGTGCTCTGTGCCGATGTGGCGGATGGGTACCGAGACAAAACGCAGACCCGACAGAGCAGCGCGCTTCTCGAGGCTCTCGATCTCGTCGTTGCGCTGCCCATAGATCGGCCGGGGCTCGCCGAAACGCAGGTAGGTTTCATCAACCTCACGGATCAGCGAGGCAGTCCTGTCTTCGCCGAGTATCTCATTGAGATGGCCGCCGACGGCTGGGGAGAGCGTGAGCTTGCCATCCGAAAAGGCGCCTGCCCCACCCCAACCCGTGAGGATGGCGCACGGCTGGCAGTTGCGGCACTTTTTGCCAGGTTGGCGCGCCGGGCATTGGCGCTGATCAATATCGGGCCCCTTATCCAATATGGCTACCCGCAGGCCGGCTTGCCGGCTCAGCTCGATGGCGGCAAAGACGCCGGCCGGCCCGGCGCCCACGATGATGACGTCATAACTGCTTGATGGTTGCACTGCTTATCTCCTGGGTTCGTCGCCCGATTCGTAGAGCGAATGTGATGGCTCCCACCCCGAAATATGAGGCGCGACGGGAGAATGGGCAACGGCTGATGATTATAGCGGGCCGCATGCAAAAAGTCAACGACGATTCCGCCCGGGCCGTGTATCATTGTGCGCAAAAGTCTGTTGACTCGGTCCCGCCAGCCGCGTATAATATGCGCTTGCTTGCCCCAGTAGCTCAGCGGATAGAGCAGCTGCCTTCTAAGCAGTCGGCCGCAGGTTCAAGTCCTGCCTGGGGTACTTTTTTCTATCTCCAGCTTGTCACGAGTATCCACCATATCCAGGGGGCCCATGGAAGTCAAAGAGTATATCCAGAGGCAGATCACCCACGCGCACAGCCAGTGCGATGGGGTGATGACGGGACTGACCGAAGACCAGCTCAACTGGCTCCCGCCGGGAACAGCCAACACCATCAGCGCAACCGTCATGCATATCCTCGGCGGCGAGGATAGCTACATCCAGGTTTTCATCCAGGGCAAGCAGAGCCTCTTTGAGCAGGGGGGCTGGGCCGCCAAGATTGGTGTCTCCGCACCCCCG
Source organism: Anaerolineae bacterium (assembly GCA_034436375.1). Classification (GTDB taxonomy): domain Bacteria; phylum Chloroflexota; class Anaerolineae; order SpSt-313; family SpSt-313; genus DAOTVS01. The sequence continues at coordinate 42,096 of DAOTVS010000047.1, read as the reverse complement.
CGCCCCGGCCAGCCCTGGGACGAGTACAAACACAAGACGTTTTCACTCGCCCCGTTTTTGGCCTATCAACAGGAGGTCCGGGCCGCGACGGACCGCTACCTGGCTCAGCTCACACCTGAAGAACTGGATCGCAAGGTGAACTTTGCCGGCCGGGAGCGCACGGTGGGCGAGGTGCTGACCATGCTGGTGGGGCACATTGCCAGCCATTCCGGCGAGATCGCTGCCCTGAAGGGTGTGCAAGGCGCCAAGGGGCTTCCGTTCTAATCTGATTCCATAAGCAAGACCGGGTGAGATCTACATGCGCAACAGGCGCGTGTAGGTCTCACCCGGTCTTGCTTATGCTAGCGGTCGGCCGGGCGCGGATTGATGCCCCGTCCTGAGGCGCCCCGTCTAACTATCCTTCTTCTCCCGCTGATATACGGTGATGAGCCCGCCAAAGAGCCGGTACTCATCCATGCGGCACGAGTTGACCAGCTTCCCATTCCAGACGGTCATATCTGGGCAGCTGTCGCACATGTCGACCCGCCCATCGGGCTGCAGATCGGGAGCCTGGATGATGCCGATGCTCTGCATGTAGAGGGTATCGAAGAGCCGCCCAGGGTGGCGCACGACATCTCCCAGCCACCGGCGCCACGTCTGGCGCACGGCGCCATCCCAGGGCGCCAGCAGGAAGACCTTGGCGCCGATCTTGGGGGATGCGGTATAGGCCAGGTAGGTGCCTTTGAGTAGGTGGTGCCCAGCCTGAGCCACCTCCATCGTCTTTTTCCCGATTGACCCGTACAGGCGGCGCTTGGAACCGATGGTAACGCCGATCAGCCATTTGTAGGAATCGTGCAACTGGCTGCCCCCCAGGTAGGCGCTGGCATCGTATTCGGGGCAATGTTCGTGGATGAGTTGGTAGACTTCCGGCGAGGTGACGAACTTTTCGTTGATGGGGTCGCGGGTGTAGGTGAGCTTCGCCAGATCCACTTGCGCCTTGCCAGGGCCAAAAGCCTCGGCGGCATCAACCGGTCCCGTGCGGTAGGTGATAAAGACCAGGCCATGCACCTTATCAATATGGGCCTGCCCCCAGCGCACTACGTCGGGAATCTCGTGGAACGTGGAGGGATACACAGTCGAGTTGAAAACGAGGGCAAGGCCGCGCTCGCGAGCAATCATGTCGGCATAGTACCCGCGCAACTCATTCAAGTCGGCCTCACTCTTGCCCTCCCAATGGGGCCGCCCCTGATGGCTGTCGATGTGGATTGTGAACCCGGCTAACCCTGCCCGTTTGAGCTCGTGCAGCAACTCGGGCGTCAACGCCATGGCGTTGGTCAGCACGACTGGCTTCATGCCGTTCTCCGCAATAAAAGCGACGAGATCGATGATCTGCGGGTGAATCAACGGCTCGCCCCCAGCGATGGAGACATTATCCGGGTTGCGCCACTGTTTGAAAAAGAGGATCTCTTCCTTGATCTGCTCCAGTGGTTTGTGCCCGGAGAGGTACTGCCGGTAGCAGCCCTCACAGTGCAGGTTGCAAATGTCAGTGACCTCGAGCCAGGCGATGGCATTATCGTTCATGGACCAAGGCAGGCGGTACAGGTGGCGTTTGTCCAGGGGCATTTTGCTTCCTCCTTGGAGGGCCGGCAGGCCCAGTTCGATACGTTCCCATGGGAGAGTTATGGCGGTACACCAGCGGCGACAGCGGCGCAGACCTGGGGATTCGAGTCAGTGGAATCCTATTTGTATTCTACAGCCCAGGTGCGAAAGCTGTCAAGGAGTGCGTGATTTTTCCGCTCAGCCCGGCTGCGCCCCTCGCCGCAAAGGAATTGTGCGCTCCACCTCGACTCACCTCATGAGATTGGACCAATGTGCGACCGATGTCGCCAGCCATATTCAGGTGAGGTGATCTCATGTCGAGCCTTCAGCCCCAATACAACTACAACCCCGTGAACGCTCAACGCGTGCGCGATTTCGAGGTCTGGTGGAAAGCGCAGCCCGAGCGCTGGCCCAATGCTCCCCAGGGCCACTATATCGGCCCGGATGGGCGCCTCCTCTCGCCGGTCGATTTCGCTGCCTATGCCGCTGATCCGAGCAGGTTGGTTTTCGTCTTTGACAGTGCCCCGGCGGGGCAGCATTTTACAAAGTAAGCTCGCCTATTGCCAGAGTGGGAATCTCCTTCAGGTGGGCGTATGGCCGGCAGTATCGTAGTGAGGCTTCACTACGATACTGCGTCTTCACGGCAGCCCTATTTCGCATTCTCGATGCCCCGTATGTATAATAGAAACAATCGGGGCGCACCGGCGGCCCGATGGCGAAGGTGGGGCCTGCCAGGGGAGGGGATCCGCCTGCGGAGACGAGTGTAGCGTTACGACCTCCCCGTTATGCGGAGGCGCAGCGCGCATGCATGCAATTGTCTGTATCAAGCAGGTGCCGGATACCACGGAGGTCAGGATCCATCCGGAGACGCACACCCTGGTGCGCGAAGGGGTAGCCTCGATCATCAACCCTTTCGACACGTATGCCATCGAAGAAGCGCTGCGCCTGAAGGAAAGGCACGGCGGGCGGGTGACGGTGCTCACGATGGGGCCGGCGCAGGCGCGCGAAGCGCTCAAAGAGGCGCTTGCCCTGGGCGCCGATGAGGCGGTGTTGCTGAGCGACCGTGCTTTTGCCGGCTCCGACACCTGGGCCACGGCCTATACACTGGCGCAGGCCATCCGCCGCCTGGCCCCCTTTGATATCATCCTCTGCGGCAAGCAGGCGATCGATGGCGATACGGGCCAGGTTGGCCCCGGTATCGCCCGGCAGCTCAAAGTGCCCCAGTTGACCTACGTGTGCCGGCTGCAGGAGTTCGACCCGGCAGCGGGACGCATCCAGGTAGAGCGGCTGCTGGAGGAGGGGCGCGAGGTAGTAGCCTGCTCTTTGCCCGCCCTGGTTACCGTCGTCAAGGATATCAACCAGCCCCGCTTTGCCACCTTCATGGGCGTCCGCCGCGCAGCTCGCGCTCAGATCCCGGTGTGGGATGCCCAGTCCTTGCCCGATGCCGACCCCGCTTTCTTTGGCCTGGGAGGATCGCCCACCCAGGTGGTGTCGATCTTCCAGCCCCCGGCACGGGAAGGCAAAGTGACGATGCTCGTGGGCGATACCCCTGCGGATGCCGCCGCGTGCCTGGCTGAGCGCCTCCTGGCCGACAGGGTGATCTGAGGGGGAGGGGGCGATGAGTGAGCTCACGGTCGATACCGGCCTGTGCACGGGATGCGGGGCCTGCGTCGATGCCTGCTCTTTTGGCGCCATTGCCCTGGTGGGAGGCGTCGCCCAGACCAACGACCGCTGCATCCTGTGCGGGGCCTGTGTGGAGGTCTGCCCTGCTGAGGCGTTGCAGGCCGCGCGCCCCACCCCTGACATGGTCGGGGAATCGGGCACAGACACGTACCGGGGCGTTTGGGTGTGGGTTGAGCAGTTCCAAGGCCAGGCGGGCAGCATTTCCTGGGAGATGATGGGCCAGGGGCGCCGTCTCGCCCAAGATTTGGGCGTGCCCCTGACGGCCTGTGTGTTGGGGCACAACGTGCAGCACATCGCCGCCCAGGCCATTGCCTATGGCGCGGACCGCGTCTTTCTGGCCGATGACCCCACTCTGGCGACCTGCCGCACCGAGCCCTATGCGGCCATCCTGGTCCGCCTGGTGCAAGAGCACCGGCCGGAGATTTTGCTTCTGGGCGCCAGCGCCCGCGGCCGCGACCTGGCCGGCGCCGTCGCCACCGAGTTACATGCTGGCCTGACCGCCGACTGCACGGGCCTCGAGATCGACCCCGACACCCGCCTGCTGCGCCAGACCCGCCCGGCTTTTGGCGGTAATATCATGGCGACGATCATCTGCCCCACCCACCGTCCGCAGATGGCCACCGTGCGCCACCGAGTCTTTGAGACGCCCCTGCCCGATACCCGCCGCACCGGCCAGATCATTGCGGTGCCCGCCGTGCTTGCAGAGGAAAAGATTGCCGTCCGGGTTGCTGATTTTATCCACGAATCGGCATCGCTCAACCTGGCAGACGCGCGCATCATCGTCTCTGGCGGGCGAGGTGTGGGCGGGCCGGAGGGATTTGCCTGCCTGCGCGAGCTGGCAACGGTTCTCGGCGGCGCATTGGGCGCCTCACGGGCCGCCGTGGATGCCGGCTGGGTGCCCTATGCACACCAGGTCGGGCAGACCGGCCGCACAGTGCGCCCAGATCTCTATATCGCCTGCGGCATCTCTGGGGCGATACAGCACCTGGCGGGCATGCAGACGGCCAAGGTCATTGTCGCAATCAACCAGGACCCTCAGGCGCCGATCTTCCATGTTGCCACGTACGGCATTGTCGGTGATCTCTTTGAGATTGTCCCGGCCCTCAGCGCCGAGTTCCGCAGGCGATTGGGACGCCGGTAAAGATGCGCATCGCCCTAACCGCCGTTGCAGGAGACGATATGCCATGACCGTGGTCCTCTGGGCCCTGCTGGGCATCCTCGCCGCGGTGCCGCTGAATCATCTGGCCGATCGCTTGCCTCGACATCGTAAGCCGTTCGTCTGGCCGGCTTGCCCGCAGTGTGGGCACCATTACCGGCCACAGCAGACGCTGGCGCTGCTCGCCGTCATCACCCATGACGGGACCTGCCGTCACTGCAGGGCTGCGTTGCCCCTGGGCCGCTGGCTTTTCGAAGTCGGCCTGGCGATCCTCTATGCGTTCCTGGCGGCTCGCTTTGGCCTCTCCGCGCGGCTGCTCGTCGCCACCATCCACGCCTCGGTCCTGGCCCTGATTACGCTGACGGATATCGAGCAGCGCGTGGTGCCCAACACGGTCGTTGTCCCGGCGGTGCTGTTTACCCTGCTGGTGGGTGGCCTGAACCGGCCGCAGGCGCTGCCCGCGATCCTTCTGGGGGGCGCCATCGGCTTTTTCCTCTTTCTGTTGCTCGCTGTGGTCTACCCGGGCGCGATGGGCTTTGGCGATGTCAAGCTGGCGGGCTATGTCGGTCTCATCGCCGCGTACCCGCATGTTCTCACCTGTCTGCTGACGGCAATGCTGGCCGGCGGCGTCGCCGCCGGCGTCTACCTGCTCTCGGGCCGCGGCACGCGCAAAAGTTTCATCCCCTACGCGCCCTTCCTGGCTCTGGGTGGATTGCTGGCTGTCTTCATGTTATAGCACAAGGCAGCGGGTGTGGCCTATAGCGGCGCACCCGCTGCCTTGGCGTCTTGCCCCATATGGCCGCTATTCCCGGCGCCGAAGCCAGTGTGCGCCCATAGCCAGGGCGCCCAGCGCGAGTCCCACCAGCGGGATCTCGATGCCCAGCCCCGTTTGGGGCAACCGGCTGCTGGTTGCCACTGCCGGCGTTGGCGTCATCGTCGGCAACTCGGTTGGCGTCGGCGTCAACGTCGGCAGCTCGGTAGGAGTCGGCGTCGGCGTGGCTGTGTCTTTGGCGATCGCCGGTGCAGCGGTCGCCGAGGACAGCCGCGTGGGTGAAGCCTGCGTCGTCACCTGTGGCGCAGATGCCAACATCTTGTCCGAGGGCTTCATTGCCCGCGCCGAGAGCACGTGATATCCCATGTACCCGAGCAATCCCAGCCCGCCGAGGAATGCAACTACCAACAGCGCAAGAATGCCAATATTCTTCAGCCCGCCGTTGGGTGGGACCGTTTCCGGTGCTGGTGCCGGTGCCGATTCAGTCATTGTATGGCCTCCCTTATAACCAAGTCTGCCTGCACAGCGTAGATGCGCACGTGCCGTGCGCGCAGTCCGTTTACCCTAGCGTATGCGCCCATAACCGAATGTTTGGGGGCTCAACTGGAAGCCCGCCAGTTGCAGCTTTTCCATGAACTTGGGCCGTACGCCCGTCGGCTCAAGGCGGCCCTGAACCTTATTGTCACGCATGCCCTGATCTCGGAACAGGAAGATATCCTGCATCAGAATGGTATCACCCTCCATGCCCGAGACTTCAGCGACCTGGACGATCTTGCGCGAGCCGTCGCGCATACGTTGCACATGCACAATCAGGTTCAGGGCTGAGGCAATCTGCTCGCGGATGGCTCGCAGCGGCAGCTCCATACCCGCCATCAGCACCATGGTTTCCAGGCGGCGCAGCGTATCGCGCGCATTGTTCGAGTGCGCGGTGGTGAGCGAGCCGTCATGGCCGGTATTCATGGCCTGCAACATATCCAGCGCTTCGCCGCCGCGCACCTCGCCGACCACAATCCGGTCGGGCCGCATACGCAGCGAGTTGATCACCAATTGCCGGATCGAGATCTGCCCTTTCCCCTCCAGGTTGGCCGGGCGCGCTTCCAGGGTCACCACGTGCTCCTGACGCAACTGCAGCTCCGCCGCATCCTCGATGGTCACAATGCGCTCATTGTTGGGGATAAACGACGAGAGCACACCCAGAAGCGTTGTCTTGCCGGAGCCCGTGCCGCCCGACACCACCACGTTGAGGCGCGCTTCTACGCAGGCCTTCATAAAGTCCATGAACTCTTGTGTACATGTGCCCAGACGGACCAGGTCATCGACACCCAGCGGGACTTTGGAGAACTTGCGTATGGTGAGCACGGGGCCCACCAGTGACAGGGGGGGGATGATCGCGTTCACGCGCGAGCCATCGGGCAGACGCGCATCGACCATGGGAGATGCTTCATCGATGCGCCGGCCCAGTGGCGCCACGATGCGCTCGATAATGCGCATCAGGTGGGCTGTGTCGTCAAAGGCATAAGGGCTGAGCTCGATCTTGCCCTTGCGTTCGACATAGATTCTCTCTGGCCCGTTGGCCATGATTTCCGTCACGGTATCGTCGCGCAGCAGAGGATCCAGCGGCCCGTAGCCCAGAATCTCGGCAACAACCCGCTCGAATAGCTGTTCTCGCTCTGCACGGCCCAGCACCAGCCCTGCTTCACGGATCACGTCACCGTAGGCATCTGCGATCCGCCGCCGTATTCCTTCGGCGTTGTCCAGGTCGCCATGGCCGCGCAGGTCGGCTACAACGCGATCCCGCACCCGCGTTACCAGGTTGCGGTACATATCCTGCCGGGAAACGTCCTGCCGGGCGGGCGCACCCGCCGGAGCCACGGCTTCCATGACAGGGTTTTCCATCCGTTCAGTCCGTAGTAACATCGCTCAACTCACCCCGCTCTCCCCAGAAGAAGCATCAGGATAATCAACGCATAGAGCACCAGGTTGGCCACAGCCAAAGCGCGGACCAGCGGCATGGGCAGCAAAGTCCACCGTGCTGCCCGGCGACCCTTTCCCGACCAACTCTCTTCAGCGGACAAGTGCAGTGCCAGGCTCAAACGCACATTGACCAGCTCCGCCGCTTCGGGATAGTTCCCTTCGAGCGTTGCCAGTAACCCCGCTGCTTCCGACCACCGCCCCTGCTGCATGCTCAGCAGCAACTGGCCATAGAGCGCATCGTTCTCGATCTGGGGTCCCCTGGCGCCGTCAAGCGCATTTGACCTCTGAAAGGGAGAACCGTGATCGTCGGCTAGTGGAAGATGCATTACTGTTGTCATTGCCCAAACGATTCCATAATCATGGGGATAGCCGGCCCCAAAATAACAGCAAAGGTTGCCGGCATGATGAAAATCACCATCGGGAACAACATCTTTAGCGGCGCCGCTCGAGCCACCTCCTGAGCTTTCTGGCGCCGGCGCGTACGCAGCTGATCGGCTTGAGCGTGCAGGGTGTCGGAGATGCTAAAGCCAAGCTGATCGGCCTGCAAGAGCACTGCCACCAGCGATGACAACTCGGGGACATCTGTGCGGTAGACGAGGTTCCGCATGGCCTCGCGCCAGCTGACGCCGACCCCCATCTCCATGACGGCGCGCCGGAACTCGCGCGCCAGGTCATGGTCCCAGCTCTGGCCGATGCGCATAAAGGCACTCTCCAGCCCCAGGCCGGCATCGATGCACACAGTCAACATGTCCAGGGCGTCAGGCAGCGCCAGGTAGACGGCCTTGCGCCGCCTTTTCGTCAGGCCTCGGAGCCAGAAATTCGGCAACTCGGAGAAAAAGATGGCTCCTACCGCGCCTGCCAGCAGAGACTGCACTAACGATTTGGTCACGCTGGCCAGGATAACCGTCAGCCCTATTGTCCCCAGGGTTGCGACGAGGATCCGCAGGCCAAGGAAATCCAGGGCATCCAGGCCGTAGGGAGAGCCGGCGATGAGCAGCTCGCGGCGCAGCTTGTCAATGTTTCCGCTGGGCGAGAGGCCTCCCAAGCGCCGCAGCAACTGCTGCAACATGGGCTGCAGCACACGCTGCACAAAGGGAGCTTGCAACTCCATCGAAGTAGCCACCAGATGCCCGGCCACCACCTGCTCGAGCCGCTGCTCGGCTTGACGGTCCTGGCGCTGCATCAGGAGCCCCACCCAGAACGCCCCGACTGCCAGCGCAACGAGCTCCGCAATCCAGAACATATTCATGCTCATGAGCCATACCCCTGTTCTAGACTTCGATACGTGAAAGCCGCTGGCACACAAAGAACCCGATCACTTCGGCCACCACTGCGCCCGCAGGAATGATGCGCACCCAGCCCGGCTGGAAAAGGCGCATGATCCAGCTCGGGCTGATCACAGCGAGGGCGGCTCCCAACGCAAAGGGCATGCCGACCAAGAGGTAACTGGTCAACCGCTGCTGTGTTGTGAGCACCCGTATCTCGCCCATTAGCTGCACACGCTCTCGCAGGGTCGCTGCGATCTTTTCGAGCACCAGGGAAAGGTTGCCGCCGACTTCGTGGCTGATATTCACGGCCGTCACAATCAACTGCAGGTCATCGGTCTCCATGCGTTTGACGAGGTTGTTCAGGGCTTCCGTCTGGCTCAGACCATACCCTTCCTCGCGCAGCACCCGTGCAAACTCTTCGGAGGCGGGGGGGTCAAGCTCGCGGCTGATCAGCTCCAGCGCCGTCGGCAGCGCGTGCCCGCCACGCAACGAGCCGACGATCAGGGTCAACACATCGACAAGCTGAGTGTGAAAAGCGTCGATGCGTTTCTGCCGCTTGCGCTCCAGCAGGATCCATGGCAAGGCGGCCGCCAGGATTGCTACCCCCAGGCCTGAAACCAGCTGCCCGCGCAGCACAATCCCAAATGCCCCGCCCACGATCGCTGCCGATGCATCGATCACCAGGAACTCGGGTACCGTCAACCGCACATTGGCCTGTGCCAGGTGCAGAAGGAGTTTTTGCGCCACCGATTGCCCGCTGATCAGGCGGTCGAGGCGTGTCCAGAGTTTTCCCAGCCCCTTGCGGCTTGTCCGCTCTTCTTCATTGCCATACTGCCGGACGGTAGCAAAGTTCTCCAGTCGCTCCAACACACTATCGGAGCGGTTCGTCAACGCATTCACACCCGCGAAAACCGCCAGCACAGCCAGCGCGCAAAGCAGCCCGCTGATCAGCGCACCAACCACGTTGCCCCCCTGCCCACTACTGCCGGGCTATCCTGGTCAGACTCCTGGCCAGTTCGTCCATCTGCTTCGCCACCGCACTGTGCGGATGGCTCTCTACGACGGGTACCCCACGGTTCACGCTGTAGGTCACCAGCTTGACATCATCGGGCACAGCGCCCTGCACGCTAATGCCCAGTGCGTTCTCAATGGCCTGCCGAGGCAGGCCACCCTTTTGCGGAAACCGGTTGAGCACAGGCACCACGCGCTCGCGCGACAGGCCCATCTGCGCAGCCCTCTCCAGAAAGAGCCGCGCCCCTCTCAGCGCCGGAATCTCTGGCGTCAGCACGAGCACTACCCGATCCGCCAGGTCCAGGGTCGCGGCCACATTGTCGTCATGGAGGGGTGGCATATCGACCACCACAAAGTCCCGCAGACGCCGCAGGCTCATGAGCATCCTGTGCATCTCATCCGCTGTCAGCACGTCATAGCCCTGCTGCTGCGGCAACAACACCTGAATACCCGTCGCATGCGGGGTCAGGATGGCTTCGAAATCGCCCTCATCCAGCTCTTCGATGCGCGGCAGCAGCCTCCCGCCGGATGGCCCGGTATGCATGTTCAGGAGGACATCCACCGCACCGGTGCGCAAAGCCGCATCCACGAGGACGACCCCGGATCTCGTTTCCTGGCGCAACGCGGCCGCCACGTTGACTGCCACCACACTGGCCCCCACCCCACCTTTGGTGCCCAGGACAGCGACGACAAAACCCGATTTCTCCTTGCGCAGGTCCAGGGCCGCCTTGATGCGGGCGACGAGCTCCTGCGCATCAGGGGGCTTGACCAAATAATCGAAAGCTCCCGCGCGCAGGCTGGCCACCCGCTCCGATACACCCGTTGCCGTGCTGAGCACGATGATGGGCGTCGTCGCGGTCTCGTTCCGCAGGCGCAGGGCGCGGCACAGGTCGGGCCCGGTCATATCAGCCAGGTCGAGTTCCGTCACGATCGCATCCGGACCCTCCACGCGCGCCTTGTCCAGGCCCTCGGCCCCCGACTTGGCAGTGATGACCTCCCAATCCTGGGAACGCAGCACGCTGCGCACAACAGCCACAGCGCTGGGGTCCCGGTCGACCACCAGGATCCTCGTCCGATGGCCGGGTGTGCGGCCGCTCTTGACCAGGCGCACCCCGCCACGGGCTTCAGGCCACAGCTCTGCGTTCATTGTCCTGCCTGCCATTGAATCTTGTAACGCTGCAACATGTACTCGCCATTCACAGGACTTACATTAAACTCGCCTGTGGCTGCGGGGCTGCGCAGTGCCAAGTCCTGAGATGCACCGGAATCGCGGAGGTATTTGAGCACCAGGGCATCCTGGGGATCCACCGCCAGCAGGATTGCCTTTGCTGGCCCATGGCTGCCCGTTTTGGGGTCTTTGCTGTCATAGATGATCCCGGCCACCCGCACATTCTGAAGGATGGTCAGGGTGTTCATGCCGGTGCTCTTTTTCAGGGAGGGATCTTTGCCGAAATCGTGGGAGAAGAGGATCTCGACCCGGTCCCCGGGGCGCACCACATCGACGGAGCTGAGCAGGTCTGTCGCCGGAAAGGCGATGACGACCTGCTTGGGATCCATGACCAGGGCCGTCTGTGGGCCCACATAATCCGGCGCGATCAACTTGCCTGGCAACACGATTTCGCCGCGCGCGATGTTGACGGTGCTCAACTTGCCGACCGCATCCTCCTGGGCTGTCAGCGCCCCGTCGGGCACGACATCTGCAGGCTCCTCACGCAGAGCAAGGTCCGCATCAGTGATCACGGTATGCAGAGAGATATCGCGTGCTGCCACCACCACCTTGACGCGGGGAACCTCTTCCACCTGTTTGGGCGTACTCGCCGCTTTCTGCACGGTTATGAAGGCCAGGGTGCCGGCCAGGACCGCCAGGATCAGGCCAGCCGCAAACCACAGACAACCTCGCCGCCGGTTCAACGTTTCTCACCCCTTCTACTCATCACACACGGGCCCCACGGCTAACACTCGCGCCAATCCTCAGCTACCGCTTTATTGCGATCACGCGCACACCGCTGTCGAACGTCCCCCCGGCCTCCTGGGCCGCCACATAGCGTATGAATTGTCCCTTGACGTACTTGGGAGTGCCGGTATCCACCACCTCGACGACATAAAAGGCCGCAAAGCCGACGATGTGATAGTCCAGCTCGCCATTGCCCGAGATGCCTGGGCGCGTGCTATCATACACTGGCACTATGATGACGGTGTTGAGGCGCACCTGCGCCATCTCTTGCAGGCCAGCCGTCTTGGTGCCCGGGGTCCCATTGACCCAATCGCCCACCTTAACTGTACCCGGGTAACCGTAGGCCACCCAGGCGACGATCTCATTGTTGTCGACCGAGCCGCCGTCAAAGTTCGCCCAGCCGCGCTCGCCATCGGCCACCTTGCCATAGTTGTAGTCAGAGACCTGAGTCTTATCGTCCCAGATCTGGATCTGGCGCGTCAAGGTGATCGCAGTATTCTTTACCAGCAGGGGCATCAGGCCCCCGCGCCACTCTGAAGGGAAGGAATACCCCGCTTGCGCGACCGCCTGCACGTTAAAGTGCGGAATCCCCACCACAGAGGCAAAGTAGGTGTTAAAGGTCTTGCTCGCTGTCACTGTAACGCTCGAGCTCAAAATCTGCGCTTGGCATGATCCGGCGCCATTGCGCACCACGGCATAGTCATTGACCGCCGCGAGCACATCAGCCTGAGTCTGGTTCAGGCTGAGCGCCCGCACACCGGCCAGGGCGCCGGCGTCGGCGGCCCGCTGGACCAGGCGCCGCTCGACATAGATGTTGCCGACGTCGATCACCATCGCCAGCAGAGCCATCAGGACCAGCATCAGCAGCGCCACAATGACGAGCGTCTGCCCCTTCTCAGATGCCCACATCCACCTGGGGCGCGCCCTGCCCTCACTATCACTGAAATCCATTGGACCGGCCATCGTTTCCCCCTGGGTCAACGCTTGAGCCCAATGACCCGCACGCCGGTATCAAAGGTTCCGCCCGTCCGCCCGCCTACCGTGTAGTTCTGGAACACACCCTCGATGTACTTGGGGTTCCCCTTATCCACGATTTTCGTCACTTTGAAAGCGCCAAAGCCCACGATGTGGTAGCCGCATTCGTTGCCCTGGCACTTGGCATCATACTCATCATAGACGGGGCAGATCACGATATGGTTGATCCAGATCGACATCGCCCCAGTGCACGAGTTCTTGACGCCGGGGGCGCCATCGATCCAGTCGCCGACCTTCACCGTGCCGCCATAACCGCCGCCCTCAATCTCATTGCGTATCGTGCTCGCGCCGGGTCCCTCAAAGTAGAGCCAACCGCGGTCGCCGCCGGCCGTCGCTCCGCTCTTCGAGTCCACCGTCTTGCCATCGTCCCAGATCTGGATGCTCCGGCCCGGGGAGACTGCATTCTTATCCACGGCGATGGGCATGAGCCCGCCAGTCCAGGAGCCCGGGTATCCGAGTTGCCCCCCCTGGGCCGTAGCGTTCACAGTGGCCGCGGGAATGCCCAGGATGGGGGCAAAATACGTTGGAAAGGTCTTGCTCGCCGTTACCATCACGGTTGTGCTCACGACCGAAACCACGCACGAGCTGGCGGCATTCCGCTGCATTGCATAGTCGATCGCTTCCGTCTCGACAGCGCTCGCATCCTCGCCCAGAGCCAGCGCTCGCGCCCCGGCCAGCGCCGCCGCGTCGGCGGCATTCTGCACCATACGCCGCTGGATATAGATGTTCCCGACATCGAGTACGAGGGCTAACAGGGCCATGAGGGCGAGCATCAGCAGGGCCACTATCACCAGGGTCTGCCCGCGCTCGCAACGCGAGAGCCTGCCGTGCCTCGCCTCTGACGGATCCTTCACGACGTTCTCGGCCGTCAACATGAGCTACCTCACCCGATCTGCATCCGCGAACGCCCATGCAAGATGATCCCGTTCCCTGTGCCCCCATCCAGAGCTTGGCCGATGAACTGCACAGTGGCTCGGAAGGTATAGGTCACCTCCACCTGCACATGGTCGCTATCCGGCTGGGTCAGACTCAGCGTCAGATCATTGGGGTTGATGCCGGCTACCAGCCGCAGGGTCGCGCTCCTGAACTCGGCGCAATACTCTGGGTCGACACTACAGCAATTGGGGTATGCCCCCTCACCATTCGGAATGGGGTGCGTGCTCGCCCAGCGGGCTCCCTCCTGGGCCGCTGTAGACACCACGTTCTGTGCATACACGGCGCGGCTGAGGTCCACGATCCCGAAGATGAGCATCAACAGGATCAACAGCACCAGAGAGAGCTCAGCGGTTGCCTGCCCACTTTCACGGGCCAGCCCGGGCCGGCAATCGCTCGCTTGCACATAGGTCGCGTTCCGCATCTAGCTTCCTCCGCCGATGATGACCATCTGCGTGCTGGCCCGAATGAGCAGGGGCTGCGCGCCCACCAGGTAGCCCGTGACCATGCGCAAGCGATACTGAACGGTCACCACAACCGGAAGCCCGCCGTCGGTTCCTTCGGGCATCGAGACCTGCACATCGCTGCGTGCGACAGCCAACCCTGCAGCCGTCGCAGTCCCCAGGGTCTCACCAATGATACCGTTGGTATCGGTAGGGTAGACGCAGCCATAGCGCGCCCCTTCGCGCGAGGCGTTGGCCAGCGTCAGCCACACCGAGAAGGCCCGTCCCAGGTCGAGGCACCCGGCCATGACCAACAGGAGAAGGGGTAGCACGAGAGCCATTTCCGCTACTGCCTGACCGGCTTCGCTCTTTGTGGTCACCCTGCATCTCCTTGATTGACAAAAGCCCTGCTGACGACAAACGTCTCACCAGCAGGGCTACGGCGTTAAGGGTATCTACCGGCGCCACATGCCCTGCGGCGCCCTTTGCCTACCCGACTCTGGTGGGCCCCCTCACAACTTGACGGGAAACAGGTGGCGCCTCTACAGCCACCGGGCATTCACCTGCCCCCGTCTGGGAGCCCACCTGCACGCAAAACGACGATCTTTGTGGGGCGGCATTGCGCCGCCCCAAGGGACTGCACTGCACTACCGTACGGATCAACCGCCGATGCCGTTGGCAGCAAAGCCGCTGGTAATGGAGTTGAAGACGTTCTTGATCTGCCCGCCGAGCAGGGCGACCACCGCGATCACCAACAGGGCGATCAGGGCGATCAGCAAGGCATACTCTGCCAGGTCCTGGCCATCTTCTCTCTTCAGGGTCCGCAGCCACGTGGTGAAATACTGCAACATGGGTTTTCCTCCCCTTCCGGCCCACTCGGCCGGCGTCTGCCCAATACACGGCTACCGCTGCTCACGGCATACCAGGATGCGATCTCTCCCGGCAACTCAGCTGCCGATGCCGTTGGCAGCAAAGCCGCTGGTAATGGAGTTGAAGACGTTCTTGATCTGCCCGCCGAGCAGGGCGACCACCGCGATCACCAACAGGGCGATCAGGGCGATCAGCAAGGCGTACTCTGCCAGGTCCTGCCCATCTTCCCTCTTCATTGTCCGCAGCCACGTGGTGAAATACTGCAACATGGGTCTCTCCTCCCTTCTGGCGCATTCCGCCGACATCTCTCCAATACGATAAGGTCTCCCGTGAGTACTATGTAGCAGCTCTGGGCGCCTCGCCAACGCGACGACCGCGGGCTGCCCACCCTGAGGCTAACTACCGATGCCATTGACCGCAAGGCCCTGCACGATCACGTTGAACGTGTTGGCGATCTGATACCGCAAAAGCAACACGGCTGCGATCACCAATAGGGCTACCATGGCAAGGGTGACCGCGTACTCGGCCAGGTCCTGCCCATCCTCTCGGTGCGGGCCCAGGAAGCGCGGCACCACTGCTCGCACCTGTTTCACGAAGCATTGCAACATCAGCCCTCCTCAGTATGCGAGCCTGCCGCCGCCGGCCGCCCGTCGGCCAGCCGGGCCTCAGCGTAAACGGACCTAACGGCTGGAGGCCACCTGTGCAGGCACAAAGACCGTCGCCAGGTTGTCGCTGTACACTGCCTGCCAGCGCCCACTTGCTTTCAGCAGCACGGCCAGGCGACTGCTGGATTCTATCAGGCAGATGCCCACCCCATAGCGCTGCAGAGGCTCTTCCCAGTCGGCCTGCACGTCATTGGCCTTCAGGTACTCATTCAGAATCTCGTCACCATAGACCTCGGCCCGACCATCCACGAACACTGAGTACCCCTGCCAGATCAGGTAGCCCCCCCACTGGTAGGTGTTGAAGATGCGCCCCGCCAGATGGTGCGCCTGCAGGTATTGCACTGCGTCAATCGGAAAGGCTCGGCGCTGCGCCTCAGCATTGCCCTGCGCAATGGAGTGGATCCGTGCCCCCAGCACCACCCCCAGGGCAACCAGCGCCACACCAAAAACCGCCTGCACTGGCGCCGGCGCTGGCTTCGATGCCGGCGGCGCCGGCCGTAGCGCTGCTGCCTGCCGGGCCAGGATGGGCGCCCCCACCAAAGAGAGAAAAGTCACGTGGCGCATCGAGTAGAGTGCGGCGACGGTCGCCCCCGAAAGCAGGAGCAGCTCCGTGGCCGAAATCCGCTGGCGCGACAGGGCCATTGTGCCAAGCAGCAGCAGCCAAAACAGAGCCAACGGCCATGTCATCGGTAGATGAAAGTTGGGCGACGCCCACTCGCTAATGTGTTGCTGGATCAGGTTGTTGCTGAGCGTCCCGAAAGGGAAAAGGGCTGCGGCGACGCCGTTCGGCGTCAGCAGCATGCAAAGCCCACTCAGCACGCCTACCAGAGCCAGCCGCCCCACGCCGGGCCCGAGCAGAGGCCCCTGGCCCCTCCACCGGCGTAGCCAGCTTAGCTCCCGCCCCACCACGTGCACCGCGATGACGGCCAGCCCGGCCATAAAGCCGCTGTGGAGGTTGGCCCAGAGCGCTCCCAGCGGCGGCAGGAGCCACACCAGCCTCGACGCTCGCAGCGAGTCCCTGTCCAGGATGTAAAGGTACAGGCTCGTAAAAAGGAGCGTGAACATCTGGGGCCGCACACCCCACGTCATGTGACTGGCGACTGCTGCCACCATGACGCTGCAGGCGGCGACCACGGGCCTCGTCCGGCAGGTCAGGAACACCAGAGCAAAGGCGGTCGTAATCACCAGGGCGAAGAAGATGCTCAGCCCGATAAAGCCGGTCAGCCGGTACCCGCTATAGAGCAGGACATCCGAAAGCCACTCGTGCGTCACCCAGCGGTGGCTCGTAGCGGTGTATGAAAAGATATCATACGCCGGGATGTAGCGCTGGCTGAGGATATAGCGCCCAGTGGCCATGTGCCACCACAGATCGGGGTCCGTGGCTTCCTGTACTGCCAACCCGGCCAACGCGAGCAAGGTGGCCGGTAGCGGGAACGCTGGCAGCCAATCCGCCTTTACCGATCGGGCTTTCATTCCCAACACTGGGGCAAGTCCTCAGCGAGGCCAAGTGGGGTAACGCTTTTGTTTCTCAAGGTGTACATTTCGTTACTCACGGTCTCATTATAGCGACTATGCGGCGCCCATTGCGTAAGCTGGGCGTAAATGCGCCGTGAGTTTGCCGATGCTCGTGCCCACAAGCGACAATGGCTGTTACCCGGGCAATCCTCGACTCACTCGAACAATAGTCGCAGTGTGGTAACCAAATCATGCTTGATACGGCCCCAACCGGGCCGAACGCTCCGCACGGACCCGGTACGGGCCTTTTGGGGGTTGAGGCCGGGCTACGGCGTAGCGAGATAGCCGGCTGCAAGCCAGAGCGGTGATGAGCTTGGGATGCGCCGTGCCGGGCGGGGCGCAAAAGGCCGGCCGTCGCCCATGGGCGACGGCCGGCCTTTTGCGCCCCGCCCGGCACGGCGCATCCCAAGCTCATCACCGCTCTGGCTTGCAGCCGGCTATCTCGCTACGCCGTAGCCCGGCCTCAACCCCCAAAAGGCCCGTACCGGGTCCGTGCGGAGCGTTCGGCCCGGTTGGGGCCGTATCAAGCATGATTTGGTTACCACACTGCGACTATTGTTCGAGTGAGTCGAGGATTGCCCGGGTAACAGCCATTGTCGCTTGTGGGCACGAGCATCGGCAAACTCACGGCGCATTTACGCCCAGCTTACGCAATGGGCGCCGCATAGTCGCTATAATGAGACCGTGAGTAACGAAATGTACACCTTGAGAAACAAAAGCGTTACCCCACTTGGCCTCGCTGAGGACTTGCCCCAGTGTTGGGAATGAAAGCCCGATCGGTAAAGGCGGATTGGCTGCCAGCGTTCCCGCTACCGGCCACCTTGCTCGCGTTGGCCGGGTTGGCAGTACAGGAAGCCACGGACCCCGATCTGTGGTGGCACATGGCCACTGGGCGCTATATCCTCAGCCAGCGCTACATCCCGGCGTATGATATCTTTTCATACACCGCTACGAGCCACCGCTGGGTGACGCACGAGTGGCTTTCGGATGTCCTGCTCTATAGCGGGTACCGGCTGACCGGCTTTATCGGGCTGAGCATCTTCTTCGCCCTGGTGATTACGACCGCCTTTGCTCTGGTGTTCCTGACCTGCCGGACGAGGCCCGTGGTCGCCGCCTGCAGCGTCATGGTGGCAGCAGTCGCCAGTCACATGACGTGGGGTGTGCGGCCCCAGATGTTCACGCTCCTTTTTACGAGCCTGTACCTTTACATCCTGGACAGGGACTCGCTGCGAGCGTCGAGGCTGGTGTGGCTCCTGCCGCCGCTGGGAGCGCTCTGGGCCAACCTCCACAGCGGCTTTATGGCCGGGCTGGCCGTCATCGCGGTGCACGTGGTGGGGCGGGAGCTAAGCTGGCTACGCCGGTGGAGGGGCCAGGGGCCTCTGCTCGGGCCCGGCGTGGGGCGGCTGGCTCTGGTAGGCGTGCTGAGTGGGCTTTGCATGCTGCTGACGCCGAACGGCGTCGCCGCAGCCCTTTTCCCTTTCGGGACGCTCAGCAACAACCTGATCCAGCAACACATTAGCGAGTGGGCGTCGCCCAACTTTCATCTACCGATGACATGGCCGTTGGCTCTGTTTTGGCTGCTGCTGCTTGGCACAATGGCCCTGTCGCGCCAGCGGATTTCGGCCACGGAGCTGCTCCTGCTTTCGGGGGCGACCGTCGCCGCACTCTACTCGATGCGCCACGTGACTTTTCTCTCTTTGGTGGGGGCGCCCATCCTGGCCCGGCAGGCAGCAGCGCTACGGCCGGCGCCGCCGGCATCGAAGCCAGCGCCGGCGCCAGTGCAGGCGGTTTTTGGTGTGGCGCTGGTTGCCCTGGGGGTGGTGCTGGGGGCACGGATCCACTCCATTGCGCAGGGCAATGCTGAGGCGCAGCGCCGAGCCTTTCCGATTGACGCAGTGCAATACCTGCAGGCGCACCATCTGGCGGGGCGCATCTTCAACACCTACCAGTGGGGGGGCTACCTGATCTGGCAGGGGTACTCAGTGTTCGTGGATGGTCGGGCCGAGGTCTATGGTGACGAGATTCTGAATGAGTACCTGAAGGCCAATGACGTGCAGGCCGACTGGGAAGAGCCTCTGCAGCGCTATGGGGTGGGCATCTGCCTGATAGAATCCAGCAGTCGCCTGGCCGTGCTGCTGAAAGCAAGTGGGCGCTGGCAGGCAGTGTACAGCGACAACCTGGCGACGGTCTTTGTGCCTGCACAGGTGGCCTCCAGCCGTTAGGTCCGTTTACGCTGAGGCCCGGCTGGCCGACGGGCGGCCGGCGGCGGCAGGCTCGCATACTGAGGAGGGCTGATGTTGCAATGCTTCGTGAAACAGGTGCGAGCAGTGGTGCCGCGCTTCCTGGGCCCGCACCGAGAGGATGGGCAGGACCTGGCCGAGTACGCGGTCACCCTTGCCATGGTAGCCCTATTGGTGATCGCAGCCGTGTTGCTTTTGCGGTATCAGATCGCCAACACGTTCAACGTGATCGTGCAGGGCCTTGCGGTCAATGGCATCGGTAGTTAGCCTCAGGGTGGGCAGCCCGCGGTCGTCGCGTTGGCGAGGCGCCCAGAGCTGCTACATAGTACTCACGGGAGACCTTATCGTATTGGAGAGATGTCGGCGGAATGCGCCAGAAGGGAGGAGAGACCCATGTTGCAGTATTTCACCACGTGGCTGCGGACAATGAAGAGGGAAGATGGGCAGGACCTGGCAGAGTACGCCTTGCTGATCGCCCTGATCGCCCTGTTGGTGATCGCGGTGGTCGCCCTGCTCGGCGGGCAGATCAAGAACGTCTTCAACTCCATTACCAGCGGCTTTGCTGCCAACGGCATCGGCAGCTGAGTTGCCGGGAGAGATCGCATCCTGGTATGCCGTGAGCAGCGGTAGCCGTGTATTGGGCAGACGCCGGCCGAGTGGGCCGGAAGGGGAGGAAAACCCATGTTGCAGTATTTCACCACGTGGCTGCGGACCCTGAAGAGAGAAGATGGCCAGGACCTGGCAGAGTATGCCTTGCTGATCGCCCTGATCGCCCTGTTGGTGATCGCGGTGGTCGCCCTGCTCGGCGGGCAGATCAAGAACGTCTTCAACTCCATTACCAGCGGCTTTGCTGCCAACGGCATCGGCGGTTGATCCGTACGGTAGTGCAGTGCAGTCCCTTGGGGCGGCGCAATGCCGCCCCACAAAGATCGTCGTTTTGCGTGCAGGTGGGCTCCCAGACGGGGGCAGGTGAATGCCCGGTGGCTGTAGAGGCGCCACCTGTTTCCCGTCAAGTTGTGAGGGGGCCCACCAGAGTCGGGTAGGCAAAGGGCGCCGCAGGGCATGTGGCGCCGGTAGATACCCTTAACGCCGTAGCCCTGCTGGTGAGACGTTTGTCGTCAGCAGGGCTTTTGTCAATCAAGGAGATGCAGGGTGACCACAAAGAGCGAAGCCGGTCAGGCAGTAGCGGAAATGGCTCTCGTGCTACCCCTTCTCCTGTTGGTCATGGCCGGGTGCCTCGACCTGGGACGGGCCTTCTCGGTGTGGCTGACGCTGGCCAACGCCTCGCGCGAAGGGGCGCGCTATGGCTGCGTCTACCCTACCGATACCAACGGTATCATTGGTGAGACCCTGGGGACTGCGACGGCTGCAGGGTTGGCTGTCGCACGCAGCGATGTGCAGGTCTCGATGCCCGAAGGAACCGACGGCGGGCTTCCGGTTGTGGTGACCGTTCAGTATCGCTTGCGCATGGTCACGGGCTACCTGGTGGGCGCGCAGCCCCTGCTCATTCGGGCCAGCACGCAGATGGTCATCATCGGCGGAGGAAGCTAGATGCGGAACGCGACCTATGTGCAAGCGAGCGATTGCCGGCCCGGGCTGGCCCGTGAAAGTGGGCAGGCAACCGCTGAGCTCTCTCTGGTGCTGTTGATCCTGTTGATGCTCATCTTCGGGATCGTGGACCTCAGCCGCGCCGTGTATGCACAGAACGTGGTGTCTACAGCGGCCCAGGAGGGAGCCCGCTGGGCGAGCACGCACCCCATTCCGAATGGTGAGGGGGCATACCCCAATTGCTGTAGTGTCGACCCAGAGTATTGCGCCGAGTTCAGGAGCGCGACCCTGCGGCTGGTAGCCGGCATCAACCCCAATGATCTGACGCTGAGTCTGACCCAGCCGGATAGCGACCATGTGCAGGTGGAGGTGACCTATACCTTCCGAGCCACTGTGCAGTTCATCGGCCAAGCTCTGGATGGGGGCACAGGGAACGGGATCATCTTGCATGGGCGTTCGCGGATGCAGATCGGGTGAGGTAGCTCATGTTGACGGCCGAGAACGTCGTGAAGGATCCGTCAGAGGCGAGGCACGGCAGGCTCTCGCGTTGCGAGCGCGGGCAGACCCTGGTGATAGTGGCCCTGCTGATGCTCGCCCTCATGGCCCTGTTAGCCCTCGTACTCGATGTCGGGAACATCTATATCCAGCGGCGTATGGTGCAGAATGCCGCCGACGCGGCGGCGCTGGCCGGGGCGCGAGCGCTGGCTCTGGGCGAGGATGCGAGCGCTGTCGAGACGGAAGCGATCGACTATGCAATGCAGCGGAATGCCGCCAGCTCGTGCGTGGTTTCGGTCGTGAGCACAACCGTGATGGTAACGGCGAGCAAGACCTTTCCAACGTATTTTGCCCCCATCCTGGGCATTCCCGCGGCCACTGTGAACGCTACGGCCCAGGGGGGGCAACTCGGATACCCGGGCTCCTGGACTGGCGGGCTCATGCCCATCGCCGTGGATAAGAATGCAGTCTCCCCGGGCCGGAGCATCCAGATCTGGGACGATGGCAAGACGGTGGACTCGAAGAGCGGAGCGACGGCCGGCGGCGACCGCGGTTGGCTCTACTTTGAGGGACCCGGCGCGAGCACGATACGCAATGAGATTGAGGGCGGCGGTTATGGCGGCACGGTGAAGGTCGGCGACTGGATCGATGGCGCCCCCGGCGTCAAGAACTCGTGCACTGGGGCGATGTCGATCTGGATCAACCATATCGTGATCTGCCCCGTCTATGATGAGTATGATGCCAAGTGCCAGGGCAACGAATGCGGCTACCACATCGTGGGCTTTGGCGCTTTCAAAGTGACGAAAATCGTGGATAAGGGGAACCCCAAGTACATCGAGGGTGTGTTCCAGAACTACACGGTAGGCGGGCGGACGGGCGGAACCTTTGATACCGGCGTGCGGGTCATTGGGCTCAAGCGTTGACCCAGGGGGAAACGATGGCCGGTCCAATGGATTTCAGTGATAGTGAGGGCAGGGCGCGCCCCAGGTGGATGTGGGCATCTGAGAAGGGGCAGACGCTCGTCATTGTGGCGCTGCTGATGCTGGTCCTGATGGCTCTGCTGGCGATGGTGATCGACGTCGGCAACATCTATGTCGAGCGGCGCCTGGTCCAGCGGGCCGCCGACGCCGGCGCCCTGGCCGGTGTGCGGGCGCTCAGCCTGAACCAGACTCAGGCTGATGTGCTCGCGGCGGTCAATGACTATGCCGTGGTGCGCAATGGCGCCGGATCATGCCAAGCGCAGATTTTGAGCTCGAGCGTTACAGTGACAGCGAGCAAGACCTTTAACACCTACTTTGCCTCTGTGGTGGGGATTCCGCACTTTAACGTGCAGGCGGTCGCGCAAGCGGGGTATTCCTTCCCTTCAGAGTGGCGCGGGGGCCTGATGCCCCTGCTGGTAAAGAATACTGCGATCACCTTGACGCGCCAGATCCAGATCTGGGACGATAAGACTCAGGTCTCTGACTACAACTATGGCAAGGTGGCCGATGGCGAGCGCGGCTGGGCGAACTTTGACGGCGGCTCGGTCGACAACAATGAGATCGTCGCCTGGGTGGCCTACGGTTACCCGGGTACAGTTAAGGTGGGCGATTGGGTCAATGGGACCCCGGGCACCAAGACGGCTGGCCTGCAAGAGATGGCGCAGGTGCGCCTCAACACCGTCATCATAGTGCCAGTGTATGATAGCACGCGCCCAGGCATCTCGGGCAATGGCGAGCTGGACTATCACATCGTCGGCTTTGCGGCCTTTTATGTCGTCGAGGTGGTGGATACCGGCACTCCCAAGTACGTCAAGGGACAATTCATACGCTATGTGGCGGCCCAGGAGGCCGGGGGGACGTTCGACAGCGGTGTGCGCGTGATCGCAATAAAGCGGTAGCTGAGGATTGGCGCGAGTGTTAGCCGTGGGGCCCGTGTGTGATGAGTAGAAGGGGTGAGAAACGTTGAACCGGCGGCGAGGTTGTCTGTGGTTTGCGGCTGGCCTGATCCTGGCGGTCCTGGCCGGCACCCTGGCCTTCATAACCGTGCAGAAAGCGGCGAGTACGCCCAAACAGGTGGAAGAGGTTCCCCGCGTCAAGGTGGTGGTGGCAGCACGCGATATCTCTCTGCATACCGTGATCACTGATGCGGACCTTGCTCTGCGTGAGGAGCCTGCAGATGTCGTGCCCGACGGGGCGCTGACAGCCCAGGAGGATGCGGTCGGCAAGTTGAGCACCGTCAACATCGCGCGCGGCGAAATCGTGTTGCCAGGCAAGTTGATCGCGCCGGATTATGTGGGCCCACAGACGGCCCTGGTCATGGATCCCAAGCAGGTCGTCATCGCCTTTCCGGCGACAGACCTGCTCAGCTCCGTCGATGTGGTGCGCCCCGGGGACCGGGTCGAGATCCTCTTCTCCCACGATTTCGGCAAAGATCCCTCCCTGAAAAAGAGCACCGGCATGAACACCCTGACCATCCTTCAGAATGTGCGGGTGGCCGGGATCATCTATGACAGCAAAGACCCCAAAACGGGCAGCCATGGGCCAGCAAAGGCAATCCTGCTGGCGGTGGATCCCCAGGATGCCCTGGTGCTCAAATACCTCCGCGATTCCGGTGCATCTCAGGACTTGGCACTGCGCAGCCCCGCAGCCACAGGCGAGTTTAATGTAAGTCCTGTGAATGGCGAGTACATGTTGCAGCGTTACAAGATTCAATGGCAGGCAGGACAATGAACGCAGAGCTGTGGCCTGAAGCCCGTGGCGGGGTGCGCCTGGTCAAGAGCGGCCGCACACCCGGCCATCGGACGAGGATCCTGGTGGTCGACCGGGACCCCAGCGCTGTGGCTGTTGTGCGCAGCGTGCTGCGTTCCCAGGATTGGGAGGTCATCACTGCCAAGTCGGGGGCCGAGGGCCTGGACAAGGCGCGCGTGGAGGGTCCGGATGCGATCGTGACGGAACTCGACCTGGCTGATATGACCGGGCCCGACCTGTGCCGCGCCCTGCGCCTGCGGAACGAGACCGCGACGACGCCCATCATCGTGCTCAGCACGGCAACGGGTGTATCGGAGCGGGTGGCCAGCCTGCGCGCGGGAGCTTTCGATTATTTGGTCAAGCCCCCTGATGCGCAGGAGCTCGTCGCCCGCATCAAGGCGGCCCTGGACCTGCGCAAGGAGAAATCGGGTTTTGTCGTCGCTGTCCTGGGCACCAAAGGTGGGGTGGGGGCCAGTGTGGTGGCAGTCAACGTGGCGGCCGCGTTGCGCCAGGAAACGAGATCCGGGGTCGTCCTCGTGGATGCGGCTTTGCGCACCGGTGCGGTGGATGTCCTCCTGAACATGCATACCGGGCCATCCGGCGGGAGGCTGCTGCCGCGCATCGAAGAGCTGGATGAGGGCGATTTCGAAGCCATCCTGACCCCGCATGCGACGGGTATTCAGGTGTTGTTGCCGCAGCAGCAGGGCTATGACGTGCTGACAGCGGATGAGATGCACAGGATGCTCATGAGCCTGCGGCGTCTGCGGGACTTTGTGGTGGTCGATATGCCACCCCTCCATGACGACAATGTGGCCGCGACCCTGGACCTGGCGGATCGGGTAGTGCTCGTGCTGACGCCAGAGATTCCGGCGCTGAGAGGGGCGCGGCTCTTTCTGGAGAGGGCTGCGCAGATGGGCCTGTCGCGCGAGCGCGTGGTGCCTGTGCTCAACCGGTTTCCGCAAAAGGGTGGCCTGCCTCGGCAGGCCATTGAGAACGCACTGGGCATTAGCGTGCAGGGCGCTGTGCCCGATGATGTCAAGCTGGTGACCTACAGCGTGAACCGTGGGGTACCCGTCGTAGAGAGCCATCCGCACAGTGCGGTGGCGAAGCAGATGGACGAACTGGCCAGGAGTCTGACCAGGATAGCCCGGCAGTAGTGGGCAGGGGGGCAACGTGGTTGGTGCGCTGATCAGCGGGCTGCTTTGCGCGCTGGCTGTGCTGGCGGTTTTCGCGGGTGTGAATGCGTTGACGAACCGCTCCGATAGTGTGTTGGAGCGACTGGAGAACTTTGCTACCGTCCGGCAGTATGGCAATGAAGAAGAGCGGACAAGCCGCAAGGGGCTGGGAAAACTCTGGACACGCCTCGACCGCCTGATCAGCGGGCAATCGGTGGCGCAAAAACTCCTTCTGCACCTGGCACAGGCCAATGTGCGGTTGACGGTACCCGAGTTCCTGGTGATCGATGCATCGGCAGCGATCGTGGGCGGGGCATTTGGGATTGTGCTGCGCGGGCAGCTGGTTTCAGGCCTGGGGGTAGCAATCCTGGCGGCCGCCTTGCCATGGATCCTGCTGGAGCGCAAGCGGCAGAAACGCATCGACGCTTTTCACACTCAGCTTGTCGATGTGTTGACCCTGATCGTCGGCTCGTTGCGTGGCGGGCACGCGCTGCCGACGGCGCTGGAGCTGATCAGCCGCGAGCTTGACCCCCCCGCCTCCGAAGAGTTTGCACGGGTGCTGCGCGAGGAAGGGTATGGTCTGAGCCAGACGGAAGCCCTGAACAACCTCGTCAAACGCATGGAGACCGATGACCTGCAGTTGATTGTGACGGCCGTGAATATCAGCCACGAAGTCGGCGGCAACCTTTCCCTGGTGCTCGAAAAGATCGCAGCGACCCTGCGAGAGCGTGTGCAGCTAATGGGCGAGATACGGGTGCTCACAACACAGCAGCGGTTGACCAGTTACCTCTTGGTCGGCATGCCCTTTGCGTTGGGAGCCGCCCTCGCTGTGATCAGCCCGAGCTGGATCATGCGCCTTTTCCAGCCGGGCTGGGTGCGCATCATTCCTGCGGGCGCAGTGGTGGCCGAAGTGATCGGGTTCTTTGTGTGCCAGCGGCTTTCACGTATCGAAGTCTAGAACAGGGGTATGGCTCATGAGCATGAATATGTTCTGGATTGCGGAGCTCGTTGCGCTGGCAGTCGGGGCGTTCTGGGTGGGGCTCCTGATGCAGCGCCAGGACCGTCAAGCCGAGCAGCGGCTCGAGCAGGTGGTGGCCGGGCATCTGGTGGCTACTTCGATGGAGTTGCAAGCTCCCTTTGTGCAGCGTGTGCTGCAGCCCATGTTGCAGCAGTTGCTGCGGCGCTTGGGAGGCCTCTCGCCCAGCGGAAACATTGACAAGCTGCGCCGCGAGCTGCTCATCGCCGGCTCTCCCTACGGCCTGGATGCCCTGGATTTCCTTGGCCTGCGGATCCTCGTCGCAACCCTGGGGACAATAGGGCTGACGGTTATCCTGGCCAGCGTGACCAAATCGTTAGTGCAGTCTCTGCTGGCAGGCGCGGTAGGAGCCATCTTTTTCTCCGAGTTGCCGAATTTCTGGCTCCGAGGCCTGACGAAAAGGCGGCGCAAGGCCGTCTACCTGGCGCTGCCTGACGCCCTGGACATGTTGACTGTGTGCATCGATGCCGGCCTGGGGCTGGAGAGTGCCTTTATGCGCATCGGCCAGAGCTGGGACCATGACCTGGCGCGCGAGTTCCGGCGCGCCGTCATGGAGATGGGGGTCGGCGTCAGCTGGCGCGAGGCCATGCGGAACCTCGTCTACCGCACAGATGTCCCCGAGTTGTCATCGCTGGTGGCAGTGCTCTTGCAGGCCGATCAGCTTGGCTTTAGCATCTCCGACACCCTGCACGCTCAAGCCGATCAGCTGCGTACGCGCCGGCGCCAGAAAGCTCAGGAGGTGGCTCGAGCGGCGCCGCTAAAGATGTTGTTCCCGATGGTGATTTTCATCATGCCGGCAACCTTTGCTGTTATTTTGGGGCCGGCTATCCCCATGATTATGGAATCGTTTGGGCAATGACAACAGTAATGCATCTTCCACTAGCCGACGATCACGGTTCTCCCTTTCAGAGGTCAAATGCGCTTGACGGCGCCAGGGGACCCCAGATCGAGAACGATGCGCTCTATGGCCAGTTGCTGCTGAGCATGCAGCAGGGGCGGTGGTCGGAAGCAGCGGGGTTACTGGCAACGCTCGAAGGGAACTATCCCGAAGCGGCGGAGCTGGTCAATGTGCGTTTGAGCCTGGCACTGCACTTGTCCGCTGAAGAGAGTTGGTCGGGAAAGGGTCGCCGGGCAGCACGGTGGACTTTGCTGCCCATGCCGCTGGTCCGCGCTTTGGCTGTGGCCAACCTGGTGCTCTATGCGTTGATTATCCTGATGCTTCTTCTGGGGAGAGCGGGGTGAGTTGAGCGATGTTACTACGGACTGAACGGATGGAAAACCCTGTCATGGAAGCCGTGGCTCCGGCGGGTGCGCCCGCCCGGCAGGACGTTTCCCGGCAGGATATGTACCGCAACCTGGTAACGCGGGTGCGGGATCGCGTTGTAGCCGACCTGCGCGGCCATGGCGACCTGGACAACGCCGAAGGAATACGGCGGCGGATCGCAGATGCCTACGGTGACGTGATCCGTGAAGCAGGGCTGGTGCTGGGCCGTGCAGAGCGAGAACAGCTATTCGAGCGGGTTGTTGCCGAGATTCTGGGCTACGGGCCGCTGGATCCTCTGCTGCGCGACGATACCGTGACGGAAATCATGGCCAACGGGCCAGAGAGAATCTATGTCGAACGCAAGGGCAAGATCGAGCTCAGCCCTTATGCCTTTGACGACACAGCCCACCTGATGCGCATTATCGAGCGCATCGTGGCGCCACTGGGCCGGCGCATCGATGAAGCATCTCCCATGGTCGATGCGCGTCTGCCCGATGGCTCGCGCGTGAACGCGATCATCCCCCCCCTGTCACTGGTGGGCCCCGTGCTCACCATACGCAAGTTCTCCAAAGTCCCGCTGGGTGTCGATGACCTGGTCCGTCTGGGCACATGTACACAAGAGTTCATGGACTTTATGAAGGCCTGCGTAGAAGCGCGCCTCAACGTGGTGGTGTCGGGCGGCACGGGCTCCGGCAAGACAACGCTTCTGGGTGTGCTCTCGTCGTTTATCCCCAACAATGAGCGCATTGTGACCATCGAGGATGCGGCGGAGCTGCAGTTGCGTCAGGAGCACGTGGTGACCCTGGAAGCGCGCCCGGCCAACCTGGAGGGGAAAGGGCAGATCTCGATCCGGCAATTGGTGATCAACTCGCTGCGTATGCGGCCCGACCGGATTGTGGTCGGCGAGGTGCGCGGCGGCGAAGCGCTGGATATGTTGCAGGCCATGAATACCGGCCATGACGGCTCGCTCACCACCGCGCACTCGAACAATGCGCGCGATACGCTGCGCCGCCTGGAAACCATGGTGCTGATGGCGGGTATGGAGCTGCCGCTGCGAGCCATCCGCGAGCAGATTGCCTCAGCCCTGAACCTGATTGTGCATGTGCAACGTATGCGCGACGGCTCGCGCAAGATCGTCCAGGTCGCTGAAGTCTCGGGCATGGAGGGTGATACCATTCTGATGCAGGATATCTTCCTGTTCCGAGATCAGGGCATGCGTGACAATAAGGTTCAGGGCCGCCTTGAGCCGACGGGCGTACGGCCCAAGTTCATGGAAAAGCTGCAACTGGCGGGCTTCCAGTTGAGCCCCCAAACATTCGGTTATGGGCGCATACGCTAGGGTAAACGGACTGCGCGCACGGCACGTGCGCATCTACGCTGTGCAGGCAGACTTGGTTATAAGGGAGGCCATACAATGACTGAATCGGCACCGGCACCAGCACCGGAAACGGTCCCACCCAACGGCGGGCTGAAGAATATTGGCATTCTTGCGCTGTTGGTAGTTGCATTCCTCGGCGGGCTGGGATTGCTCGGGTACATGGGATATCACGTGCTCTCGGCGCGGGCAATGAAGCCCTCGGACAAGATGTTGGCATCTGCGCCACAGGTGACGACGCAGGCTTCACCCACGCGGCTGTCCTCGGCGACCGCTGCACCGGCGATCGCCAAAGACACAGCCACGCCGACGCCGACTCCTACCGAGCTGCCGACGTTGACGCCGACGCCAACCGAGTTGCCGACGATGACGCCAACGCCGGCAGTGGCAACCAGCAGCCGGTTGCCCCAAACGGGGCTGGGCATCGAGATCCCGCTGGTGGGACTCGCGCTGGGCGCCCTGGCTATGGGCGCACACTGGCTTCGGCGCCGGGAATAGCGGCCATATGGGGCAAGACGCCAAGGCAGCGGGTGCGCCGCTATAGGCCACACCCGCTGCCTTGTGCTATAACATGAAGACAGCCAGCAATCCACCCAGAGCCAGGAAGGGCGCGTAGGGGATGAAACTTTTGCGCGTGCCGCGGCCCGAGAGCAGGTAGACGCCGGCGGCGACGCCGCCGGCCAGCATTGCCGTCAGCAGACAGGTGAGAACATGCGGGTACGCGGCGATGAGACCGACATAGCCCGCCAGCTTGACATCGCCAAAGCCCATCGCGCCCGGGTAGACCACAGCGAGCAACAGAAAGAGGAAAAAGCCGATGGCGCCCCCCAGAAGGATCGCGGGCAGCGCCTGCGGCCGGTTCAGGCCACCCACCAGCAGGGTAAACAGCACCGCCGGGACAACGACCGTGTTGGGCACCACGCGCTGCTCGATATCCGTCAGCGTAATCAGGGCCAGGACCGAGGCGTGGATGGTGGCGACGAGCAGCCGCGCGGAGAGGCCAAAGCGAGCCGCCAGGAACGCATAGAGGATCGCCAGGCCGACTTCGAAAAGCCAGCGGCCCAGGGGCAACGCAGCCCTGCAGTGACGGCAGGTCCCGTCATGGGTGATGACGGCGAGCAGCGCCAGCGTCTGCTGTGGCCGGTAATGGTGCCCACACTGCGGGCAAGCCGGCCAGACGAACGGCTTACGATGTCGAGGCAAGCGATCGGCCAGATGATTCAGCGGCACCGCGGCGAGGATGCCCAGCAGGGCCCAGAGGACCACGGTCATGGCATATCGTCTCCTGCAACGGCGGTTAGGGCGATGCGCATCTTTACCGGCGTCCCAATCGCCTGCGGAACTCGGCGCTGAGGGCCGGGACAATCTCAAAGAGATCACCGACAATGCCGTACGTGGCAACATGGAAGATCGGCGCCTGAGGGTCCTGGTTGATTGCGACAATGACCTTGGCCGTCTGCATGCCCGCCAGGTGCTGTATCGCCCCAGAGATGCCGCAGGCGATATAGAGATCTGGGCGCACTGTGCGGCCGGTCTGCCCGACCTGGTGTGCATAGGGCACCCAGCCGGCATCCACGGCGGCCCGTGAGGCGCCCAATGCGCCGCCGAGAACCGTTGCCAGCTCGCGCAGGCAGGCAAATCCCTCCGGCCCGCCCACACCTCGCCCGCCAGAGACGATGATGCGCGCGTCTGCCAGGTTGAGCGATGCCGATTCGTGGATAAAATCAGCAACCCGGACGGCAATCTTTTCCTCTGCAAGCACGGCGGGCACCGCAATGATCTGGCCGGTGCGGCGGGTATCGGGCAGGGGCGTCTCAAAGACTCGGTGGCGCACGGTGGCCATCTGCGGACGGTGGGTGGGGCAGATGATCGTCGCCATGATATTACCGCCAAAAGCCGGGCGGGTCTGGCGCAGCAGGCGGGTGTCGGGGTCGATCTCGAGGCCCGTGCAGTCGGCGGTCAGGCCAGCATGTAACTCGGTGGCGACGGCGCCGGCCAGGTCGCGGCCGCGGGCGCTGGCGCCCAGAAGCAAAATCTCCGGCCGGTGCTCTTGCACCAGGCGGACCAGGATGGCCGCATAGGGCTCGGTGCGGCAGGTCGCCAGAGTGGGGTCATCGGCCAGAAAGACGCGGTCCGCGCCATAGGCAATGGCCTGGGCGGCGATGTGCTGCACGTTGTGCCCCAACACACAGGCCGTCAGGGGCACGCCCAAATCTTGGGCGAGACGGCGCCCCTGGCCCATCATCTCCCAGGAAATGCTGCCCGCCTGGCCTTGGAACTGCTCAACCCACACCCAAACGCCCCGGTACGTGTCTGTGCCCGATTCCCCGACCATGTCAGGGGTGGGGCGCGCGGCCTGCAACGCCTCAGCAGGGCAGACCTCCACACAGGCCCCGCACAGGATGCAGCGGTCGTTGGTCTGGGCGACGCCTCCCACCAGGGCAATGGCGCCAAAAGAGCAGGCATCGACGCAGGCCCCGCATCCCGTGCACAGGCCGGTATCGACCGTGAGCTCACTCATCGCCCCCTCCCCCTCAGATCACCCTGTCGGCCAGGAGGCGCTCAGCCAGGCACGCGGCGGCATCCGCAGGGGTATCGCCCACGAGCATCGTCACTTTGCCTTCCCGTGCCGGGGGCTGGAAGATCGACACCACCTGGGTGGGCGATCCTCCCAGGCCAAAGAAAGCGGGGTCGGCATCGGGCAAGGACTGGGCATCCCACACCGGGATCTGAGCGCGAGCTGCGCGGCGGACGCCCATGAAGGTGGCAAAGCGGGGCTGGTTGATATCCTTGACGACGGTAACCAGGGCGGGCAAAGAGCAGGCTACTACCTCGCGCCCCTCCTCCAGCAGCCGCTCTACCTGGATGCGTCCCGCTGCCGGGTCGAACTCCTGCAGCCGGCACACGTAGGTCAACTGGGGCACTTTGAGCTGCCGGGCGATACCGGGGCCAACCTGGCCCGTATCGCCATCGATCGCCTGCTTGCCGCAGAGGATGATATCAAAGGGGGCCAGGCGGCGGATGGCCTGCGCCAGTGTATAGGCCGTGGCCCAGGTGTCGGAGCCGGCAAAAGCACGGTCGCTCAGCAACACCGCCTCATCGGCGCCCAGGGCAAGCGCCTCTTTGAGCGCTTCGCGCGCCTGCGCCGGCCCCATCGTGAGCACCGTCACCCGCCCGCCGTGCCTTTCCTTCAGGCGCAGCGCTTCTTCGATGGCATACGTGTCGAAAGGGTTGATGATCGAGGCTACCCCTTCGCGCACCAGGGTGTGCGTCTCCGGATGGATCCTGACCTCCGTGGTATCCGGCACCTGCTTGATACAGACAATTGCATGCATGCGCGCTGCGCCTCCGCATAACGGGGAGGTCGTAACGCTACACTCGTCTCCGCAGGCGGATCCCCTCCCCTGGCAGGCCCCACCTTCGCCATCGGGCCGCCGGTGCGCCCCGATTGTTTCTATTATACATACGGGGCATCGAGAATGCGAAATAGGGCTGCCGTGAAGACGCAGTATCGTAGTGAAGCCTCACTACGATACTGCCGGCCATACGCCCACCTGAAGGAGATTCCCACTCTGGCAATAGGCGAGCTTACTTTGTAAAATGCTGCCCCGCCGGGGCACTGTCAAAGACGAAAACCAACCTGCTCGGATCAGCGGCATAGGCAGCGAAATCGACCGGCGAGAGGAGGCGCCCATCCGGGCCGATATAGTGGCCCTGGGGAGCATTGGGCCAGCGCTCGGGCTGCGCTTTCCACCAGACCTCGAAATCGCGCACGCGTTGAGCGTTCACGGGGTTGTAGTTGTATTGGGGCTGAAGGCTCGACATGAGATCACCTCACCTGAATATGGCTGGCGACATCGGTCGCACATTGGTCCAATCTCATGAGGTGAGTCGAGGTGGAGCGCACAATTCCTTTGCGGCGAGGGGCGCAGCCGGGCTGAGCGGAAAAATCACGCACTCCTTGACAGCTTTCGCACCTGGGCTGTAGAATACAAATAGGATTCCACTGACTCGAATCCCCAGGTCTGCGCCGCTGTCGCCGCTGGTGTACCGCCATAACTCTCCCATGGGAACGTATCGAACTGGGCCTGCCGGCCCTCCAAGGAGGAAGCAAAATGCCCCTGGACAAACGCCACCTGTACCGCCTGCCTTGGTCCATGAACGATAATGCCATCGCCTGGCTCGAGGTCACTGACATTTGCAACCTGCACTGTGAGGGCTGCTACCGGCAGTACCTCTCCGGGCACAAACCACTGGAGCAGATCAAGGAAGAGATCCTCTTTTTCAAACAGTGGCGCAACCCGGATAATGTCTCCATCGCTGGGGGCGAGCCGTTGATTCACCCGCAGATCATCGATCTCGTCGCTTTTATTGCGGAGAACGGCATGAAGCCAGTCGTGCTGACCAACGCCATGGCGTTGACGCCCGAGTTGCTGCACGAGCTCAAACGGGCAGGGTTAGCCGGGTTCACAATCCACATCGACAGCCATCAGGGGCGGCCCCATTGGGAGGGCAAGAGTGAGGCCGACTTGAATGAGTTGCGCGGGTACTATGCCGACATGATTGCTCGCGAGCGCGGCCTTGCCCTCGTTTTCAACTCGACTGTGTATCCCTCCACGTTCCACGAGATTCCCGACGTAGTGCGCTGGGGGCAGGCCCATATTGATAAGGTGCATGGCCTGGTCTTTATCACCTACCGCACGGGACCGGTTGATGCCGCCGAGGCTTTTGGCCCTGGCAAGGCGCAAGTGGATCTGGCGAAGCTCACCTACACCCGCGACCCCATCAACGAAAAGTTCGTCACCTCGCCGGAAGTCTACCAACTCATCCACGAACATTGCCCCGAATACGATGCCAGCGCCTACCTGGGGGGCAGCCAGTTGCACGATTCCTACAAATGGCTGATCGGCGTTACCATCGGTTCCAAGCGCCGCCTGTACGGGTCAATCGGGAAAAAGACGATGGAGGTGGCTCAGGCTGGGCACCACCTACTCAAAGGCACCTACCTGGCCTATACCGCATCCCCCAAGATCGGCGCCAAGGTCTTCCTGCTGGCGCCCTGGGATGGCGCCGTGCGCCAGACGTGGCGCCGGTGGCTGGGAGATGTCGTGCGCCACCCTGGGCGGCTCTTCGATACCCTCTACATGCAGAGCATCGGCATCATCCAGGCTCCCGATCTGCAGCCCGATGGGCGGGTCGACATGTGCGACAGCTGCCCAGATATGACCGTCTGGAATGGGAAGCTGGTCAACTCGTGCCGCATGGATGAGTACCGGCTCTTTGGCGGGCTCATCACCGTATATCAGCGGGAGAAGAAGGATAGTTAGACGGGGCGCCTCAGGACGGGGCATCAATCCGCGCCCGGCCGACCGCTAGCATAAGCAAGACCGGGTGAGACCTACACGCGCCTGTTGCGCATGTAGATCTCACCCGGTCTTGCTTATGGAATCAGATTAGAACGGAAGCCCCTTGGCGCCTTGCACACCCTTCAGGGCAGCGATCTCGCCGGAATGGCTGGCAATGTGCCCCACCAGCATGGTCAGCACCTCGCCCACCGTGCGCTCCCGGCCGGCAAAGTTCACCTTGCGATCCAGTTCTTCAGGTGTGAGCTGAGCCAGGTAGCGGTCCGTCGCGGCCCGGACCTCCTGTTGATAGGCCAAAAACGGGGCGAGTGAAAACGTCTTGTGTTTGTACTCGTCCCAGGGCTGGCCGGGGCGCGGGGGTGCGGAGACACCAATCTTGGCGGCCCAGCCCCCCTGCTCAAAGAGGCTCTGCTTGCCCTGGATGAAAACCTGGATGTAGCTATCCTCGCCGCCGAGGATATGCATGACGGTTGCGCTGATGGTGTTGGCTGTTCCCGGCGGGAGCCAGTTGAGCTGGTCTTCGGTCAGTCCCGTCATCACCCCATCGCACTGGCTGTGCGCGTGGGTGATCTGCCTCTGGATATACTCTTTGACTTCCATGGGCCCCCTGGATATGGTGGATACTCGTGACAAGCTGGAGATAGAAAAAAGTACCCCAGGCAGGACTTGAACCTGCGGCCGACTGCTTAGAAGGCAGCTGCTCTATCCGCTGAGCTACTGGGGCAAGCAAGCGCATATTATACGCGGCTGGCGGGACCGAGTCAACAGACTTTTGCGCACAATGATACACGGCCCGGGCGGAATCGTCGTTGACTTTTTGCATGCGGCCCGCTATAATCATCAGCCGTTGCCCATTCTCCCGTCGCGCCTCATATTTCGGGGTGGGAGCCATCACATTCGCTCTACGAATCGGGCGACGAACCCAGGAGATAAGCAGTGCAACCATCAAGCAGTTATGACGTCATCATCGTGGGCGCCGGGCCGGCCGGCGTCTTTGCCGCCATCGAGCTGAGCCGGCAAGCCGGCCTGCGGGTAGCCATATTGGATAAGGGGCCCGATATTGATCAGCGCCAATGCCCGGCGCGCCAACCTGGCAAAAAGTGCCGCAACTGCCAGCCGTGCGCCATCCTCACGGGTTGGGGTGGGGCAGGCGCCTTTTCGGATGGCAAGCTCACGCTCTCCCCAGCCGTCGGCGGCCATCTCAATGAGATACTCGGCGAAGACAGGACTGCCTCGCTGATCCGTGAGGTTGATGAAACCTACCTGCGTTTCGGCGAGCCCCGGCCGATCTATGGGCAGCGCAACGACGAGATCGAGAGCCTCGAGAAGCGCGCTGCTCTGTCGGGTCTGCGTTTTGTCTCGGTACCCATCCGCCACATCGGCACAGAGCACTGTGTCGATACAATGCGCATGATGCGCGACGAGCTGCTGCGCCGCGGTGTGGTCATTCGCACCCGCACAGCCGTCTCGCGCATTCTGACCGATGACGGCCATGTAGCCGGCGTCGAGACGGGCGATGGCGAGCGCATCGAGGGCAGCGCGGTGATTGTAGCCCCCGGCCGTGAGGGCGCGTCCTGGCTCAAAGCTACTGCCCGCGAGTTGGGTCTGAGCCTGGCGCGTAACCCGGTGGACCTGGGGGTGCGGGTGGAGCTGCCCGCGACCGTGTTGGAGCCGATCACGCGGCTGGTCTACGAGAGCAAGTTCTTTTACTACTCGCGTGCTTTCGATGACCAGGTGCGCACCTTTTGCATGTGCCCCTATGGCGAAGTGAGCACCGAGTTCGCCGGCGATGTGATGACCGTGAACGGTCACTCCTTTGCCCACCGACGCACCGCCAACACGAACTTTGCCATTCTGGTCAGCAAGAACTTTACCGAACCCTTTGATGACCCAATCGCCTATGGCAAGAGCATTGCCCGCCTGGCCAACCTGTTGAGCGGCGGCATCCTCGTCCAGCGCCTGGGCGACCTGGAGGCGGGTCGGCGCACCAATAGCGAACGGCTGGAGCGCTCTATTGTCACACCGACCCTGCTCAGCGCAACCCCCGGCGATCTGAACCTGGTTTTGCCCTACCGTTATGTCGTCAACATCCTGGAGATGCTGCACGCGTTGGATGAGGTCGCGCCCGGCGTGGCCTCGCGCCACACCTTGCTCTACGGGGTGGAAGCCAAGTTCTACTCCAGCCGGCTCCGCCTGACGGCCGACCTGGAGACGGAGGTCGAGGGCCTCTACGCCTGTGGCGATGGCGCGGGCGTAACCCGCGGCCTCGTGCAGGCCTCGGCATCGGGGCTCGTCGCCGCGCGGGCCATCCTCCAGCGCCATAATGGGCATCCTGAAGAGGGATCGTGATAGTGAAAAAGAGCCAGCCCCATGGGGCTGGCTCTTTTTCACTATCACGATCCCTCTTCAGGGCATAACAGGTGCGACCTGGCCCGTTTCGGCGCTCTCAATGGCGCCAAAGACCATGGCCAGGCTCTTGATATTATCACTGGCGATCGTCTCTGGGGTGCCGCCCTCGCGCACGCAGCGGATAAACTCGCTGATGTTGCCACCGTGCCCGCCGACCTTGCTCCCAGGATCTATCTCCGGCACTGGCACATCCTGCACCTCGGAGAAAAAGCCGCCCCGCTTGGTCACAACTTGCGCCTGGAAGGCATCAGCCCCATCCCAGCGCACCGAGCCGTTCTCGCCGATCAGGCGCCAGTCGCACTCCCACGTCGTATGCAGGCCCTCGGAGCACCAGCTGCCACGGTAAGTGTACACGATGCCCTGGCTCATCTGAAAGACGGCGATGGCCGAGGCGTCCTGATCGTACCAGGAGCCCGCCGGGTTCCACTCGTAACAGTATACCTGCTTGCCATCCGCGGCGCTTAAGAAGCGGGCCGCGTCAAAAGTGTGGATGGCCATGTCCATGATCAACACGTGCCTCATGTGATCGCGGAAACCGCCAAAGTGGGCACCGATGTAGAAATCGCAGTTCACCGTGGTGAGCGGGCCAATGGCGCCCGACTCGATAAAGCTTCGCAGTCGGCGGATGCGCGCATCATAGCGACGATTCTGGATCACGGCGAAGATCTTGCCGGCCTTTTGCGCTGCCTGCACCATCTCACGGGCGCTGGCCATAGAGTCGGCCAGGGGCTTTTCTGACAACACATGGCACCCATGGCGGAGGGCTGTCAGCGTCACCGGGGCATGCGCCTCCGGAATGGTGAGGTTGAACACCACATCCGGTTCTGTGCATCCCAGCACGCTTTCCAGGTCGGTCCCCCGCACTGCCTGCGGCAGGTCATATTCCTGCGCCACGCGGGCCGTGGCCTCCTCGCGAATGTCGACCAGGCCAACGATCTCCAAATCCTTCATCTGCTTGATCGGCTTGAGCCAGGCATTGCTGATGCCACCGCATCCCACCAGGACTGCTCGTGTCGCCTTCATGAGAACCTCCTTGTAATCAGGAACCGAAGGAACTGAGGGGACTGGGCAAACAGAGAACTCACGAAAAATGGTTGAGCTTTGCGGCGGCTGCCAATCCGCTTACTAGCTCCCAAAAGCTCCCTCAGTTCCCATTCTCAACTGACCAACTCCAGAGGCAAATGGGCCACCCGGTTCAGGTAATGCACATCCACCCGGCCATCCGCATGAAACTGGAGGCGCGAGATAGCCGTGTTATAGTTATAGTAGAAGAGGGGGCTCTCGAGCGCCTGCCCGAAGAGCGCCTTGAGGAAAGCATCGATAAAAGCACCGTGAGTCACCAGGGCGATCCGCTCCTCGCTGCCTGCCCGCCGGCGCAGCGCCGCCAGTACACCCCTGGCGCGGACATAGCAGGCCGGCGGTTCCTCATAACCCTGCCGCCACCAGCCCGCTTCGGTGATCTCTGGGGGTAAATCGTAATCAGGGAACTCAGCCAGCAGCTCCGAGCGCGTCTTGCCCGGGTAGCCGATCACCCCTCTCTCGGGCCCGTGATCCAGAAAGATGCCGCCCTGCTCGTGGATATTGAGCCACACGTGCGGCCGCAGGCCCAGGGCGCGGGCGATGGGCTGGGCCGTCTGCAGGGCCCGCCACATGGGGCTGATGTAGAGGTGCGTCAATCCATAACCGGCGCCGTCCCGACCAGCATAGGGATCCAGATCGGGCCCCGTCGCCAGGTGTTGCGCCACAAGCTCCGCCTGGCGGTGCCCCAACGCCGTGAGCGGCGGGTCACACACCCGCTCCCGCGCATCGGCCAAAGCGTTGTTGGTGGATTGAGCATGGCGGATGATGTAGAGGTGCATGTCACTCCGGCAAGTTGCGATAGATCTTCTGATAGTTGTCGTAGCGGGCAGCGGGCACGAGGCCCGCTGCCGCTGCCTGACGCACAGCGCAGCCGGGCTCGTCCACATGGCGGCAATCGGCGAAGCGGCACCCGCCCGCGAGCGCGTGGATCTCCGGGTAATACCGGCTCAGCTCCCCCCGATGCAGGCCGCCCAGGCCAAACTCACGGATGCCCGGCGTATCGGCCACAAAGCCGCCCCTCGCCAGGGGCCACAGGGTCACCTGAGTCGTCGTGTGTTGGCCCTGATGCCAGTGCTCGCTCACTGCGTGTGTGCGTAGTTGCAGGCCCGGCTCCACCGCCGCCAGCAGCGACGATTTCCCCACTCCCGAAAGCCCGCTCAAGGCCGTCACTTTGCCGCGCAAAAGCTCGCGCAGCGCTTCCACGCCCTCGCCCGTGCGGGCACTGGTGAAGATAACGCAATAGCCCAGGCGCTCATAGGGGGCCAGCGCGGCCCGACACTCAGCCGGGCCGGCGGCCAGGTCCACCTTGTTCACGCAGACAACGGCCGGCAGCCCGTTACGCTCGGCGGCGATGAGGTAGCGGTCGATCATCTCCAACCACAGCGCAGGCTCGCGCCACGAGGCCACGACCAGCAGCTGATCGATATTGGCCGCGATCACCTGCTGCAGGTGACCCAAGAAGACATCGGGGCGCACCAGGGCGCTCCGGCGCGGCAGGACCGAGTCCACCACGCCCCCACCGGCGCCGTCCGCGGCCACCATGACTTCGTCGCCCACGGCCACAACGTTCGTAAGGCCACTCTCGGCGACGCTGAGCAGGCCACGCAGCCCGCAGAGGAGCGTTTCTGCACCGACCCGCACGCGGCACAGGCCGGTCGCCACCTCGACCACGGTGCCCCGCAGGCAGTCGTTACGGGCAAGAGGGTCCTCTTCCTCGTCTGCCTCTGGCCGCAGCAACACGCGCTCACGGCGCGGCACCACCCGCTCTACAACCGGCATATCGACATCTAGCGACTCAGGGTCACGCGCATCCCCGAGCAGCCAATCCTTGCGGCGCGGCGCATCGAGCTTGCGGTGGCGCTTGACCTGCTTGCGCTCCCGGCGGAGCGCCTCATTACGGGCGCGATGGCGCGCCGCACGTCCTTCTCGGTTCGACAAAGCCTGATCCTCCATAACAGTCGGCCCTGGCTCACACAGGCAACAAAAAGCCATGAGGCCCGGCTTGGCTCGCCGGCTCATGGCCAAGGCCCGTTATGGAGGTCGGGGCGGGGCAACCGCGCCCTGGAAACCTTAGCGGGCTGGAGAGCGGCGAGCGGCAATGACCTTGGGGAAAGCATCAATGGCTTGTTCATGCATATTGGTCATTTCACTCACCTCCTCTACAAACCCTGGGCGCAGCAATCTGTGCCTCTGCACAATATACTCAAAGCGCCCAGTTTGTCAAAGCTTATGGCGTGCAGTTTCATCCTGGGCACTTGCATAGGAGGCCTGTCACGCCGAGTGGCCCAGGACTCTCACGAGAGCCCTGTCAGCACTCAGAACCTTGGCCGGCACATAGAGCGCCGGCGGCCCGCGCCGGCTCCTGGCCGCCTGGCAGCGCGACAGGCTGCGGCCTGCGCTAATGGCGGCGCTCCTCCTGGGCGGCCAGGGCCCTGAGCAATACCCCAGGGTTCCCGGAACCCTGTGCCAAGCAGAGAACGTTGAGCAGCGAGCCTCTCGCAAGCATGTCATGCCGAGCGGACAATCAGACATCACGGCATGGCGAGCACCGCCCAAGCGAGGCATCCTACCTCCTACCTGCGTCATGCGCGCAACGTTCTCAACAGCGGGCCAAGCCAGCCCGCAATAGCGCTCAGACTGCTCAAGCGAAGCGTCCTCACTACGCACAACCGATCCCTCACGGTGTGAGATTCGCTACAGCGCCAGGCCTGCAGGCGCACCCAGCGTGGCAATCATGGCATCACCCAGGAATGTATCGGCGCAGAGTGCGCACCCCCGCCTCCGCCCAGGCCTCTTCCTTCCGAATGCTCGCCTCCAGCGTCGCTTCGGGCGGGGTCCATTGCTCCAGAATGGCGTTGACGTCGCGGCCATGGCGTCGCATCTCTGATAGCAGCCAGGGCACATCGAGCGCCCCCTCGCCAACCGGGCAACCCTCGATCACAAAGCCCAGGTTGTGCCAATGCCGCCGCACCACGAAATCCTTCAGGTGCAGGTTCACCGCCAGCGGGCCCAGCGCGTCCAACACCAGTTGCGGGCCCTCCATACACCCGAGCGAGTTGGCCACATCCAGACAGATGCCGATCGCCTCGCTCCCCACCCGCTCCACCAAACGCGCCAACTTGCGCACCGGGAAGCGGTCGTGATTCTCTATGGCCAGGCACACGCCGGCGCGCTCAAACTCTGGCATGGCGCCGCGCAGCATGGCCACAGCCTCGTCCTCAGAAGGGCGGTGCTCAGCGGTATCGATCACCACCCGCAGAATGGGTGAGTGCAGGCGCTCGGCCAGCGCCAGGTAGGTGCGCAGGTTCTCTGGCGCTATGCCGCGCGTGCCCACCTCCAGGCTGATGTCCAGCGCCCCAGCCCGCTCCGCCAGGGCCACGATTTCCCCCTCGGGCAAACGCGCCAGGGGCAGGTTATCGCCGAACTGGAGCACCTTCACCCCCAAGGCAGCCGCCCGCTCCACCAGCGCCAGGGCGCCCAGGGGCCGCTCTGGCGGCAGGCCGCGCACACCTACCGCCCAGGAATAGGTGAATGAGCTGATACCCAGTCTCATGAACCACCTCGCATCATGATGAACGATCTCAATGCTTGGCGGCGCGTCCCTGTGTGATCGCCTTGACCTCACTGATGACATTCTCTGGCTCAAAGACCGTTCGCCAATCGGGCTGGAAGATGCGCTGCCGCGCCCGCTCTACGGCCAGCTTGGCCCCATCGGAGAGCTGAGCGTCAATAAACCCGAACAGGATACCGATATCGACGCCGATATGCCCCAGGGCAAAATCGCGCGCCGCCTCTGCAGGGACCCCCCGCCGCACAGCCTCATCAACGGCCTCTTTGATCACCACCATGCAGGTGAGGATCATCGTCTCGGCCATGGCCGGCTCCAGCATGGCCATCTGCTCCACCGTCACCCGGTGCGCATTGAGGATGGGCGCAAACATGCGGCGCGCGATCCGCTCGCCCC
The DNA here is from genome assembly GCA_034436375.1 of Anaerolineae bacterium. Lineage (GTDB taxonomy): Bacteria > Chloroflexota > Anaerolineae > SpSt-313 > SpSt-313 > DAOTVS01. The sequence goes on along the minus strand of DAOTVS010000047.1, from coordinate 561 downwards.
GCGCGTAATCGGCTTCAGGGCCCTGCATCAGGGCGCAGACAATGTTCTGCGCGGCCACCCCGCCAAAGAAATCGCGCCGCGCTTCGGGCGTGGTCTCATCGTTCACGATCGGCGGGTGGCAGGGGTGGGTGACAAAGTAGCCGATATCGGCGCGCACGGGCAGCTCGCCCCCATGCGGCGCCGCCGGGTCCAGGCAGATCACCATGGCCCCGCTGCGCAGCCCGGGCACGACCTGGGCCGCCACCCGACCGATCAGCGTGTCGGGGACGGCCAAGATCGCCACGTCGGCCCGCCGCGCAGCTTCCTCGGGCGCGGTAGCTGTGAGCCCCCGCTCCCGCAGGCGCGCCTGCCCCACCTCTCCCGCCTCTACGCACAACAGGCTATACTCGGGGTCGTCACGCAGTTGGATCGAGATGCGTGTCCCCATCTTGCCAGCAGCGCCGAACAGTGCAATCGTCGTGGTCATTTCCTCACTCCTTTGATGGCAGGCATCCCAGTCAAACGTTGATAGGCCGGCCCTACAGGCAGCGCTGCAGGAACTCGGCCGTCTTGACGGCAGCC
>DAOTVS010000046.1:0-12400 GCA_034436375.1 Anaerolineae bacterium | reverse complement strand
TCGCGCAGCTCCTGCAGGATGCGCTGCGCCTCGCGCTTGAACGCCTGCACATCCGCCGGCGTGTTGTAGTTGTAGGCGATGAACGTCGCCGCCGGGCTCAGGTCCACCAGCGCCGCCTTACGCGCGCCCAAGCGGGAGATGGGCGCGTTACCGTCATAGACCGTATCGCCACGCACGGTGTAGCCCAGCGCCTCGACCGCCTTTTTGTCGCCGCAGAGCTGCGCGGCCACGCCCGTCATGCCCGAGCCGCAAAAGCCGTCAAAGACGATATCGCCCGGCTCGGTGTAGTGCAGGATATAGCGCATGATGGCCTTGTGCGGCACCTTGGTGTGGTAAGAGTGGGCGTTGTAGATGGGATCGTTCTTGCCCTCGGAGACGTCGGCGGCAAAGGGCTCGCGGTGGTAGATGGGCTCGCCGCCGTTCGTGCCGTCCTGCGTGTCGTCGGGCAGGCCGAGCCGCGCGCGGATTTCCTGCCGCTCCCGCTGCCAGCGGGCGATGATCTCCGGCAGGAAGGGGTTGGGGCAGGCGGTGTAGTAGGGTGGGTCAGAGAGGGCGAGGATATCCTCGTCGCGGCCAAGGGGGAAGCCCTCGATAGCGCGAAAGGCGGGGTCCTGCAGATATTGGCGCAGGCGCTCGCGGTAGGCGGCGCGCTCGGCGTCGTCTTCGCTGGGGGCAGGCTCGCCCATGGGCAGGTGCAATTGTTCAGTCATGGTGCAACCATCCATTATGATAACGTCAGGCGGGTGTTCCGGCGGTCGTGGCCGCGCATGGCCTGCGCCAGAAAGCCGGCAAAGCGCTGCTGCAGCTCCTCCAGGGTGCAGGGCAGCCCCCCGGCCTTGAGCGCGGCAAGGAGCGCCTCTTCACTCAACGCCAGGGCCTCGATGCCGCGCAGGGCCTGCTCGGCGGCAGCGGCGAACCCGGCGGGCACGAGGGTCGAGTCGTCCGGCTGGGCCAGGAAAGCCTCGATGGGCTGGCGCTCGGCCTCGGCCATGGCGCGCAGGCTCTGCTGCGCCGTCTCGCTCTGCAGATTGGCGCGCAGGGACTGCCGCCAGTGCCGCAAGAGATCGTCCAGCTGGCTATCGAGCCTTTGCAGCTCCTGCTCGGCAGGCGCCGCCGCATGATACTGGGCCGGGCGCAGATGGCAGGCGGGGCAGGTGGGCGTCTCGGCGATGGCGCCATCGTGGAACCCGCGGCAGGTGGGCAGGGCGGCCACGGCGCGCTTCCAGTTGCCCAGTTCGTTCGCGTTGAGCAGCGAGATGGGGCTCAACTGGCCCAGGGCTGCCAGGCGCGCATCGCGGTAGAGGCGCTGCCGGCGGTCATCGCCGCTTGGACCCAGCACCAGCGCCCGGTGCTGCTCACTGTAGGCCCGGATATAACCCGCCTTGAGGTTTTCCAGCGCCCCGCGCAGCGCCGCCTCGGGTTGGTGGCCGGGCTGCCCCGCTCCCAGCCGCCGCACATCGTCGAGGATGATCTCGCGGGTCGCGGCGGCCTCCTGCGACCAGGGGTGCTCCGCCGGCAGGTTGGCCTGCGCCTCGGCCAGGTAGGCGGCCAGGGGCTGGAGCTGCTCCACGGCGCGCACCAGCGCCCGCACCCGCGCCAGAATGGGCCGCTCGGCGATCGCCTCCTGGATCTCCGCCGGGCCCAGGCGCAGGTTGCGCAGCTTGCCCGGCGTGTTGAAGGGGGTGAGCCCCTCCAGGAAGCGCTTGTAGTTGCGCAGGTGGGGCAGGAGGTCCGCGCGCAGCAGGCTCGCCCCCGGCCGCTCGGCGCCCAGCACCACGCCGCCCTGGCTGACAATGGCCATATTGTCGGTAAAGACGGCCGCGTTCCAAAGCTGCAAGCCCTGCTGCACCTGGCCCTCGGCCAGGGCGACCTGCTCCAGCTCGCTGCGCACCGCCTCGGCCAGGCGGCGCACGGCCTCGTCGCGCGTATTCTCGTCGCGCACCAGGCCCGATGGCAGGCCCAGGCCGTCAAAGATCAGCGTCCACAGGCCGACCGGCACCGTGCGCGGGCGCTTGAGGAAGCGGAAATCGGTCAGGTCCTTGATGCTGCGCAGGGCAGCCCGCTCGATGGTGGAAGCATCCAGCTCCTCACGGCCGTCGAGGCTCAGCACGGCGTCGCCGCTGTAGACGAGCGCCAGGAGCACCACCGCCACCCATTCGGGCTCCAGGTGGAAAAGGATGTCCTTCTCCACCGGCTGCAGGCCCCCCGCCACCTGCTCGATCAGCTCGCCCCGGTTGAGCACCTGGTTCTCAGCCTTGGCCTGCAGCAGCTCCAGGAAGCGGCGGGCGTAACGAGAACCATAGGGGCGGATAGCGCCCTCGCCATCCAGCAGCTCCAGCCCGTCCAGCACAGCCACGGCCAGGTTGGTGCGCCCGCGCCCCGCCAGGCAGCGGATAGCCTCCATGGCGTTGGTGGGGCGGCCGGCCTCGCTGACGGGCTGGCTCAGGCGGCTAAAGGCGGGGTAATCGGGATAGCGCTCCGCAAACTCGGGCGCCAGGAGCTGGGCGGCAATCAGGCGCAGCATCTCCTCCAGGTTGCCGCTGGCGCTGGAGCGGCTGCGGGCCAGCACGGCGGCGATGGGCTCGGTGACCCCCTGGTAGGTCACCTGCAGCCGCTCGCGGGCCTGCTCCTGCAGCCAGCGCGCGAAACGGCGGTAGTGCTGCTCGGCCTTGTCCGCAAACACAGCGCGGTGATCGGGCCGCTCGCCGGCCAGCAGGCGGGCGCCGGCGTAGAGCTGGAGCATCTCTTTGCACTCTTGCCCCAGGCCCGTGAGCTGGAAGAGGACCTCATCGGATTGCGCCTCACCGCTCCAGTCGCGCTTTTGGAAGGGCGGCAGGAAATAGACATAGAAATCGCGCGGGGGCTGGGCTGTGGAGCGCTCGTCGGGCGCGCCGAAGAAGAGATAGCCGGGGCGCGTCACCTTGCGCTCAGCCCAGGGCAGCTCGTAGGGCCAGATGCGGAAGCCCGTGACATAGGTGGTGGTGCTCAGGCCCAGCGCCTGGCGCAGGGCGTCGCAGAAGAAGCGGTTGAGCTCATCCTCGCCCAGAGAGTCGCCCCGCTCACGGATCTCCTCGTCGAAATCCTCAGTGCGAGAAGGGTCGAGATAGTACTGGCCGTTCTCCGCGTTAAAGGCGATGAACTGGCCGCTGACGGTGCGGATAATCTCGCGCAGCGCCACCTGCACCTGGCCGAGCAGGAACTCGGCCGAGGCCTCGGGGATGGGGGCATAGAGGCAAAGGTCATCGCGCAACTCCTCCGCCGTGGCGCCCAGAGGAAGGTTGATGTCGGTGGTCGTCAGGCGGTGCACGGAAAGGCCGTGGATAATACGCAGGGCCATGGGCAGCAGGTGCTTACGCGTATAGGCCGCCTGAATACGCCCCTCCAGCACGCTGCTGCAGCGCACCACCTCGGCCACGCCCGGCAGGCCGCGCAGGGAGGGGTTATCGCACAGCACACCCCAATAGTGATCATAGGCGATGAGCCCGGGCTGGTCAGCCGGCGCCTCCTGATCGATAAGCGCGCGCATGGCATCACTGAGCGTGCGCAGCACCTCGCGCTTCTCGGCAATGTACAGGCGCTCAAAGGCGTCCAGGTAGGCGGGGTGAATGGGGAAGAGCTGGGCGCACTCGCCCAGGCGCTCGCCCAGGCGCGGATAGAGCGTCGTGAAACGGCGCAGGTGCTCCGTCACGCGCGCCAGCTGCTCATCCGTTTTGCGCAGCAGGCGGTGCGAGACGACATAGGCCACGTCCTCGCGCACGATGCGCACCTGTGTAAAGCGGTCGCGCACGCGGTGCAGTTGCTCGGCCACAAAGCTAAAGCGGGGGCTGTCAAAGAGCGTCTCCTGCAGGCCGGCCACAAAGCGCAGGGGGGCCAGCGGCGCGACCTCGCCCAGCTCGCGCAAAAAGCCCAGGTCCAGGATCAGCTGCCGCTCCTCGCGGGCGCGCAAATAGTCCAGCAGCTCATCTACCACCAGGAGGATGCCCTGCTCAGGGTACCTGTCCCGAAAACCCTGCACCGCCTGGAGCAAGGGGTCTTTGTTGTTGTTGAGCTGGCTGGCGGGGGGAAAGTGGTAGGGGGCGCCCCATTCCTCCAGGGCAGCCTCCAGGCTATCCAGCAGGATCTCGCGCAGGCCCTTGGTCACGCCGCCGATCTCGACGCGCAGCACCTTGAAGCGCCCGGCGATGGCGCCCGCCGCCTGGCGCACCGGGGCGTTCTCCACCACCTGCACGAGGTCGGCGTGCTCGGCCAGCGCCGAGAGCACCGAGAGCAGGTGCGACTTGCCCGTGCCATAGTTGCCGACGATCAGCACGCCCTTGTTGTCGCGCGGCGAGTCGAACTGCAGCTCGGGGATCACCACGTTGGCCAGCTGGTCGGCCATGCGCTCCGAGATCACATAGGTGCGCACCAGGCGCTCGGCCTCGGCCCTTTGGTCCGCGTCGCGGAGCTGAATGACGGTCTCTATCGGTTCGAACTGCACCAGGTCGCGATAGCGCATCTCGGCCAACCTTTCCAACCCTTATGCCAGGGGGCAGATCTGTACTTCCGGGGATCTCCATGTCCGATAGTGGGCGTGCTCGGGCGCCGCGTAGGAGAGTACGTCACCCTGCCACACACCGGGCCAGGCCACGATGAGCGCGGTCTGCCGGCTGGCCTCACGCAGCAGGGCCAGGGGGTCAAGGCTGAGGGCAGGGTCGAAGAGAAGGTCGATTTCCACGCAGAGAAGTGGGCCAGGGGCATGGGCGGCCGCAGCTGCAGCAAAAGTGCGCTGAGCGGCGAGGGTACGCTGTGAAAAGGGGATGGCAAGAATATCCGCCGCCACCGCCTGGCCCACGTTGAGCTCCGGCCAGCCTTCGCTCTTAGCCAGGCCGGCAGCCGCCTGCCGCAGGCGCGCCACCTCTGGATGGATCAGAAGGACACAGTGGTAAAAGCTTGTTGCGCGCAGTGCCTGTAGAACGTCTTCCCGCATCATTGCACCCATGCTGCGATGTCATCAGGCGTGATCGTGCTTGCCTATGCTTGCCAACAGTAATTATGTAGCCAAGTATAGACCCAGGCGATAAGGAGCGCAAGTTGGGTTCACTTCCGCCAATTCTTGTTATGTACATTGACAATATTGTCACGTTGTACTACAATGGACAATAGATAGGTCACTCCCCTGTGTGCGAAAGCCGGCTCTGCATGCCGTGCGCCCGGTAACCGGGCCTAGCTACAGGGGGGTGACCTTTGCTACATCCAGAGAGAGCCGGCGAGGGTGGATCTTGCCCCAAACCGCCACACGGCGTTCCCTTCGCCTGCACGTCATACTCTACCAGGTGAGCCGGAACGGGGGCAGAGAGCCTGTGTGTCCAAGGAAACTCGGCCGCCTGCCAGGGTGCCCGAGGCTGGAAGCCCATCGGGCTGAGAATATCAAGCCCTACGGGCTGATCAGCCCCCTTGAGGGGGCTTTACTCTCAGCGCGGCGGCTTTAGCCCCGCGGGGCAGGCGCCGGCCGTGCACGCCAAGTTTGGTCGGACAACACAGGTAGAAAAGCCGGCCTACATGGTTTGAAGGGGCCTTTAGTGCAGGTCCGGAGGCCCGTGCTGTGACCAACCTCCTGGAGGTCCCAAACCTCCGGGAGGTCCACGGAGCAGAATTCACCAGGAGGCAGAACCGATGAAATCACCCCTCATCACCCACGTCGAGCGGACCTGGGTTGAGGTGCCGCTCAAGCCGCGCCACGCCCGTCACCTGACGCGGGAGAATTGGGATTGGACGGTGTTCGAGGTCCTGCGGGTAGAGACGGACGCGGGGCTGACCGGGGTCGGCGAGACGATGTGCTACTATACCTGGGGCCGGGTGCCGCAGGCGCAGGTGGAGCGCGTGCTGGGCCGCTCGCCATTCGAGTTCCTGTGGGAAGACTCGCTCGGCGCGGGGCTGCAGATGGCGCTGTGGGATCTGGCGGGCAAGGCGCTGGGCGTCCCCTGCTACCGGCTGCTGGGCCCCAAGGTGCGCGACTGGGCGCCCATCTCGTGGTGGTCCAACGATATGAGCACGGTAGACTGGCAGCAGGAAATCCGCGAGGCGCTGTCTTTGGGCTACCTCAGCGCCAAGCTCAAGGCCCGCCCCTGGCGCGATTTCGTGGGGCAGATCGAGGCGCTGGCCGCCCTGGTGCCCTCCGATTTCCGTTTTGACGCCGACTATAACGGCTTTTTGCGCAATGTGGGCACGGCCCTGCCCCATCTGCGCGAGCTGGAGCGGATGGCGGCGGTGAATCTGCTCGAGTCGCCCCTGCCACAGGAGGATGTGCAGGGCAATGTGACCCTGCGCAGCAAGGTGACGCGGCCCATCGCCATGCACTATGGCTCGCCGCCCATCGAGACGGCCATCCGGGAGGGCGTGTGCGACGGTTTTGTGATCGGCGGCGGGGCCTGTAACCTGCGCCGGCAGGGCGAGCTGGCGGCGCAGTTTAACAAGCCCTTTTTCCTGCAGCTGGTGGGCACGGGGCTCACGGCGGCCTGGATGCTGCACTGGGGCGCGGTGCTGACCCACGCCACCTGGCCCGCGGTGACCTGCCACGAGATCTACCAGGACGATCTGCTGCAGGAGCGCATCCCTGTCCGCGGCGGGTATGCGCCCGTGCCCGAGGCGCCCGGCCTGGGGGTGGAGCTGGACGAGGAGGCGGTGGCCCGCTACCGGGTGGACGAGGGCTATAACCCTGCGCCGCCGCGCAACCTCTACCAGGTGCGCTGGCCCAGCGGCGCGCGGGTGACCTACCCGGCGGGCAAGCTGCCCGTGCGCCCGGGCCTGTGGGATGATTTCGCTGCGGGCAACCAGCCCCTTTTCCACCGTGATGTAGAGCTGGAGATCGTGCCCGACGACGGCTCGCCGGCTTGGGCCGAGCTGGAGCAGCGGGCATTGCAGGCGCCCGTGCGGGAAGCGTGATGCGTAATCCGTAAGGCTGCCATGCAGGGTAATAAGTAAACCGTAATAAGTAAGGGCGCCACTTCGGCATGCCTGATGCTGTACACAAGCTTTGCAGGGGTGCAGATAACTTGGAAAGCAATACAAGCTCCGAACTGGCGGCCTTACTTATTACGGTTTACTTATCAGGCGCAATAGCGACTCCACGCATCACATAGAGAGGATATGGGCATGAAGACAACCAACGACATTCTGTGGGCCGCGCACACGCGCGACGAGTTCCCGGCGCTGGCGAGGCAGGGGGCGGTGGTGATTGTGCCCATCGGCTCGCTGGAGCAGCATGGGCAGCACCTGCCGCTGAATACGGATTGCCGCACGGTGGAGGCGGTGGCCTACCGGGCGGCCCGCCGGGTGGAGGGGACGCCGGTGCTGGTGCTGCCGACGATCCCGCTGGGGGTTTCGCCGCACCACATGCAGTTCCCGGGGACGATCTCGCTGAGCGTGCAAACGGTGGTGCAGGTGCTGCACGACGTCTGTGCGGGGCTCGTGGCGCACGGCTTCGATCGCATCCTGATCCTCAGCGGGCACGGCGGCAACGGGGGCACGGTGAGCGCGGCAGCGCTGGAGCTGTCGCACCAGCTCAAGCGGCCGATTATCGGCTGCTGCTGGTGGGACCTGTGCGCGCCCGAGATCAACGCCATCGTCGAGGGGCCGCAGCCGGGCATCGGGCACTCGGGCGAGATCGAGACGTCCATCCTGCTGGCCGAGGCGCCAGCGCTGGTGCGCCGGGAAAAGCTGGCGCTCGTGCCGGGCATCACCGACAACCCCGCCCGCGGCACGGCGGCCAAGGGCGAGGCCGTGGTCGAGGCCGGGGCGGCGGCGCTTGTGCGCCTGCTGGAAAAGATGGCGGCCCTGCCCGCACAAGAGCCCCCGGCGGTAGAGCCGGCGGAATAGGACGCGTGATACGTAAAACGTAAGATCATCATTGCGCAACACCCGCTGCCTCACGGAGCTTGGAGCTGGTGGAAAGCGGCATAGCCCGCGCAGTGGCGATCTCACGTTTTACGTTTCCCGTTTTACGCTTTACGCTTCACGTTTTACGTTTCACGCTTTACGCTTTACGCTTCACGTTTTACGTTTTACGTTTTACGCTTTACGCATCACCCTTGTCTGCGACTGATCACCAGGCCCACGACGGTCGCCGCGGCGCCGACCATGAGCCCAAGGATGTGCTTGACGCCAAAGCCAGCGCCAATGCCGATCTGGTCGCCAAAGAACACAGCCAGGAGCATCACGACCCCAACGGCCGCCAGGACCAGGCCCAGAAAACGGTTGCTCATGTGGTTGACCTCCTCGTTGACGCTAGAGATGCGAGCACTGTGCCTCTGAACACCGAGGGAGTCAAGCCGGATGGCCGCAGCAAAGCTACACATTCCCCGCCACGAAATCGCCCACTTCCGTCGTGCTCATGCCCATCTTGCCCGCCGACAGGCTCTTGATGCGGCCGCTTTCCAGCGACTTGATGATGGCCTGCTCAATCGCCTTGCCGGCAGCCGTCTCACCGATGGTTTCCAGCATCATGCCGGCGGCGCTGATGGCGGCGAGAGGATTGATGACGTTCTTGCCGGTGTACTTGGGGGCCGAGCCGCCAATGGGCTCGAACATGGAGACGCCCTGCGGGTTGATATTGCCGCCCGCGGCAATGCCCATGCCGCCCTGGATCATGGCACCGAGGTCGGTGATAATGTCGCCAAAGAGGTTGTCGGTGACGATGACATCAAACTGCTCGGGGTTCTTGACCATCCACATGGTAGTGGCATCCACGTGGGCATAGTCCGTCTGGATCGTCGGATAGTCACGGGCGATCTCGTGGAATGCCCGCTCCCACAGATCAAAGGCATAGGTCAACACGTTGGTCTTGCCGCACAGCGTGAGCTTGTTCCCCCGGTTGCGCTTTTTGGTGTACTCGAAAGCATAGCGCAGGCAGCGCTCGACGCCCATGCGCGTGTTGATGGACTCCTGGGTGGCCACCTCGTAGGGCGTCCCCTTGCGCAGCACACCGCCCGCGCCGGCATAGAGCCCCTCGGTGTTTTCACGCACCACGACAAAGTCGATATCCGCAGGCGTCTTGTCTTTGAGCGGCGTTTCGACATTGGGGTAAAGCTTGACGGGCCGCAGGTTGATATAGAGGTCCAGCTCGAAGCGCAGCCGCAGCAACAGGCCCCGCTCCAGAATGCCAGGCTTGACGTCGGGATGGCCGATGGCGCCCAGGAAGATGGCATCCAGCGCCCGCAGCTCGGGGAGCAGCCCGTCGGGCAGGGTCTCGCCGGTGCGCTTGTAGCGCTCGCCGCCCAGGTCATACTTGACCCAGTCGATCGCAAAGCCGTGCTTTTGCGCGGCCGCCGCAGCGACCTTCATGCCCTCGCGGACGACCTCAGGCCCGGTGCCGTCGCCGCCGATCACGCCGATATGGTAGGTTTTCGTCATCAGGTTCAGCCTCCATCGCGATATAGATGTCGCCAAGTTTGCTGGCGCCTGATGATACACCGGAAGCCAATCTTGTCCAACTCGGAGGGGCAGGGCACAGTGTTCGGCGCCATTTGTACGCCGCCTGTTCTCAGCATAGAATCCCCCATCTCGCGGCCGGCGCGGCGCTGGCGGCCTTGCACGAACTGGGGACGGGCGAGGGTTTCGGCCCCTGCCGACGCGACGGCACATGCGCCGAGGCGTGGCCCGGTGACGCCCGGGACTATACGGCCGCCAAGCTCAGGGGCCAGATCGAGCGCGCCGTGCAGGGTAGATACATCCATGACGATGAGCGGGCGACCCTCGAAGCCGCCTGCGGCCTGATAGCGGCCTTTGCGGGCGAGCGGCCGGTCCCCTGCCACCGGGATTACTGAGCCGCCAACTGGCTCGTCGACGAGGGGGGAACCTGGGCCGGGGTGATCGACTTGGAGTTCGCCTACTGGGACGTGCGCGTGGCCGATTTCAGCCGCGACCCCGATTGGGCGTGGGTGCTGCGCCCCGACCTGGACGAGGCCTTGTGCGAGGGGTACGGGCGCCCACTGAGCGCGGCGCAGGAGGAGCAACGGCTGGTGGCCCGGGCCGAATACGCCCTGGGGGCGGTCGTCTGGGGGCATGACAACGCTTTCTACGGGTTTGAGCAGGAGGGGCGTGAAGCACTCGCGCACCTGGCCTCGCTATTGAGGTAACGCGAGTTGTGGAGTGAGAATCAAAAAGGGCGCTGCTCGAGCAGCACCCTTTTGCGCTTGGCTGGGGGACAGGGATTCGAACCCCGGTCGGCTGATCCAGAGTAAGGGCCCGCCAAACGGCGTCACCCCCCCTGAAAGCCCAGATCCAATCGGTTGATTACGGCTCTTCCAACCATGTCAGCCGATCATCATGCGAGGTCAGTTAGGTGTGTCAAAGTCAGTGATAGAGTTGGCTTCTCTTTGGACAGGCATTTAGCGGCCGACCTGAGCAAAGAGACGCGCACGTATTTCACGGCGCCACGCCTCTGTCTTGGGAAACTCGCTAAAACTCTTGATGGGTGCCAGAAGCGCGTGCTCGCGATCCAGCCCCACTGTCTGCAGCAGTGCATAGTCCTGTAGGCTCTCGCCGATCACCTCCCAGCGCACTGAATCCACTGGACCATCGGAGCCCGGGTAGACTACAAAGGAATCGCCATGCACCCAACCCTTGCTCCAGTGCAGCGAATCCTGCACCGTGTAGGGATCGATCAGGTTGCGCGTCATCTCTTGATACCAGTAGTTGTAGCCCCAATGCAGAAACCCCTGAAACGGCCAGCGGTAGAAAAGGAAGCCATGCATAGCGATCTTGGCAAGCGGCGTATCGAGCAGATGGTTCAGGTACTTGCCGCGTGGGCCGACACAATAGTAACACCAGGATGGTATATGCTCCCGCAGAAAGTCGAGCGCCACGTTGATTGCAGGGATGGGCATGTCGGTCAGGCCCAAACGTGCATAGTCCAGCTGTGACTGAGCATCCATCACCTTCATCCAGGGTGCCAACTCATTGAGCAGACCTCGAGCCTGCCGGTACTGGTCGAGGTGGCGCTCCCCGTGGGGCTCATCTGAGACGTGGAAGAATGACCGCTCGAGGATGTCCTCTTCTTCCAGGAAACGCCGCAGGCGCGGGAGATACTGCGCCAGGAACGCCCGATAGGCATCGCATGTCGCCGGCAGGTTGGGATCCCACAGCAGCCTTTCGTCGCGCCCCTGTCCCTCATAGACACGCAGCGGGTGCTCAGCGCCCCACTGGGTGAATAGGTGGCACCATTCGAAGTGGGTAATCCCACTTCTCTTGGCCAGGTTGATGTAGCGTCTGACGTCGCGCCAGTCGAACTCGTAGCTCTCCGGCCCTATACGCTCGACTCGCAGCAATTGCGATGGTCGTTTGACCCCATCCAGTGGTGGCGTGAATACTGGCACGTAGAGTGTGTCCTGCCCGTGCTCAACCACGTTGCGCATATAGGGGGCCACGATGAGCCAGAAACGTTCGTCGAAGAGGTCAGTCTTGTACCAGTCGATCAGCGAGTCGACGTAGAACCAGTGGGTGATATGAAAGTCGGTTCGCTTCTGAATCACGATATCGTGTAGCCTGATTCCAATCGTGTGCACCACCGGTTCGCCATTCTCGGGCGACACGGTGACAGTAACGGCGTGCAGGCCTGGCTTGGCGCCAGGCCCAGGGCGCACGGTGAGCCAGAAGGCGTGCGTCTCGCTCTCGGGAAGCAGCAGCCGAGCCTCGTCGAAGAGTGGATCGGGCACAAAACCGGGGATGCATCCCCCGACCTCAGTGTCTTCTGGCCCCGTTCTGAGTGGGGTATCACGGTGCCGCACAGGGACGTACCCCACGCGGCGGACGCGCAGCGACCAACCAGCCGGGCCTGCCGCCGTGACCTCGATGCCCACGCGATCGGCCTCCTCGACCCGCACGGCGACTTGAAAGCTGACCTGCTCGTTCAGTGCCGCATCGAGTGTGAGCGGCCGGCTCTGTTGAGCCGGAGTTGACGCAAAATGCCGCACCAAGGATGAAGTGACCCAGGAGTGAAATTGCATGGAAATCTCTTTTCTGTGCTGACTGTACCGAATGCAAGGGTAATATCTCACCTGGCTTGCTGTCGGGTATGGGTGTAGCGTGTAGCTCGGCCAGCGGAGCACTGGCACCTTGCCGACCATACGGCCGCATGGCAGCGCGAGAGGCCGCGGCCGGCTCTAGTAGCAGCGCTCCACCGGCGCTGGAGTTAATGCATTTCGACCTCGCAGGAGCCGAGGCCGAAGCGGTAATAGTTGAACTGCACGTTAGGGTGGTCTGCCAACAGCGACATGGGCACGGCGCTGTCGGGCACCTTCTTGGAGATCATCAGGGCCGTGAGGCGCATACCAAAGGGGTTGTCGTGATTTCCCGCCTGCCAGATGGAGACCTTGCCTGCCTGCCAGGTCTCCACCGGGCCCACGGTCAGCGCCTGGGTGGGCAC